>CAXBNA010000230.1:0-9639 GCA_963976915.1 uncultured Verrucomicrobiales bacterium
TGATCGTCTCGATCATGTGCACCGGAATCCGAATCGTCCGCGCTTGATCCGCAATGGAGCGGGTCACCGCCTGGCGAATCCACCAAGTTGCATAGGTCGAAAATTTGTAACCGCGCCGATACTCAAATTTCTCCACGGCGCGCATGAGGCCCATGTTCCCCTCTTGAATCAGGTCGAGGAAGGAAAGCCCGCGGTTGGTGTACTTTTTGGCAATGGAAATGACCAGTCGCAGGTTGGCCTCGATCATTTCTGTCTTGGCCTTGGTCGACGCAGCGACACACTCATGCGCCTCCTTCATCATCTCCCGAAAGTCGGCCACGGAAACCCACGCCTGTCCCACGAATTGCTCCAACGCTTCAGCAGCCACTTCGTTCTTGGGATGCTTTTTCGAGTCGCGATCCAATCGATCCAACTCTTCAAGTCGCTTTTGAAGCAAGGCCACAAAATCCTCGTTGAGCTTCTGCTTGAAGAAAAACTTGCCGCAAAGCTTGAAAAACGCATGGCGCTCCGCCTCAAACTTCTCAACGGCTGCCGCCCTTTTCTTCACCGGTGCCTTGAGGGCAACGGCAAACAACGCTTCACATGAGGCATGGGCATTGCGCGCCTGCTCAATCAAGGGGCCCAACTTCTTGAAGTAGCCCGGCCGGTCATCGCTCTTCTTGTCGATCACGATGCGGTCAAAACGCTCCATCCCATCGGCGAGGCTTTGGGCAAACTCAATGTAGGACAGCCCCACAAACCCTGTCCGTTGAAGCAGGTTCTGAAGTGAGTTCTCCGCCTTCTCGATCCGCTTTGATATCTGAATCTCCTGCTCCCGTGTCAGCAGCGGCACCTGCCCCATTTGCTTCAAATACATGCGGACCGGATCGTCGAGCATGTCGAGCTTGGCCAGATTCCGACTCTCGGCGGATGCGGCAGCGGCTGTGGGTGCCGCCTTTTTCGGCGCGGGGCCTTCAAGCTCGGAGTCGTCGACGATGCGAATCTCCATCGTCTTGAGTCGAGAAATGATCTCGTCCATCAAGTCGACCGTCACCACCCCTGCGGGCAGCGCCTCGTTGACATCATCCCAGGTCAGATGGTCCTGCTCCTTCGCGGTGCGAATCAGCGCCCGCAGGCGAGCCTGAATGGTCGGGTCGTTGATGTCATCATGAACCGTCTCCGGCTTGGCGGGCGTGGAAGCACTCTTTGGCGGCCTTCCACGACGACGCTTGATCGGCTGTCCATCAGGACCCAGGGGCACGACCGGTGCCGGCCTCACTTCATCACGACGCGGCCTTCCCCTCTTCCGCTTCACGGGTTCGCCTGCCGCAGGGGCAATCGGAACCGGTTGAGGCGCGGGAGATTTTTCTTTGGGGGTGGCTTTGCCTGAAGGTTTTTTTTTGGATGCAGCCATCTGTCCGGCGGTTGGCGAGTCGCACAAGGACGGTGTGTGCGGCGAGGAGTCGCACTATCCGAAAGCGACCGAAAGGGTCAAGGCATTCTTGAGACTCATTCTGCAAAGGTACCGACGTCGTCTGAGGGTGCCCTAAGAGCCAACTCAGCGGATCGCAGCTCCTGGTGGAGGCTCAGGATTTGCTGCTGAATCACCCCCGCCTCTTCGGCGCTCAGATCCGGATCCTTCAACCGCGCCTGCATCCTCTGCCGCAGGCCCCTCAGGCGGATGACGCGAAGGCCAGCCAACGCTTGTTGGGCCTCAGGCATTCTCCCCGGGGGAGCCGGACGAAACAAGAGGTCCGTGACGGCAGCTTCCTCATCAGGCTCAAGCGACGCCAAAAACGCACCTCGGGAGTGATCATCCAACGGATCAAAATCCCCCCCAATGACCAAGGCGAGCAGGCTGGAGCCCGGAACGTCATCCAAAAACCCCGCAGTGATTTCCGCACGCAGCCACGCAAGGACCTGAGCATCTGCCAAGGCCATCTGGCAAAGCATCAATGCACCGGGACTCTGGCGACTCAGCAACTGTTTGCCCGTCACCTTCTTCTCCGGCTCCCCATCCTGATCCCGCGACTCGTAAGCCCGGGGACGCACCCCCGCACGCATTCGTGCCCGAATCGTCTCCACTGGCACATCGAGTCGGAGTGCCAGTTGCTGGATCGCCTCTTCCTGGGCCACCGGATTCTCCAGAAAACGAATGTTTTCCGCGACCAAATCCACAAAGGCCGCCCGATCCCGCGAACCGCGCTTGGTTCTCCGGTCAAAAAGTCCCAATTGGTAGTCCAGAAACTCCTCCGCAGATCCAAGCAACGCCTCAAAAGCCTCTGTCCCCTGCCCGCGAATCAGCGAGTCGGGATCCTCCCCCTGAGGCAGGGCCGCCATCCGAACACCAAGCCCAACAGGAGCCAAAATCCGAAACGCACGTTCCGCCGCCTTGATCCCCGCATTGTCCGAGTCAAAGCACAGCACCACTTCGTCCGCATGCCGCTTGAGCGTCCTCGCATGTGCCTCCGAAAAGGCCGTTCCCAAAGGAGCCACCACGTTTTGAAAGCCCGCCTCAAACAGCGTGATAAGGTCCATCTGGCCTTCGCACACGAGAGCTTGCGATGATTTTAGGATGGCTCGACGCGATTGGTCGAACCCAAACAGCACCCGCCCCTTGTTGAAAATGGGCGTCTCGGGTGAGTTCAGATACTTGGCAGCCTTGGCGTTCGGGTCCAACAAACGGCCACTGAACGCGATGACTTCGCCCTGATCGTTGTTGATCGGAAACATCAACCGCTGGCGAAATCGGGGATACACGCTGCTGCCACCCTCATCCTCCGACATCGCAAGAATGCCAGCCTCGATCATCACCTCCTCGGAAAATCTGTGTTTCTCCATCCATTCTCGCAGCAGGCCACCCTGCCCCGGCGCAAACCCAAGTTTCCATCGCTTGGCCACGTCCGCACTCACCCCGCGCGCTTTCAAGTACTGCCTGGCCACATCGGCCACGGGGTGCCTCATCAGCAACTGGTGAAACCAAGCCGCGATCTCTCGCTGCACCTTCATCAATGCACTCCGCATCTTCGCGTCGCGCTCCGCGTTTGCGTCCCACACCTCCTCCTGGATTCGAATGCCTGCCGCATCTCCCAGACGTTTCACCGCCTCCATGAACTGAAGGCCGTCATGCTCCATCAAAAACCGGAAGGCATTCCCGCCCGCGCCACAGCCGAAACAGTGGTAGGAGTTTCGCGAGGGACTCACGTTGAACGACGGCGACTTCTCCGTGTGGAAGGGACAAAGCCCGACATAGTTCGAACCCGCCCGTCGCAGCTTCACGTACCGCCCCACCAAATCCACGATGTTCGTCGCGGAAAGGATCTGCTCCAGAGTCTCCTGTGGGATGCGCGCCATTCCATGCCAACAAAGCGACGTCGCCCTCGGGCGCAACGCCCAACCACGTACTATCCGCTAGTGTAGTCCGCCAAGCAGATTGTGAAGAATCGATGAGAGATTTTGGCTGAGTTCAAGGCGTAAGGAGGGAGCGAATCAACATTCGTGACCGACGCGCAACGCAGAAATCAGTCAAAAGGGCCATCGCTCCTCGAGTTCACCGCCCAGCGGCTAACTTTCCAGCTCAACACTCCACTATTTGCAATCTGCTTGGCGGGCTGCACTAGAGCAGCTCGGGTTTCTGAAGGAGATCCGAGATGCGCGCGAGCAGCCGTCCCGCCGCGCCGCCATCCAGCACCCGATGGTCAAAGCTCAAGGTCAGCTCCGCCTCAGTCACTGGAATGAACTGCCCGACCTCGTCACTCCACACGGGAGCCTTTCGACCCGCTCCGAGTCCCAACACGAGGTTCTGTTCCGGAAGTGGAATCGGCGTGGCCCACACAATCCCAAAGGTTCCGAAATTCGTCACAGTCGCAATGCCTGGACGGTTCATGTCGCTCGGAAGACGACGCGCCCTCGCCAACTCGACGAGGTTCGAGTAGTTGTCGACGAGCTTGCTCAAGGGCGTCTTGTCCACCTCGCGAATCACCGGCACCAACACTCCGTCCTTCACTTCGACGGCAAAACCGATGTCGATCGCACGCGGATGAACGATGCGACTGCCGATCAATCGACCCGCAACCGCGGTATCCTCGGCGAGCGCCAACGCCAGAGCCCGAATCGCATACAACGCCGGCCCGGGTTTGGGGTCGGCCTTTTTTCGATGCGCCAGCAACGCGTCCAGCATGACCGAGCGCCCCACCGTCGCCAAGGGACGACTCCAGCTACGGCGCATCGAGTCTGCTACGGCAATTCGCATCGGCGACGCAGGCGTCATCCGATGCTGCTCGATTCCCCGGAGAAACGCCTCAAAATCCTCCACCGTGACGCGACCGCCTGCACCCGTCCCCGCCACCCCTGAGAGGTCAGACGCGTTCAACCCCAATTCGAGCATCCTTGCCCGCATTCTCGGAGAAATGTAACTCGCACCGGCCGCGCCCGCAGGAACCGGCAGCCCACCCACAACGGGCTCCACTTTCGGCTGCGAGCTGCCAATCATGTCATCCTCGTTGATCTTGAAATGAAGCGAGTCCGGCGACGGCATCTTGTCGGGCACTTCCTTGTGCACCTCCTCCGGCTCGGTGTGGCCCATGGACTCCGCATCCTCTTCCGTCACCCGCAGCTTTCCAAGATGCGATCCCACCGCATAGCTCGTCTGCACCTTCGCCGACAGTTCCTCCACCAAGCCGGCACAGGGCGAGGTCACAGCCATGGAGGCTTTGTTGGTCTCCACCTCAAAGATCTCATCCCCCGCTTCCACGCGACTGCCCGGCTCCACCAAGAGACTGACAATGGTCGCCTCGGCGATGGACTCGCCCAGTTGCGGCATGACGATGGGAATGATGGGCATGGGATCGGTAACGGAATCGAATTGAAGGTCAGTAGCCGAGAAGCTTGCGCAGGGCCGAAGCGATGGATGAAACGGTCGGGCGATGAGTTTTCCAGAGGTTCGGGTGGTATGGAACGGGCGTATCTCGCGAATTCAAACGCATCGGCGGCGCGTCGAGCAGGTGAAACCCTTCCTGAACCACGCGTGAGACCACCTCAGCCGTCACGCCTCCCCACGGGAATGCCTCGCCCACCGCCAGCAAGTGCCCGGTTCTCGCGACGGATGCCAGAATGGTGTCGGTATCCATTGGCTTGATCGAACGAAGGTCGACGACCTCGATCTGATACCCATCGAGATGCAACTCCTCGGCGGCACCAAGGGCCTCATGGACCATTGCGCTGTACGTCACCACCGTCGCGTCCCGGCCTGGCCGCGCAATCCGCGCCTTGCCCACGGGAGCTGGGGCATCGCCCAAGCTCTCGGCCTTAAGGTGGTAGTACAGAAACTTGTGCTCGCAAAAGATGACGGGGTCATCCAGATCCACGCTCTCCAACAGCATCCAGTACGCATCTTGGACCGTTGCTGGCGTCAGGATCACCAGCCCGGGATAGTGGGCGTAGATCGATTCCATCGACTGGCTGTGGAAAGGTCCACTGCCCGGCGTTCCTCCCGACGGGAGTCGAATGGTGATTGGGCAAGACACATCGGTCCGCCAGTACAACGTCGCCGCTTGGTTGACGATTTGATTGAATCCCACCGACGAAAAGTCCGCGAATTGCATCTCAATGATGGGCCTCGCCCCCTCGATCGCGGCGCCTACTGCCATCCCGATCATCGCATCCTCACTGATCGGCGCATCAAAGACCCGCCCTGGAAACTCCCGCCCCAAACCCTTCGTCGCCTTGAAGGCTCCACCGAAGGTGTCGATATCCTGACCGTAGAGGAAGACCTCCGGCCTCGTCCGGAGTGCTTCATACTGAGCCTCGCGAATCGCTTCCAAATACGTGATGCTCATGCGCCGTAAAGTTCCGAAAGCCCCGGAGAGGACAGACACGACCACGACTCGCGAAAAGGATCCGGGGGTGGTTCGCTCCCCGCCTTGTTCTGTGCCGCCTCCACCTCCTTGCGTGCTTCCTTCCTCCAATCCTCCATTTCATTCTTCTCCATCCAGCCATGCTCCAGGGCAAATGATTCCGAGCGCTCAATGCAGTCCTTCCCGTACTTCCCATGTTTCACGGTTTCAGGAATGTAGGACGAGTCGTCGTGCTCACCATGGCCCGCCAAGCGCAAAAGTCGTCCCACGACCATCTGGGGTCCACCTCCACTGCGGGCGGATTTGAAAGCCTCGCGAAAGGCCATCAAGCAAGCCGCGAGATCGGTTCCATCCACCGAGTAGCCCTTGACTCCATAGCCCATCGCCCGGTCGACCAAATCCTCGCATGCGAACTGACGCTTGGTCGGAGTCGAGTAGGCAAATTGGTTGTTCGCCACGCCGACGATGACCGGGAGTTTCTCAATCGCCGCCATGTTCAAGGCCTCGTGAAAAGCACCCGTCGAGGTACCCCCATCCCCGATACTGGTGAGCCCCACCGAATCACCCAGCCTCCCCTGCACCCGCCGCGCGAAGAGCATCCCGGACACCACAGAAAACGCACTACCCAAGTGACTGATCATCGCAATGGTACCCTCCTTTGGCCGCCCCCGGTGGATGTTGCCGTCCCGCCCCCGCATGGGCCCGGTCACTGTTCCAAAGTAGGTGCGCAGGCAGTCCACCATGGGCTCACCAAAGATGGTGCGACCCGCTTGGTCTCGAATCAAGGGACCATACACATCCTTACCAGGGATCAAATGAGCAGCCGCCGCGGCGCTAAACGCTTCCTGCCCTTTGCCAAGATAAACCCCGCCAACGATTCGACCTCCCGAGCGATACAGCTTCCCCAAGCGGTCCTCCAATTCGCGCGCCCGCACCATGCATCGCAGCGTCCCGAGGAACTGATCTCGGAAAGCGTCCGTCAGATCTGCTTCGTTGCAATGAGTAGGTTCAATCAGTGCCACAGCGGGAGATATGAGTTTTCAAAACCAAGGTGAGCTCGGCGGGAAAACAAGCCCGCCCAACAGCGTCGAAATTTTCACAGTCACTCTCCAATGTCCAGCGCTCAAATGCGCGAGTGTCATCAACTCGGGAAAATGAACCCCATTCATGACTGCCAAACATCCAAGCACCAGAATCAGCGCGTGTGGCCCCGGTCATGACTTCCCCACACATGTCCCGAATTCTCAGCAACCCCAAGTACCTGCCGCTTCCCCTCATCGCCCGACCGCAGCACCGCCCAACCACAGCGGGGCTGGCCAAGGGATGTCCTGTCGGCCCCGCCCCGGGTCCAAAGCTGGCACCCTTTACGCTTGTGGGCTTGCAGCCCCACACCGCAGCGTCTTTCAAACTGTCTCTGGCCACTGGCTGCTCTCCAAAAACTCAAAATAATCACCCGTGAATACAAAAAGTATCAAAAATAACTTTGATATTCTAAAATTATAGTGGTTTAATTAACTGTCGTTAATTATCAAAAATATATAGCTATGGAACCAGCCGCTACAATCGCCGCCAGCGCGCGCACTTTCCAGTCGCACGATCTCATCACGTATGGACGGATCACCATACCGGACGTCAAAATCCGCTTTGGTTTCCAGTTGGACATTGTCCCGGAATCCTGCCCCGGACATGTCCTCTTTGGCTTGGTCGGCCCCACAAAAGGCGGTCCGAAACCCATCCAAGGGTTCGTCGTCCGAGTCAATACTGAGACAGGTGAGATCTGGGACGCCCTGAACGATGCTGGCCTCATTGGCTGGATCGAAAACCCCCTCGGCATGAATGCTTTCACCGACGAGGAGCCGCTGCTTCTCAGCTGGGAGGTCGAACACACGGGCACCGCCTTGATTCCCCGCCTGTGCATCGCCGGGGAAGAATGGCTCTACCCCTCCATCGCTTGCAACACAAGCGATGATCTGGACACGATCGCGGGCTGCAAGATGGACGAAGGCAATCCTCACCAGATTTTCATGCATCCCGCTCTCTGGCGCGAACAACTCTAGAGATCACGCTTTCGCCTGCAGGGTCCAAGTCCGACGGAATCCAAGCCTCACTGAGCGAGTGTGTTTCCAGAGTGACTTTCATCTTCGTCTGAGCGTAGTCCTCCCCGATGAAGAATCCGGTTTCTCTGCTTCGCCGCATCGGTCTGTTTGAAGGCGTGTCCTATCTGGTCCTTCTGGGGATCGGCATGCCACTCAAATACTTCGCCGACATGCCGATGGCCGTCAAAATCACAGGGTGGGTTCACGGAGCGCTGTTCATCGCGCTGGGCTTTGCCTTGCTTCGGGTTCTATTGACCACCAACTGGCCCTTCCTCCGTGCCGTGGCCGTCTTCATCGCCGCGCTCCTCCCCTTTGGCCCCTTCTTCATCGACCGCCACATGCGCCGGTGGGAGTCCGAGGTCACACCTGCGGATTGACCTTGCCCTGGCACCACCGACGGCATCCACTCACACCGGCCAGCGATAGGGCCCATTGTGAATCAGTTTCTTCTTCGGATAGGCCGAAATGCGCACCTGGTTGCTGGAATTCCCGCTCAGCAGCCACACGTTTTTTGCATCCATCGCATGAAGAAAACCGATGTGACCGCTGCTTGCTTGATCGGTCGTCAGCGGCTGAAGAATGCAAATGGCCCCATACGTGGCCGCAACGGGCCGCCCCCAGCCCCACCAATTGGACACGCGGCCACTCTTTGCCCCACGGTAGCCGGACTGCTCAATGCACCAGTTGGTGAAGGCTGCGCACCATGCGGTTTCGTCCGGCTTGTTGGGCAGCCCAACACTCGCGAGGTACTGCTGAATGCGGGGGTTGTCGCCAGGCTTCCATTCCCTCACCCCCTGCTCCATGATCGCGATCTGCATCCACGGAGGAGGAGCACCGAACCCCGTGCCCGTCGGCTGCTGGGGCCGCTCCACTGGAACCCCCGTCACCACGCCGTTCACATTTACGATCTGCCCTGGAAAGATCACCTTCCATTCCCCAGTGCCAAAGGAAGTGAGTGACGGGTTCATCGCCGCGAAATCGGACAGCTTCATTTTGAACTTCTTCGCAATCTTCGAAGGATTGTCACCGGGCTGAACAACGTACTGGGCCATGACACATCCTAACGTCGCCAGGCAGATTACCAAGGGCGATTTTGAGAGGACGATGACGGCCCATAAGCCCCCTCCAAGCGAAAACTCATCGACCACGAGCACCGCGTCGCCAAAAACCGGTTATTCATCCAGTAATTATGATTCATATTGTTTATATGATATTTTAATTGATCAACCCTTCAAAACTTCTTACCTTAGGCCCAGTGCTCACTCCCTCTTCACTCCTCCCTGCTCTCTCCCACATCGCGGTGGTGCTCGGCACGCGCCCAGAGCTGATCAAGATGGGCCCCGTCATTCAGCAACTCCGACAGGACGGCGTTCGAGTCACGCTGGTGAATACGGGCCAGCATTCGGACCTCCTCACGCCTCTCTTCGAGCTCTTCCAGATTCACCCCGACCACGACCTCGAGGTGATGCACACCGGCCAGTCCCTCAATCAACTCGGCGCCCGCCTTCAAGAGCGATTGGACGCCGTCCTTGCTCAGGAATGCCCCGATCTCGTTCTCGTTCAGGGGGACACAGCATCCGCGCTCATGGGCGGCCTCGCGGCCTTCAATCGCCACATCCCTGTCGGCCATGTCGAGGCGGGTCTGCGCTCGGGCATTGCGGACAACCCCTTCCCTGAAGAGATGAACCGCCTCCTCATTGGTCGCCTCG
>CAXBNA010000231.1:0-9575 GCA_963976915.1 uncultured Verrucomicrobiales bacterium
GATAGTCATAGCCATTCACAAGCACTGGAAGCACCTCCACCACCTCCTGGAGTTGAGCCAGTTCCCGCTCCCGCCGCTCGATCGCTTCGGCCATTCGATGTTGCTGATCCGACAACCGGAGCTTTGCCAGAGCCGACGAGTACTTCGTCTCCAAACCATCCAGCAAGGGCCCAAAGTTCCCACCCGAGGTGAGTTGCTTCCGCCCCTCCCGAATGGAGTCCAAGGCTGCTCTCAGCGACTTGGCATCGTTCCCTGGTTCCAGGCTGACCAGGGAGCGGAGTTGCTTGATCTCACCGACGTAGCGGGCTTCGACCATCGGCTTGTACAGTTGAATCCAGTCCAGCGGATTGGTGGTCACCGTCGTTCCGCTTTCCTTCAGATCCTTCAGGTGATCCAGAAAAAACATCAGCTCGTCGCCACCCTTGATCGGATCGCCCCCGTGCCATTCGGCCAGGCCCTGCGCCAGATACCCCATGAGTTCTTCATCCGTGGTGTCATACCCCAGATCCTCCACCTTCTCGGCGGAGGTCAGGGCCTTGCCCAGATTCTGGCTGATTTTGAAAAAACACGCCCGTGCACCCGCCGAGACCACCACACTGTCGTCTTCGGGAATGGGCTTGCCGATGTCCTGAAAATGCTGCTGCGCCTCGTTGGACTTCCCGAGCACCAGTCCGCACAGCGCCAGGTTGAAGCGCGCCCAGTTCAAGGTCGGCTGCCGTGAGTCGCCGGACGTCACCAGCTTGCCAAACTGATGCCGGGCCTCGGCAAATCGCATCTCATCCAGCATCAAGCGTCGCGCCTGAACAAACAGTTCGGCGACCGTCTTCTGTCCGGCCTTCTGCGTCACCCCGGCCGTGAGAAGGCTTTGATCAGCCGCGGCCGTGGAGACGATGGAGCGCACCGACTTTTCACCGGTCGTTCTCGCAATCCATCCCGTCGCAAAGGCCAAGACGAGCACCGCCGCCGCTGCCACGATCCATTTCACCCGCCGCCGTCCCACCCGACGCAAGACCCGCCCGACCAATCCTTCGGCCAAACGAAGCTGCTCGACCAACTCATCGTAGGTGGCCGGACGATTGTCCGGGTTCTGCGCCAGCATCCGGTTGACCACCTCCGTCGTCCGCTGACTGAAGTGCAGCCCGGAGTCCTGAAGCATCACCCGTTTGGATTTGATCTTCTTGAGCTCATCCAGAGAGTTCGTGTCCGCCTGGTGGGGCGGCTTGCCCGTCAGGGCGTGATACAGGGTCGCACCCAGACTGTAGATATCGCTGTGCAGGTCTTCCTCGCCTTTCAGCACGACTTCGGGGGCCACGTAGTAGGGGGTTGCCCAGATCTCCCCAGACTCATCGGCTTGAGTTCCAAAAAAGACCGCCAGACCAAAGTCCACCACTTTGGCCGTCCCGGCTTCGGTGAACAAAATGTTGGCCGGCTTCACATCGCGGTGCACCAGACCGAGTCGATTCGCCGCGCGCAGTCCCTCCGCGACCTCGCGCGCAATCTTGAGCGCCTCCGCCTCGGTCAGCGTCCCCTGCTCCTTGATCCGCTGCTCCAGACTGCCTCCGCCCACCACCTCCATGGCGATGTAGAAGTACCCTTGGTCATAACCCGTGGTGTAGAGCTTGATGACGTTGACGTGGTTCACATTGGCCGTGATCCGCGCCTCCTGCCGGAACTGCTTCACCCGCTTCTCGTCCGAGCCATACTTCTGATTCAGAATCTTCAGCGCGACCCGTCGCCCGAGATTCTCGTCCTCCGCCTCGAACACCCGGCTCATCCCGCCTTCCCCGAGTTCCTTGACGATCGTGAAGTGGTCAAACTGCCTCCGGACCCGCACACTCGCCCCACAGAAAGGACAGGTCAGTTTGCGAAAGGGCTCCAAGGACGTGACATCGATCTGCTCCCGGCATCGGGGGCAGGTGCTCAGATAGGTCTGCTCACGTTTTCGACTTCGACTCACGCCGCATGTATACGCCTACAATCTGACCCGTCTCCTGAAAACATGGTTGCCATTTTATACTTGCCTCCCAGCTTAATCGATGGAGTGGCGCATTGACGGGGCAAACGGAGCGGGACAGCGGCTGGATCGCTTCCTTCAGGGCTCCGTCCCGGACATGTCCCGGTCCCGCCTGCAGGATCTCATCCGGGAGGGCCATGTCAGCCTGAACGACAAAGCGCCCAAGGCCTCAGCCACGCTCCACGCAGGCGATGTCGTCCGCTTGGTCGTCCCGGAGGCTGTTTCCGTCGCCGTCGAGGCTCAAGACATCCCCTTGACCGTTCTCCATGAAGATTCGGACATCCTTGTGCTGGACAAGCCGTCCGGCCTCGTCGTCCACCCCGCTGCCGGCAATCCCGACGGCACCCTCGTCAACGCGCTCCTCCACCATTGCAACGATCTCTCCGGCATCGGGGGCGAGCTCCGTCCCGGCATCGTCCATCGACTCGACAAGGACACCAGCGGCTGCATGGTCGTCGCCAAACACGACCGCGCCCACCGACAGCTCACGGACGCCTTTTCCAACCGCCGGATCACCAAGATCTACCTCGCGGCGGTTCAGGGGCATCCTGCCGCCAACTCCGGCCGGATCGAGAACACCATGGGGCGTCACCCCGTCGACCGGAAGCGCCACACCATCCTCCGCGACGGCACTGGCAAAACCGCCATCACCGAGTGGGAGGTGGCGGGTGCCTTCCAAGACTCCGCCCTCATTCAGTGTCGACTCCTCACCGGGCGCACCCATCAGATTCGCGTCCACATGAAGGAAGCCCTCCGATGCCCGATCCTCGGGGATCCCATCTACTCCAACACGGCCAAACAATCGCCAAAGGTCACCCGGCTCATGCTCCATGCCTGGAAACTCGCCTTCGAGCACCCGATGACGCTCCGCCCGCTCAGTTTCGAGGCCACCATTCCCCCGGAGTTTCAGCCTTGGCGATGAAGGCCGGGGCGAGCTCCGCCGCCTCACTCTTCAAAGCCCCACACACCGGCTCGAGGAAATCGGATGCTAGATCGAGAACGGCGATCCGTTTTCTTCCTCTCAACCTCAGCGTTTCTAAAACCATGTCACTGACCCTTCGCCATCTCATCGCCGCCTCGGCACTTCTCTCGATCAACGTCCAAGCCGCCGACGACGGCTGGGTCGACCTCTTCAACGGAACGAACCTCGACGGCTGGAGCATCCAGAGTGGCGTCGCCACCTACCGCATTGAGGACGGCGCCATCGTCGGCAAGAACACCGAAGGCAGCCCCAATACCTTTCTGTGCACGGACAAAGAGTACGGCGACTTTGAACTCGAGTTCGACGTCAAGGACGACGACGGCCTCAACTCCGGCGTCCAGATCCGCTCCCTCATCCGCAAGGAAGACGTGGGTGAAGGCAAAAACGACAAGGCCGGTCGCGTCTACGGCCCCCAGTGCGAGATCGAAGCCTCCCCCGGCCAGGCCGGCTACATCTACGGCGAAGCCACCGGCCTCGGCTGGCTCTCCCCGGAGCCTTCGTCGAAGGACCCGGCCATCAACCAGCACAGCCTCATGAAGAATGGCGAGTGGAACCACTTCCGCATCGTCGCCAAGGGCCCCAACATCCAGACCTTCATCAATGGCACCAAGGTGGCCGACCTCACCCATGAAGAGATCTACAAGTCTCATCCCAAGGGCCTGATCGGCCTCCAAGTCCACGGCATCAAGCCCGGCACCGGCCCCTTCGAAGTCCGCTGGAGGAACCTCCGCATCAAGGAACTCCACTGAACGGAACCAACGGACCTGCCCACGGAGGGATGGCATTCCCGCCGTCCCTCAGGCAGGCATTTCCCACAGTTGCCATCGACGGCGATTGCCGTTGATTGAGGGGCACCATGCCTGACCTCACCACCGACGAGCTCCGCCGCTACGCCCGCCATCTCGCGATTCCCGAGTTTGGCCGCGCAGCCCAGCAGAAACTCCGCAATGCCTCGGTCCTCTGCATTGGTGCCGGTGGTTTGGGGTCGCCGGTCACCATGTACCTCGCCGCCGCAGGCGTCGGTCGGCTGGGTCTCGTCGATCCCGATGTCGTCGAGCTCTCGAATCTCCAGCGCCAGGTTCTCTTTGGCGAATCCGACCTCGGACGGTCCAAGCTCGACGCCGCTCGGGATCGCCTCCACGGCATCAATCCCCACGTCGAGATCGAGCTCCACCCCGAGCGCTTCACGGCCGACAATGCCCTGCGCATCGCCGAGAACTACGATGTCATCATCGACGGCACCGACAATTTCCCCACGCGCTACCTGAGCAACGACATCAGCGTCTGGCTGAAGAAACCAAACGTTTACGGCTCCATCCTTCGGTTCGATGGGCAGGTCTCCGTCTTCGCCCCTCATCTGGGCGGTCCCTGCTATCGCTGCATGGCTCCGCAGCCTCCCGATCCGGGACTCGTGCCCTCCTGCGCGGAAGGCGGCGTCCTCGGCGTCCTCCCGGGCATCGTGGGGAGCCTGCAAGCGCTCGAAGCCATCAAGCTCATCACCGGCATTGGCGATCCCCTCACGGGTCGCCTTCTCCATGTCGAAACGCTGGGCATGAAGTTCCGCACCTTCCATCTTCGGCGAGATCCCGACTGCCCCGTTTGCGGGGAATCGCCCACCATCACCGAACCGATTGACTACCTCGACTTCTGCGGGTTGTCTCCAAGCGTGTCCGAAACACCTGAACTCCCCACCCTCTCCGCCCTCGACCTGAAAGCCATGCGCGATTCAGGCGATCCTCATTTTCTCCTCGATGTCCGGGAGCCCGACGAGCACGAGATGGCTCGCATCGAGGGCTCCACCTTGATTCCCCTCGGTGAAGTGGAGAAACGCCTTCACGAAATCCCCTCCGACCAAAAAGTCGTCGTGCACTGCAAGCTCGGCGGACGCAGTGCCCACGCCGTGACCAAACTCATCGAGAGTGGCCACACCAACGTCTGGAACCTCGAAGGAGGCATCACCGCCTGGTCGAAGAAGGTCGATTCCTCGGTCCCGACCTACTGAGAAGGACACAGCCAAGACCTCCCTGGCTGCGTACCTTTCCCCATCCCCTCATGGACTGGCTCAACGACCTCCTCCCCAAACTGCGCTGCCCCGACACCAAGCAGTCGCTCCGCATCGCCACCGCCGCCGAGATCGCCCAATTCCCCCTCCCCACCCCGGAGGACAAGGCTCCCGCCGCCCTCATCACCGAAGACGGCACCCGCCTCTACCTCATCGACCACGGCATCCCCGTCCTCCTCCCCGGAAGCGCCCTCTCGCTGCGCACAGCGTCGAGTGACCAAGTAATCAGTAATCAGTGATCAGTTGTCGGAATTCTGCATTCGTCATTCGTCATTCGCCATTCGGCACGCGGCATCCCCGTCCTCCTCCCCGGCAGCGCGATCCAAAAGTAGTCCAGGGCTTCAGCCCGTTCGACACGCCCAATGCTCCAGTCACCCCACTCATCTACCCCGGGCTCCGCCTCCGCAGCACACCCGCAGGAGATTAAGGCAAGGATTAGGACAAGGATCAAGGCAGTCCAGCCATCTCCTCATTCATTCGTCATTCGTCATTCGTCATTCGTCATTCGTCATTCGTCATTCGTCATTCAAGTCTGCTGTCTGCTGTCTGAAAATCTGCCGTCTTCTGCCTCCCCCAAAAACTCAAGCTAGCCATCCCCCCTCCCCTCTGCCTAAACTTGAGGCCACATGAAAATACGGTTTTGCGGTGCCGCAGGCACGACGACGGGCTCGAAGCACCTCATCGAGGTCAATGGTCAGCGCATCCTCCTCGATTGCGGCCTCTACCAGGGCCGCCGGAGCGACTCCATTGAGCGGAACCACAAGTTCCCCTTCGATCCCACCAAGCTCGATGCCGTCGTCCTCTCCCACGCCCACATCGACCACAGTGGCAATCTCCCCCAGCTCCATCGCCTCGGCTACACCGGCAACATCTACGCCACCCCCGCCTCACGGGATCTTTGCAGCATCATGCTCCCCGATGCCGCCCACATCCACGAGCAGGACATCCGCTGGCTGAACAAGCACCGGAAGCGCAAGAAAGAGCCCCTCCTCGAGACCAGCTACTCACGCATCGATGCCGAGGAGGTCCTCTCCCAGTTCGTCACCGTCAGCTACCACCGGCCCATGCCCATCGCCGACGGCGTGAAACTCACCTTCATCAATGCCGGTCACATCCTCGGCTCCGCCCAGGTCATCCTCGACATCGACGACCGCGAGACCGGTCGCCAATCCCGCCTCCTCTTCTCCGGCGATGTCGGCCGCCCCGAGAACGACCTCCTCGACCCCGCCGAGCCCTCGGAGAACATCGACTACGTCATCATGGAAAGCACCTACGGCGGACGGCACCACGAGATGCCCGCCGAGACCTCCGACCACATCTGCGCCATCATCAACCGCATCGTCGAGCGCAAGGCCAAGCTCATCATCCCCGCCTTCGCCGTCGAGCGCACCCAGCAGCTCCTCTTCACCCTCGACAAGCTGCGCGAGCAGAACTGCTTCCCCGAGATCCCCGCCTTCGTCGACAGCCCCCTCGCCGTCCGCGCCACCGAGATCTTCCGCCTCCACCTCGAGGACCTTCGCAAGGACGTCCGCGAAGCCGTCTTCATGAAAAACGATCCCTTCGGCTTCGACGGCCTTCGCCTCGTCCGCAGCGTCAACGAGTCCAAGTCCCTCAACGACCTCCACGGCCCCGCCATCATCATCTCCGCCTCCGGCATGGCCGAGTCCGGCCGCATCCTGCACCACCTCCGCAACAACGTCGGCAACCCCAACAACATCCTCCTCTTCGTCGGCTACTGCGCCCAGAACACCCTCGGCTGGAAACTCCGCGAAGGCTGGGACGAGGTCTCCATCCTCGGCGACAAATTCACCGTCCAGGCCGAGATCGAGACCCTCGACTCCTTCTCCGGCCACGCCGACCACAACGAACTCCTCGCCTACTACGACCGCATCCAGGGCAGCAAACAACGCACCTTCCTCGTCCACGGAGAACCCACCCGCACCGAGGCCCTCAAAGTCGCCCTCGAAGAAAAACACCCGAAGACCCAGTTCACCGCCCCGAAGTTCCAGACCGTCGTGGAGTTGTGAGGAACGCCGCAGGCACAAGGCTCATCGGATGGAAAGGCTGCAGAGAATGCCGATCAGAGCCGGCCAAGATGTGGCCAGCAGAAGCGACGCAATTCTTCGGAACGGATAGAGCGCAATGAGAAACGTGACGAGAACGACGACCCCAACATAAGTCAAAGAAGCCATCGCAAACCCATACTGCTCAAATCCACCCTCCGGCCCGCTGAGTCGCGGACGGTGTTGGGCGTGATCAAGATAGCCGACGACAAAAATGAGCGCGGGGAGAAGGAAGCCCAACAGGAGTCTGATCCCGATCGAAACAGGTGGGGTGTGCCTATTCGAAAAATTGCCTCTCATAATTCAATGTGAACGAGCTACTGCAATCGTCAAAGACCCGGCACCCGCGGCCGAACACTCCGCCCTCGAAGAAAAAAAACCCAAGCCCCAGTTCACCGCCCCGAGGTTCCAGACGGTCGTGGATTTGTGAGAACGCTCAAGACTAGCCAGACGGCTGATTGGCGCAGAGCATGCGCGGCATGATCTGTGACAAGCAGTCGTCTGGCTACGTCGCTTTGTCAGGCTCATTATCGATTTCCTGCGTTCATTAGTCCAAATGTAAACGCAGTGCAGAAAAGCACACAGAAGCATAGAGCCACAACACCGATGAGGGAATGTATAAATTCAAGGTCTCGACTCACTATTGATTGATGTGGAGACTCAGGCTGCACTCTCACCTGAATAACTTTCCCCTTGGCGATAAGGTCGCTTCCCGCAAGTGATCCAGTCCCGCCGTAAAGATCCAGAACCTTGCCCGAACACAGGGAATCAGCCCGCCTGAAAGAATACGAGATATAACTCTTCACGCTACGGTTCCTTCCCTGTAGCGTTTCAATGCTGTCGACCGTTGCCTCCGAGAACTCCCAATGTCTCGAACTCCAACGCAAATATACGGGATGAACGACCATTTCATATGCGAGCAGACCACTGACAATGGCCAGAATACCCGAAACGATGATCTTAGTTATGGGCTTCATTTTTCTGGCGAACGATTCGGATCAGGCGACGGCGAGCGGACGACGTTGCTGACACGACAGATCGCCTTCGAGCCGTTGCCTGCATCCGTTTTGTTCGGCTTCATTGTTTGTCTCGTTGCGTCACTATTCTTTGGCCGTCTTTTAATCGATTGTAGTCATTGTCGTCGAGAGTGACCATTGTCGAATCAGACTGTGAGAGAACAGGGTCAGGAAGGCTCAAAAAGACGCCTGAGGCTCTCACATAATTGTAGCCAGGATCGTATGCGAACGGATCAGCAAAGCCGTAGCGAGTGCTGGCCTTCTGGCCTCCGGCAGAAATAAAGCCATCATGATTACGATCAACGGCGAATCGAACCGGTGCTCCCCACGGGCTGAGAATCTTGTCACCATCCATCTGCAAAGGCCGCTTCCTGCCGCTGTGATCGTGGTAGTAAATGGGACCGTCACGCCGAACACGCTCAGCAAGGCCAGAAATAGTGACCTCCTCCGTGTCATCAATGAAGTGAATAGCTTCGGGGGTCTCCACCATAATCTGATGAATGTAGAAGTTGATGGCCCCACCACCTGACACCTGATCAAACCAGGCATACCGCTCGTCAAACGCGGCATCGAATGCCGCCTTCTTGGTTGAAACGCAGATGGGAAGGACAGAACCTAGTAGTAGCCACAAGATACCCAAGCCACGGTTCTCCGAATCGGTGATCAGACGATAGAGGCCAGCAACAACTCCGAACGCCGAGAAAGCTAAGGCAGGCCAAAACGCCAGTCCCGCAATCAACTCCTCAGGAGTGATTGATCCGGCTGTGTGCCGCGGATGAACGATCCGAAACGCGGCAAGAGCGCAAACAACTAGCGCGAATGTGATGCTACTCTTCATAAGCCGAACGTAATAGCTTTGACAGCGGCGGAAAGGAAGCCCGAATTCAAAGAAGAGCGTTGTCGCCGCTTGCCACCAGCGGCTTGTTGGGCCTCATTTTTTGGAGGAATGTGCCCGCCACTCCTCCAGTAGCTCATTGTAGTCGGATGCCGGGATGCCAGATATCGAAATGGGGAAGGCCTCGTCCGCGATTCGTAACACTACCCTAGACTTCCGATGCTTGATTCGTCTCACATTGTCCCACGAAATGCTGCGAACGGTCCGGTCGTCCTTCCTCACTTCCACACCTCGACCATCGTAGCGCCAGCTAGTTCTTCTCTGGCGCTCCCTGGTATATGCCATGATGGCTCCACAAGCGACCGCACAGAGCGGGATGCCAACACTCATTGCCGGAAGTCGGTCCACAAAGTCCTCAGGGAGTGTTCCCAATCCGATCCTGAGGAAAATCGCCCCCGCGATAACCAGTGCTACGAGTGCGGTCAGGTTGATAAAGAAACCCCGGCCGACCGAGATTCTCGATGGTCGTAGCATCTTCATTTTTGCCCAACAGTATTGGTTTATCCATCCGCATATCGCTTTTCACGCGATGGGCGGCATTCA
>CAXBNA010000232.1:0-9389 GCA_963976915.1 uncultured Verrucomicrobiales bacterium
CATCGGCCGCCACCCGGGCAACGTAGTTGCGCGCGGTCCCGCCCACGCTGGTGAACCAGCCCCCGAACAGAATCTGCCCGTCCGCCTGCACCGCCACGCTATAGACGATGCTGCTCGCATTGGGATTGAAGCCCCCATCCAGCGTACCATCGGCCGCCACCCGGGCAACGTAGTTGCGCGCGGTCCCGCCCACGCTGGTGAACCAGCCCCCGAACAGAATCTGCCCGTCCGCCTGCACCGCCACGCTATAGACGATGCTGCTCGCATTGGGATTGAAGCCCCCATCCAGCGTACCATCGGCCGCCACCCGGGCAACGTAGTTGCGCGCGGTCCCGCCCACGCTGGTGAAGTTGCCCCCGAGCAAAATCTGGCCGTCCGCCTGCACCGCCACGCTCACGACGTTGCCATTCGCGTTGGGATCAAAGCCCGTATCCAGCGTACCATCGGCCGCCACCCGGGCAACGTGGTTGCGCGCGGTCCCGCCCACGGTGATGAAGTTGCCCCCGAGCAGAATCTGGCCGTCCGCCTGCACCGCCACGCTATAGACCTCGCCGTTCGCATTGGGATCGAAGCCGGCATCCAGCGTGCCATTGGCCGCCACCCGCGCGATGCGGTTGCGCCCGGTCCCGTCCACGGTGTTGAAGTCGCCCCCGAGCAGAATCTGGCCGTCCGCCTGCACCGCCACGCTACGGACGGTGCTGTTCGCATTGGGATTGAAGCTCGCATCCAGCGTGCCATCGGCTGCCACCCGCGCGATGCGGTTGCGCCCGGTCCCGCCCACACTGGTGAAGAGGCCGCCGAGCAGAATCTGGCCGTCCACCTGCACCACCACGCTAAAGACGCTGCCGTCCGCATTGGGATTGAAGCTCGCATCCAGCGTGCCGTCGGCATTGAGCCGGGCGATGTTGTTGCGCGCCACACCCAACACCGAGCTGAACTGGCCCCCGATGATCGTCTTGCCATCCGGCTGCACGGCAGTGGCATACACACCGGAGCCGACGAGGTTGAGATCGAGCGGATCGAGATCCCCTGGCACAGGCACGACCACGGTGGCCACCTGCACGGCGGCTCCGCTGCTCTGGCCGTTGGTGGTGACCACGGCATTCAAGGCTCCAAGAGTAAGGCCGGAAAGACTGGTCACGGTGAGTGTCGTGGCCGTGGAGGCGGTGACGGTGCCACTGCCCTCCGGGGTGAAGACGACGGTATTCTCCCCCGGCGTGGGGCTGAAGTTCGTGCCCGTGATCGTCAGCGAGGTGGCGGTGTTGAGGAGGTTTGACGTGTTGGCCGTCACGGTGGGGGCAGGAGGCAAGGTGGCAAAGCTGATGTTGCCGCCATAGCTGGTGCCAGCGCTGTTGATGGCATAGGCGCGCACATGAACGGTCGTGCTCGACGGCAAACCGGTCACCAACTGACTGAACACACCCGTGCCGCTGCCGATCTGCACTTTGTTGTTGGCGGTAGTCGGGTCCGCGCTCGTGCCCCAGACGATGCCGCGCTCCGTAACCGTCGCCCCGCCGTCTGCGGTGACTTCCCCCCCCAGGGTGGCGCTGTTGTGCGTGACGCCGCTCTGCGTGGCGGTGGTGACGGTGGGCACCACCGGCGCGCCTGACCCGACGACCGTCAGAGTCCCCGATGGCACCCCATAGAGGGTTGCTGGATTGGTCCCGTCGTCAATGAAACCGACCGCCGTGCCGGAAGACAGCGCAATGCCGTCGAAATGCGCGGGTAGAATGGACCCGCCAACGACTGCTGCCACCACCTTGGGCAGGTCCAGTTCGAATCCTCCAGGGTGCCCGTGCCCAGCACCGCGGTGCCGACCGCACCCACAGCCGTCGATGGGGACAGCAACTGGCCGGCCGCTCCAAAGATCCCCCCCAGCAAGGAGTAGTTGGCGTTGAGCGAAAAGGTCCCGTTGTTGGCCGGAACTGAGGCTCCGGAGATCGTCAGCGTCGCGCCGGAAATGGGGGCAATCACCGAGCCGAAACTCAAGTCGTCGTTCAGGTAAACCCCGCTGTCGTCCACAGTGAAGGTGACCGTGAAGGTCGAACCATCCAGTCCCATCGGATCTGATCCAGACACAAGCGGACTGAAGGTGGTTGTGACCTCGAATCCAGAGACCGGCAGCGCTAACCCCAGCCCCATCGTGACAAAGAGAAATGTCGACCAAAGGACGCGGATGCGAGCCAAAGCAGCGGTGAAAGAAGAGGTTCGTTTCATAGTCATTGGAAGTCGTCAAATCAGGGTCTCAACCGGGGCAAATTCATTGCCAAGGGGGTTCCTGCCTCCAGCACTTCACAAACACTGAAAACACTTCGCCTGTGAACGAAGCGGGCAATCTCTCCTACGAGCAACCGGCTTAGTCAACGTCTAATCAAAGCACTCCAGCAGACACGACTCCGGCTCATCCGGGAAGTTGGTGCGGAAGATCCTCCGATGATCCCAGAGGGATCGCAGCGATTGGCCGTTGGCTCATGGACTGGGTTCACGGAAGCATCCTGGCAAGGATGAACCGTCCGCGTTTCCCACGATTCACCTCAGGCGATCCCTAGCGCCGTCGAGTTGGGTGCCATTTACTGATCCTTGTCCTAATCTCTGCCTTTGTCCGGAGGGAATTAGGGCAGGGATTGGGACGAGAATGAGGCTCTGGGCATTTCACAAGACCTCATGACGCGGGGTTGATCTCCATCATGCACCAACTTCCCGGTCTGCCGGTATCACGACGGGCGGCACCGGAACCATCCCGTCACACTCAATCGCTCGCGATGGGCCGGGAGCACCTCATGCCAATGGTCACCCGCCAGAAACGCGACGAGGGTGCCGAAGCGCGGCTCGATGATCTCGCAGAGGCCTTCTTTTTCCCCGGGCGTGGTCCAGAGGCGGAGCTCGCCGCCGTCACCGGGGTGCCAATGCTCGTTGAGGTAAAGGATGACGGTGACCAGCCGATCCTGCGTCTGCTGGTGCCGGTCGAGGTGGGGTTTGTAAAAGGCCCCGGCTGGATACACGGCGAAATGCCCCTCATAGTCGAACAGGCCGAGGAAGAGGTGTTGATTCAGCGCGAGCCTGAGCTCTTCCAGACGCCTCAGCCACGCCGCCTGGGCGGGTGTCAGGATGTCGTTCTCAATCCACATCACGTGGTCCCGGCGGATGTCTTCCCGAATGGCGAGCCTCTCACCCCGGCCCACGCCCGCCTGACGGAAGGCACCGATGTCCCATGCCTCACGGCACTCCCGGGTCAGTGCGCGGGCGGCGTCCCCGGTCAAAAACCCGGGCTCCACAGCCCAGCCTTTCTCAGCGATCCCCTGGGAAATCCTGATCAGGACGGCCCCTGGCTCGGAGTCGTCAGAAGCGGCGGGGGAACGTTGGGAGATGGGAGGATTCACAGGCGGGCGGCGGTGCACCGCCCAAGGCCCGATACCAACGGCGGGCAGGGCCTCGCGTCAACGACTTCGCGAATCGATCTTCGGGGTGATTGACGGACGCGCCCTCTCCTGCCAGTCTCCCACTCACCATGAAGGCCCTTCCCTCCGTCCTCGTCCTCGCAGCCCTCGCAATCGGCACCGCCACGCGAGGTGCCGACCTCGTTACCCTGGAACCCACCTACACGAAGTTGGAGACGCCGTTCCCCATCGCCGTGATCACGACGCCGGACGAGAGCAGCCGGCAAGTCCTGGCCCTGCAGCGGGGACAAGTGATGGTCCTCCCGTCCGACGAGGACGCCAGCGAAGCCGCGATGTTTCTCGACCTCAGCGGGCGCAACATGGAGGCCGACAACGGCAAGTTTGAGGAAGGCCTGAACGGCTTTGCCTTCCACCCAAAATTTGCGGAGAACGGGAAGTTTTACCTCTGCTACACCCAGCAGATGCCGAAGCGGCTCGTCATCAGTGAGATGCGCACCGCCGAAGGAGCCTTCAAGGCGGATGAATCCACCGAGCGCGTTCTTTTGGAAATCCCGCTGGTGAACTGGAACCACCATGGCGGCAATATCCTCTTCGGCCCCGATGGCTATCTCTACATCGGCGTGGGCGACAACTCGAAGCGCAACGACGAGCTCCGGCTCGCCCAAAACAACGCCTCCCTCAACGGCAAGATCCTCCGCATCGATGTGGACAAGCACGACTGGCACGGCGGCCGCTACGGCATCCCCGAGGACAACCCGTACGCCGACGGCGTAAACGCCCTGCCTCAGATCTACGCCAGCGGCATCCGCAACCCCTGGGGCCTCCACTTTGACGATGCCGGCCACCTCTGGTGCGCCGATGTGGGTCAGGATCTCTGGGAGGAGATCAACTGGATCGTCAACGGCGGCAACTACGGCTGGAGTTATCTCGAAGGCAGCCGCCCCTTCAACCTGCGCGAGGACGCCGCCCCCGAGGGCGCGGAGTTCGTCCCCCCTCTCTTCGAGTACAACCACGGCGAGGGCCTCAGCATCACCGGCGGGCTCGTCTCCAAAGGCACCTCCCTCCCCGACCTCAAGGGCACCTATGTGTATGGCGATTTCGTCCTCGGCAAGATCTGGGCGCTCCGCCTTAACGACGACCACAAGGTGGAGTCCAACACCCTCCTCTACACCAGCCCGCAGGAACCCCCGGCCAATCCCAAGAAGAAGCCCAGCGTTCTCGTGAAACCCACCGCCTTCTGCGAAGACCTCAATGGAGAAATCCTGGTGCTCGACTGGAATGGCACGGTGCTCCGGATGACCCAAAAGTAGTCTCGGGCTTCAGCCCGTCAGCACAAGCTTCGCGCCATGGGGGCCGCCCTGCACGGACTGTCCTGGCAGAAAGCTGAGAAACTTTCGAAAGCCTAACCACTGGTTTCCGTCCTAGTCTGGAGCGAGAGTTTCGCGCTTCCTCATGACGGGTTCCCAAACGCACGTTTCCACCACCACCTCCGCTACAGCGGTCGGGGGGCGATTGCGTGCCGAGGGCAAGGCCCTCGTCGATGATGGCGGAAAGGTCTTCCTGCGTGGCGTCAGCTACGGCCCCTTCCAGCCAAACTCCCGCGAGGAACCATTTCCCGAAGACGAACGCCTCATCTGTGACCTGGAAGACATCGCGAGGCGGGGCTTCAACACCCTCCGCCTTTACGACCCGCCCTCCAACGCCCTGCTCGACACCTGCGAGCGGCTGGGTCTTCGACTGATGGTCGGCATTCCCTGGACGGATCACGTGGACTTCTTCGCCAACGCCGATCTCCAGCACGAAGCCATTGGCCGCGTCACGGAGATCGCGAGCCGACTTGGAGCCCGGAACTGTCTTGCCGCCTTCATCGTCGGCAACGAGATCGAAAAAACGCTGGTGCGCTGGATGGGGCCGGATCGGGTGCGTGCCTTTCTGGAGCGCCTGATCGACGCCGGACGAGCCGCCGCGCCCGGGGCGCTCTTCAGCTACGCGACCTATCCCTCGACCGAGTACCTGCTGCCGCGAAACGCCGACTTCCTCGCCGTGAACGTTTACTTGGAAACGCCGCGGGCCTTCGATGCCTACCTGCGCCGACTGCAGCATCTCGCGGGGGACAAGCCCCTCGTGATTTCGGAGTTCGGGCTGGACGTGGCAGGGAACGACGAAGCGTCCCAGGCGGAAACGATGCGATGGCAGCGCGAGCTTTGCCTGAAGACTGGCGTCGCCGGAAGCATCTGGTTCAGCTACACCGACGAGTGGTTTCGAGGAGGCGAAATGGTGACCGGGTGGCACTTCGGACTCGTCACCGCAGACCGCACGCCCCGAATTGCGGCGGAGATTCATCCCTCGCTTCCCTCTCGCTTGGGAGAGTTGAAATCGGGCCCGCGTTTTTCCGTGGTCGTCTGCACGCGAAACGGCGCGGCCACCCTCCGCCCCTGCCTCGCATCTCTCCAGCACCTCCGCTACAGCGACTACGAGGTCATCGTGGTGGACGATGGATCCACCGACGCCACTCCCCAGATCGCCCAGTCCTTCCCATCCGTCCGCTACCTTCGTCAAGATCCCAGTGGCTTGAGCGCCGCGAGAAACGTGGGGGCCGAGGCCGCCACGGGAGAAATCATCGCCTACACGGACGACGATTGCGTGATCGATGAAGACTGGCTGCTGCATCTGAGCCACGCCTTCGACAGCAGCGAGTGGGTCGCCGCTGGAGGCCCCAACATCCCGCCTCCCCCACGCAATGCCACCGAGGCCGTCGTCGCCGCTGCGCCGGGGGCACCGATGCACGTCATGCTGAACGACGTCGAGGCCGAGCACCTGCCGGGCTGCAACCTCGCCATTCGCAAATTGGCCCTGCTGGAGATCGGCGGCTTCGATCCGGTCTTCCGCGCAGCAGGCGACGACGTCGACATCTGCTGGCGACTCCGTGAAACCGGCGGGCGGTTGCGTTTCGCCCCCGGGGCCGTGGTTTGGCATCATCGCCGAAACACCGTCCGAGCCTACTTCCGGCAGCAGCGTGGCTACGGCCATGCCGAGGCGCTCCTGATGAAGGCCCACCCAAAACGTTTTGGACCGCTCGGCGGCGCCCAATGGCGCGGATGCATTTACGGAGACGGGTTCGCCACCCCGACGCTTCGCGAAGGAACCATCCACCACGGAGCGCAGGGCAACGGCCTGTTTCAAGGCGTCTACTCGTCCGACAGCGGCGCCGTACTGGCTTGGGTGGAGGGCATCCTGTGGGTGTCGGCCGCACTGCTGCTCGCCCTCGCCGGAGTCTGGTGGGGGGCCTTGGCGGTGGTTCTGGCATCGCTCGGCGTTGCCCGCTGGAAGCAGTCCCGCCTGCCATCGCCGCCCTTCTCTCTGTCGGCACGTGATCGTTGGTTGCAAGGGTTTCTCTGCTGGTCCCAGCCCGTCCTCCGAGACTGGGCTCGTGTTCGCGGAGCGGTCGCTCTGGGAGCCCGACCGCGCGGCGCGGCGTCGGCCCCCTCATCGGGGGAAAGCGCCCCGGAACCACCCCGCAAGATCACCCTCCCACTCGGAACGCTGAACTGGTGGAGCGCCGATGGCCGTGGCCGGGACGACCTCCTCACGAACACGCAGGAGCGCCTCCAGTCCCGGGGCACATGGTTTCGGAAAGATGACGGCTGGCGACGTTTCGACGTTGAGCTGGATCCCCATCGCGATGTGTCACCGGCGCTCCTCACGGTCACGGAGTATCATCGAGACGGTGGTCGCCTCACCCGGGTGAAGCTGCTCGCCCGTCTGACTCCGAAGATCCTCTGGGCCTACGCGCTGCTGCTGATACTTTCTGCGGGGATCGCCCTGATACCTTTTCCACTCCAACATTGGATCGGCATGATGGCGATCGGTGGTCTTTTGACCGTTCCGTTCATCGCCTTGCTTCGGGCCCGGCAGAGGCTGTCGAAACTCATCTCTCGCACCGCCAGCGACCTCGGACTGGAGCCCTGCCCCTCGACCCGCTGATGCGAATCGGAACCGTCACTTCTTCTGCAGACGGTGAGGCAGGTGAATCGGATGTTTCACCGACCAGCGGTGCACGCCTTCCCAGGTGATCCAGGTCAGCACGTACGCAACGGGCACCAGCGCAAGGCCGAGGAGGATGCCGCCCAGGTACATGGACTGCGCGAACTGGACTCCCTTGGCGACATTGTCCGAAGCCACCTGTTCGATGGCTCCCAAGGTTGGATTTCCATACCAACTCTGCACCCAGTCACCAATCTTCTTCTCCAGCAGCCCGATCGGCGCAAAGGTGACCGGATTGCTCAGCCATGAAACGGCCACCGCTGTCGGGATGTTGAAGCGCAGCATGGCCGCGAGAATGATCGCCAGCGGCATTTGCCCCGGAAGCAACTGGGCCGAGACGAACACGCCAACGCCCATGCCGCCCGACATCGTGTGCTGGGTCGGCCGCCAAACGTACTTGTCCAAAAAGTGCTGGGCAAACCAGCGCAACGCGGGGCTGCGCTTCAAATGCCGCGGATGCTTCAACCTCCGGTACGTCCGGAAGATGGCGCGGCGAATGTGGCCTTTCGTCCAATCAACCATGACTACAGACCCCAAATCCAAGCCAGTGCCAACACCGCGAGTCCGAGGGCGATCCGATAGGTGGCGAATCCATTGAACGTGTGCGACTGCACGTAGCGGATCAACCAGCGGACGATGAAGAAGGACGAGATCGTGGCGGAAAGCGTGCCCAGGATGATCATGTCCCAGCGCTCGCCCCCGAAACCCACTTCGTAGGCGTCGTATCCCTTCAGCACGCCCGCGGCCATCAGCGTGGGCACGCCGAGCATGAAGCTGAACTCCGTTGCTGCAGGACGCGCCATACCGAGCAACATCGCCAGCATGATCGTGCCGCCGGATCTGGACAATCCAGGGAACACCGCAGCCAAAAGCTGCCCGATCGCGAAGGCCATCACCAACGTCCAGGTAATTTCTGCGCTCGTGGAATGCTTCTTTGCCCGTGCTTCGACGAGATAGATGAGCAAGCCGCCAATGATGAGTGCCACCGCCACCGGCACGGGGGTTTCCGGCAATTCGTACTCCAGCTTCTTCAGCACCAGACCGCCGATGCAGGTGAGGACAAAACTGGCAAAGATCTTGATCAGAAAATCCCGGTGCTTGGCCTCGCCCAACCCCGTCACAATGGCCATGCCCTTCGTCCAAAAGAGCGGCACCAGCGCCAGAGCCGCACCAGATTGAATGACGATGTTGAAAAAGTCCGACTGCCTAGGAAGCCAGTGCTCCGCAATCAAGAGGTGTCCAGTGGACGAAACGGGAATGAACTCGGTGAGTCCTTCAATGAGACCGAGAATGAGAGCAACGAGCCAGTCGGGCATGGATGGGTTGGGAGAAAAGCTTTGGGGGAAAGCGGAAGACTGTCGGGTCGGTCACCCGCCATTGCAAGCAGGGCCGCGCTCGAATCGCAACTCGATTCCGGCACCGAAGCTCACTCGGATTCCCCGGACTCAGGCAACACCGCAAGAATGCCCAAGACCGCCCATGCAGTCCCAAAGTAGATCGAGGTCTTCTTGACCTTCAGCGCGTCCTTTTTCCTTGTGCTCGGCACCGCCCAGGATCCGTCCTCTTTTTGGGTCGATTTCAAGAAGGCCAGTGCCGTCTGGACGGCCGGATCTTCGAGACTCACGCCAGTCCGACCCAAGGCATGCATGGCCTGCCCCGTCCCCAGCGCGTTCCCCTCCTCCCCGGTGACCCAGCCCCAACCGCCATCGGGTCGTAGCTTTGAAATGAGCTCCTTCCTCGCGTTCGCGACCTCAGACTCATCGGCCTCCAAAAGTTTCAGCGCCCACCACTCCGTGCTCTGACCCGGTGCCGCTTGAGCCAACCACTCCCCGCTCTTCGCCTGCGTGGCCTCAAGACCTTCCAAGGATCCACCCCCGCCCAAGGCCAATGCCTGCCTCACCCACATCGTGCTCACTTCCTGGGTCTCCCGCGCCGGACGGCGACCCA
>CAXBNA010000233.1:0-9369 GCA_963976915.1 uncultured Verrucomicrobiales bacterium
AAGATGGACATGAAGACCTTGTTCAACAACACGGTGTACTTGGGGACGACGGTGTCGGAGATTCGCACCCCGGTGGTGTATCGATACCACATCCAGCTTTCGGATGAATGGGTCATCGAGAGGCAGGGAGGGCGGGTCTTTGTCGTGGCACCCGCGATCCGGCCATCGCAGCCTCCGGCGATTCGGACGGATCAGATGCAGAAGCGGTCCGAGGCGGGATGGCTGCGGTTCAATGCGGTGGAGAGTCTGGACGAGTTGGAGAAGAATCTGACGCCTTCTTTGGAGAAGCGGGCAGGAGATGAACGGCACATCAACATGGTCCGGGAGGCTTGTCGGAAGTCGGTGGCGGAGTTTGTCAAAAAGTGGGCGGCAAAATCGCAGCATTGGTCCACCGACGCGGTTACCTCCGTTACGGTGGTTTTCCCGGATGAAGCGGGTGCGGAGGATGCTGCCAAGCGTTCACAGCTGCCTGCGACTGTGGAGGGTGTTCAGACGATTCCATGAGTTGACCCGAATGGTTGAGTTTGACGCCTCTGAGACGTATGCTATCTGAAAGCAAGCATGAGCGCCCCCGAAGAAAATCACGGCCAACGGTCCAAACAGGCCGAGAAGATCGCCCAAAATCCCAAGCAGTACAAAATCTGCGAGGGCTGTGGGTCGATCCTCGTGTCTCGGGCGGTGACGTGCTCGAGCTGCCATGCGTATCGCTTCGATGCCTCGCCTGAGCGGGTGGTGGCGCAAGCGCAGGAATTGGCGCTGAGGGCGGCGAATTCGGTGTTGGCGTCGGACTTGAGCTGAGAGGGTGAGTTTTGGTCACTTGTGGGTGGCCCGCACAGGTTCGGGCTACGGGCAGGACAGCGGCGTGGCTGCAGAGCCGTGTCGGGGCGCTTTACTCTGGGATTGGGCCGCGCTTTGGTGAGGCGTGATGTCGTCCGACCCAGAATCCCGCGAATCGATCTCCCGAAAGGGTGAGGGGCGCGATTTGTTTGGGGTAGAGTCGGGTCCGAGACGGGAAGCGGTCGACTCTGTCAAGGGCGCGGATTCTGCCGAGCGGATGGTGCGGGTGCAATTGGAGGACTCCGCCGAGCTGGAACTGGACTATGTGGTTCCCGAGAAGCTGTCGGCGCGGGTGTCGGTGGGGTCGCGGGTCTTGGTGCCACTTCAGCGGCAAAAGGTGCCGGCCGTGGTGATCGCGGATGTGGTGGACTCGGAGTTCAAGGGCCGGCTCAAGGAGATCCTGTCGGTGGTGGGGACACGGCCCATGTTCACTCCGGGCTTGTTGAAGCTCGCGCATTGGATCTCGGGCTACTACGTGGTGCCGGTGCAACGGGTGTTGAGGACGATGCTGCCACAGGCGGTGCGGTCGAAGCCGGAGACCTTCATCATGGACAGCCACCTGAAGCTGGCGAAGACGCCGGATGCGGAGGCATTTGAGAAGATGGAGAGCCGGGCGCCGATGCAGGCCCGGATCCTCCACCTGCTCCAGGCGGCCGGTGGTGAGATGACTTTGAGTGAGCTTCGCCGTGAAGTGCCCAGGGCAACGGCGATCATCAAGCCTCTGGTCGAGCATGGGTGGTTGACCCGGAGTGAGTTGCGGGTGGAGCGTGATCCCTTCGAAGACGAGGAGTTTTTGCCGACCAAGCCGCTGAAGCTGACGGAGGAGCAGGAGACGGTCTTTGCGGGGGTGAAGGCGGCCCTCAATAAACCCAAGGAGGCGAAGCCGATTCTGCTGCACGGCGTCACTGGGAGTGGGAAAACGGAGGTCTATCTGCAGGCGATTGCGCAGGTGCTGGAGGCCGGAGGGACGGCCCTGGTGCTGGTGCCTGAGATCAGCCTGACGCCGCAGACGATCGAGCGGTTCAAAGCGCGATTTTCCGAGAAGAAGGATCGCGTGGCAGTGCTGCACAGTCACTTGAGTGAAGGCGAGCGCCACGACGAGTGGTTCAAGATTCACGAGGGTCGGGCGGACATCGTCATCGGGGCTCGGAGTGCGATTTTTGCGCCGCTGGAGCGGCTGGGAATGATCATCGTGGATGAGGAACACGAGCCGTCCTACAAGCAGGAGGAAACGCCGAGGTATCACGCTCGTGATCTGGCCGTGGTGCGTGGCAAGATTGAATGCTGTCCGGTTCTGCTGGGTTCTGCGACGCCGAGTTTGGAGTCGTATGAGAATGCGCAGCGCGGCAAATACGATCTGCTCCGGATGACGTGCCGCACCGATGGGAAGACGATGCCGCTGATTCGGATTGTCGATTTGAGGTTGGAGCGGCGGAAGGGATCGGGCGTGGCGGCGGCGGATGCGGGGATCTTGTCGGAGCGTTTGAGGGCTGCGATCACGGCCCGGTTGGAGCGGCGGGAGCAAACAATTCTGTTTTTGAATCGAAGAGGCTTCAACACCTCGCTGAGTTGCCTGAGCTGTGGAGAGCCGGTGACCTGTCACGACTGCAGCATCCCGATGACGCTGCACAAGAAGGACAACCGACTGGTGTGCCACGTGTGTGGGGCTCGACGAATCCCACCGACGAAGTGCCCGGCGTGCAAGGATCCATCGATCAAGTTCGCGGGCTTTGGCACGGAGCGGGTGGAGGGGCTGATGCGGCAGGTGTTCCCGAAGGCGCGCATGGCGCGGGTGGATACAGACACGATGCAGCGGAAGAACCAGCTCAGGGACACGCTGCGCGATTTCCGCGCACAGAAGCTGGATATCCTGATTGGGACACAGATGATCGCCAAGGGGCTGGATTTTCCCAACGTGACGCTGGTGGGTGTGTTGAATGCGAACACGGCCTTGAACCTGCCGGATTTTCGCGCGGCGGAGCGGACGTTTCAGTTGCTCGTTCAGGTGGCGGGTCGGGCAGGGCGTGGCGAGATCAAGGGCGAGGTGTTTGTGCAGACATTCACACCGCACAGTCCGGCAGTTCAGTTTTCGAGGCACAACGACTTTGAAGGGTTTGCCGATCAGGAATTGGAGCAGCGGCGGATGTGCGACTATCCGCCCTACAATCATGTGGTGTTGATCCTCTGTCGCGGTCCGCACGAGGCGCGGGCGGAGTTCGCCCTGCAGACTCTGGCGCGGAAATTGCAGGAGGGCTTGGGCGACGAGGTGATGGTGGGCGAACCGACGCCCGCCGCGATGGCCAAGGCGCACGGGCAGTATCGTTTTCAACTCATGCTGCGGTCCACCAAGGTGCGCCTGCTCAGCAAGCACATCCAGAAGGCCGTGATGGCGACGAGTCTGCCGTCAGACGTGACGGTGGTGTGGGATGTGGATCCGGTGAGCTTGATGTAGCGTCAAATCACACGAGCAAATCGTGCACGACCTCGCCGTGGACGTCGGTGAGGCGGAAATCGCGGCCGGAGTAGCGGTAGGTGAGCTTTTTGTGATCGATGCCGAACAGGTGGAGGACGGTGGCGTGGAGGTCGTGGACGTGGACGGGGTTTTCGGCGACGTCCAAACCGAACTCGTCGGTGGTGCCGTAGGTGAGGCCGCCCTTGGTGCCGCCGCCTGCCATCCAGATGGTGAAGCCATCGACGTGGTGATCGCGGCCGATGGATTTGGGGGAGTCATTGTTGCCCTGGAAGGTGGAGGTGCGGCCCATCTCGCCACCCCAGATGACGAGGGTATCGTCGAGCATGCCGCGCTGTTCGAGGTCGGTGAGCAGCGCGGCAATCGGTTGATCGGACTCTTGAGTTAGGTCTTGAATGCGACCGATGAGACCGCTGTGATTGTCCCAGGGTTGACCGGCGCCGTGGTAACACTGGACGTAGCGGACGCCGCGCTCGGCGAGACGGCGGGCGAGGAGGAGATTGCGACCGGTGGGGGTGTCGCCATACATCTCGCGGATGTGTTGGGGTTCGCCAGATATATCGAAGGCGTCCGTGGCAGCGCTTTGCATGCGAAAGGCCAGCTCCATGGACTGGAGGCGGGAGTCGAGGCGTTCCTCGCCGGGGTGCTGATTGAGGTGGCGTTGATTGAGGAAGCGGGTGAGGGAAAGCTGGGCGCGTTGGGCGCCGGTGGAGATGTCGTCGCGGGTGAGGTGGGGGATGAGCTCGCCCTTGGTGTTGGTTTCGACGTGGGTGCCCTGATAGACTCCGGGAAGGAAGGCGCTGGTCCAGTTGCGCGACTGCGCGGTGGGCATGCCGGAGGGCATGAGAACGACGTAGCCGGGCAGGTCCTCACTTTCGGTGCCGAGGCCGTAGAGGAGCCAGGAGCCGATGCTGGGGCGCTCGAGTACTGGATGGCCACAGTTCATCATCAGCAGGCCGGGTGAGTGATTGGCGATCTCACTGACCATCGAGCGGACGACGCAGAGCTTGTCGGCGTGTTTGGCGACGTTGGGATACAGCTCGCTGATCTCCATGCCGCACTCGCCGTGGCGGGAGAACTGGAAGGGCGAGGCGAAGATGTTGCCGACCCGATCGCGCTGGGTCTTCTGCAGCTTCTCCTTCACGGAGTCGGGGATGGGCTTGCGGTCGAGTTTGGCGAGGTGGTGCTTGGGATCAAAGGTGTCGATCTGCGAGGGGCCACCGTTCATGAATAGGTGGATGACGCGCTTGGCCTTGGCGGTGAATTGGGAGGAGGCTGCGGTCAACGGGTTGCCATCGCCGGAGCGGATCGAGCCGAGGAGATCCGAAGCCGCGAGGGCACCGAGGCCGAAGCCGGTATTGCGGAGGAGGTGGCGGCGGGAGAGGTTCATTTGCGTGATCAATCGACGAAGAGGAACTCGTTCGACATGAGAAGGGATTGGGCGAGGAGGGGCCAAGGATCGGCGTCGCGCTGGCGCATGAGATCGATGAACTTGATGAGTCGCTCGTTTTCGATCGCGGAAGGTGGGTGTTGGTAGATGCGGTCGTAAATGGAGTCAATGCGGGCGGCTTCGGTCATGCCGTCGGTGAGTTGGAGGTCTTCGACGAGCGCAGTGCTCTGGTCGATGATGAAGGGGGAGTTCATCGTGAAGAGGGCCTGCTGGGGGACGATGTTTTCGGTGCGCTTCTCGGCCGTCGCAGTGGGTGCAGGGAAATCGAAGGCGCGGAGGGTGGGGTCCATATTGAACCGATTGATGAAGCCGTAGACCGCGCGGCGACGGCTGTAGTCCTCACTCCAGAGGTCTTCGGCGTGGCTGTGGAGACCGGTTTCGAGTTGACCGCTGAGCGCGAGCACGGAGTCGCGGATTTCTTCGATGGAGAGTCGCTTGATGTGGGCGCGGCCGAGCAAGGTGTTGGCGGGGTCGACTTCGGTGAGTTCGGGACGGGATTGGCTCGATTGCTGGTAGGTCCGGCTTGTCACGATGGTGCGGACGAGGTGCTTGAGCGACCAGTCGTGGTTCATGAAGTCGGCGGCGAGCCAGTCGAGCAATTCGGGATGGGTGGGGAGACTGCCTTGAAGGCCGAAATCGGAGGGCGTATCGACGAGGTGGCTGCCGATGAGAGCTCCCCAGATCCGATTGACGAAGACACGGGCGGTGAGGGGATTGTCGCGGCTGGCGATCTTTTTGGCGAGGGCAAGGCGACCGCTGTTGTCGGCGGGGAAGGGGGCTTGCTCGGGGTCGAGAACTTTGAGGAAGCGGCGTGGAACGAGTTCGCCGCGTTGGGAGGATTCACCCCGGAGGAAGATGTAGGAATCAGATGGCTTCTTGTCTTCGAGGACGATCATGGCGCGGCCTGTTGCGCCAGGATGATAGGTGAGGAGTTCCGCCAGCTCGGTCTCCTCGATCATCTGGGCCTTGGAGCGGTTGTTGGCCTTGAGCTTGGATCCATTCCCCTTGGCTTCATTGATTTTGGCGGTGATGGCTTTCTGCTTCTGTTGGTAGTCTTCGAGGATTTCCGCGGGGACGTCGTAGAGGTCGAGGGCCGGCATGGCGGTGCGATCCCAAGGTCGCGGGCGGTTGATGGATCGGAAGACGCCGTGGAGCGCATAGTAGTCGGCGGTGGGAACGGGTTCGAACTTGTGGTCGTGACAGCGGGCGCAGGAGACGCTGAGGCCGAGAAAACCGCGGGTGGTGGTGTCGATGACGTCGTCCGCGAAGTCGTCATTGCTGGCCAGCAGTGGGGAAATGGAAATGAAGCCGAGTGCAGCGAGTTCCGGTGCGCGGTTGTGCAGGCCCATCAAGTCGGCAGCGAGCTGCTCGCGAATGAACTGGTCGTAGGGTTTGTCGGCATTGAAGGCATCGATGACGTAGTCGCGATAGGTGAAGGCGTAGGGGTAGTAGTGCGGGGTCTTGGTGTCGGCGCGATAGCTGCTGGCGGTGTCCGCATACCGGGCGACATCAAGCCAGAGCCGGGCGAAGTGCTCGCCGAAGGCCGGTGAGGCGACCAGCGTATCGATTTCGGATTGCGGATTTTGGATGGTGGATTGAGGCGCAGGAGGGAGGCCCGTGAGGTCGTAGGCGAGGCGGCGCTGGAGGATCTTGGCCGGGGCGGGAGCGGAAGGGGTGAGGCCGTTCTCTTGGAGCTTGGCGAAGACAAACTGGTCGACGGGGTTTTCGTTCCAAGCTGGATCGCTCGCTTTGGGCGGCGTGGGTGTGGTGACGGGTTGGAAGGCCCAGTGCGTAGCGGCTTTTTCGAAGATGGCCGTTTGATCGCCGAGTTGAGAGAATTCGGTCTCTCCCATGTCGTCCTTGGGGCCGGGCGCGCCCATTTGGATCCATTCTTCGAGCAGAGCGATGGCGCTGTCGGGCAAGGCTTCCTTGGGCGGCATGGCGGTGTCCTCGTCTTCGCGGCGGATGGCGTGGACGAGAAGCGAGCCTTGGAGATTGCCGGGGACGACGGCCTTGCCCATCTCGCCGCCCTCGAGCCAACCGGATTCACGGTCGAGGAGGAGGCCGCCCTTTTGCTCACCTTCCTGCTCAGAGTGGCACTTGTAGCAATGCTCGATCAGGAGGGGGCGGATCTTGGATTCGAAGAAAACGGTGCCGTCTTGACCCAGTGTGGGGAGCGCGGATGCAGGTGCCGCTGTCAGTAGCAGGGAGGCAAGGAAAAGGAGGGTTCTGAGGCGGGGCAGTGTCACGGGCGGTTACAACGGAACGGGAAGGGGCGTGTTTTCAGGCTGGGCAGGGTTCTTTGGGGGCGTTATGAAAGGATATGATTTGGTTGACTCGAGCGATGGTGTTTGGCGTGGCGGTTTTGAACACAGGGATCGGATGGGCGGCGGACAAGCCGAACCTTCTCTGGATCGTCGTGGAGGACATGAGTCCGACGCTGGGGTGCTATGGGGATGCGTTCGCAAACACGCCGGAGATCGATCAGTTCGCGAAGGAAAGCGTTCGCTACACGCGTGCATTTGCTGCCTCGCCCGTCTGCTCTCCGTCGCGGTCGTGTTTGATCACCGGGCTGCTGCCCGCGAGCATGGGCACGCAGCAGATGCGGTCGGCGCTGCCTTTGCCAACGGGAGTGCGGGGATTTCCAGCGTATCTGCGGGCGGCCGGATACTTCTGCACCAACAACGTGAAGACGGATTACAACAACGCGGATGAGGCGCGCTTGATCGAGGAGTCCTGGGATGAGTCCAGCCCGACAGCGCACTGGCGAAACGAGAAGCGCAAGGACGGCCAGCCCTTCTTTGCCATCTTCAACGACATGACCACGCATCAATCGCGGACGATGGTGTGGCCCTACGCGTCCTTTCAAAAGCATGTGCAGTCGGAGCTTTCGGCTTCAGAGATTCATGATCCGGCTGAGGTCCCACTGCCGCCCTACTACCCGGACACGCCACTCGTTAGGCGCGAGGTCGCTCGATTCTATGACTGCGTGACGGCGATGGATCATCACGTGGGCAGGCGCCTCGCCGAGTTGGAAGAGGACGGTCTGGCGGAGGACACGATCGTGTTTTTCTACTCGGATCACGGCTCGGGGATGCCGCGCCACAAACGGTTGCTGTACGACAGCGGGATGCAGGTGCCGTTGATCATTCGTTTTCCGGAGAAATATCAGCACCTTGCCCCGGCGGCACCGGGTGAAACCATCGATGAGCTGGTGAGCTTCGTGGATTTCCCGCCCACGGTTTTGAAACTGGCGGGGTTGCCGGTGCCGGAGGCGATGCAGGGTCGGGCGATGTTGGGGGCCGATGCCGGCAAGGCGCCGGAGTATGTGTATGGATCGCGAGATCGCGTGGACGAGGCGATGGACTTGACGCGAAGCCTGCGCGATCAGCGCTGGCTGTACATTCGGAACTACCACCCCGAATTGGGATGGGCCCAGCCGTCGGTGTTTTCGGATCTCGGTGAGATCCAGCGGGAGATCCGCGACTTTGAGGGCCAGCGAACGGAGGCGCAGGCGCACTATGTCCGCGCGACACGTCCGATTGAGGAATTCTACGACTGTGAATCGGATCCGGCGAATGTGACCAATCTGGCGATCATGGAGCGGACACAGGAGCAGGAGGAGGCGATGGATCGCATGCGGGCGGCGTTCCGCTCCGAACGCAGCCGATTGCTCGATGTGGGCGCGATTCCGGAGCCGGAGATGTGGCGGTGGATTCGCGATGAAGAGGCACCGATGCGCGACATTTTGGAAGGGAAGACGCAACACCGGCCTGACTTCGAAGCCATTTGGGCAGCGGCGGATTTGGTGGGCCAAGGAGACGTCGACCCGTTGAAGTCGCTTCTCGATGAGGGGGATCCCAGCCTGCGCTACTGGGGCGTCATCGGCCTGCGTCATGCGGCCTTTGCGGACGAATCCATCCGTGCCCGCATGATGGATCATCTGCTGGATGCCGCGTCCGTCGTTCGAATCGAGACGGCCAGTTGGTTGGCGGAGTTTGAGGAGAGCCGGGAGGGGGCGTTGGAGGTGCTGCGGGAGGAACTCCAAAATCCCGACTGGTGGACGGCGTTGCGCGCCTGTCGAGCCATTGAGTTGCTTGGTCCCAAGGCAATCTCCCTTCAACCTGTGATGCGGGAACTCTACGACCGCACCCGGGACGGAACGACCGATGGCGACCTCTTCCTCGCGTTCTCATCGGGCGCGTTTTTGGAAAAACTCGATGAGCCGACGGAGGCCTGGGATTTCAGTCCGGAAGCTCAGAACTGAAGTTGCGGGTAACCTATGACCTGTTCGGCGCAATGATTTGACGCGAACAAAATGCGCCTGTTCTGGTCGATCAATGGGACTTTGAACCGCCCTCAATATGGCCCAGGTTCTTTGAAAACGGCGAAACCGTCATCACAATCCAAGGTGCAGTAGTATTCTTCGCCGCTTTGTATGGTAAAGATAATCCATACCAAGTTGGGTTTATCTTGATCTGGAAACTCTACAGAATTGAAGCTGGCGAGCTTTTCATTGAGCAGTCTTCGAACTACATCCTCAACAATTTTGGCTACAGTGAAGTGGTCCCGGGAAACGGAGCCAGGCGCTTATTGAAAAGTTGAGCTGGTT
>CAXBNA010000234.1:0-9354 GCA_963976915.1 uncultured Verrucomicrobiales bacterium
CGACTCGCCACGGCTTGCGCTTCAGCACGAAGTTGCAAAACAGCGTCTGCGTGTCGAAGGGCAAGAGCGTGTGGTCGAGATCGAAGAGGGCGTAGCGCATGGGTTTGGGAGACCATCAGACTGTCAGACAATCAGACCGTCAGACAAGGGGAGATGTGGGGTGCGTTCTTGGTTCCTAGTTTTTGGTTCTTGGTTGAGTATGGGGAACCAGAAATTTGAAAGGCGAGATTTGGATTTGCCAATGGAGTCGATGCACAAAAAAGCGCGGGCCGTTTCCGGACCGCGCTTTTGAAAGACAGGGGGCTCGCCGGGAGGTTTGCCCTCGGTTGGATCACTCGTAGGAGGCTTGGGAGCCGCCGAGTTCGCGCTGCTTGACCCAAGTCATGAGGGAGCGGAGACGCTTGCCGGTCTCTTCGATCGGGTGCTTGGCACCTTCTTCGCGGAGACGGTTGAAGTTCGGCTGACCTGCATTGTACTCGGCCACCCACTCGCGGGCGAAGTCGCCGTTTTGAATGGCTTTGAGCTGCTTGCGCATGTTTTCCTTCACATGATCGTCGATGATTTTGGGACCGACGGTCACATCGCCATACTCGGCCGTTTCGGAGATCGAGAAGCGCATGCCCGCGATGCCGGATTCGAACATCAGGTCCACGATGAGCTTCAATTCGTGGAGGCACTCGAAGTAGGCCATCTCAGGTTGGTAACCAGCTTCGACGAGGACCTCGAAGCCTGCTTTCACGAGGGCGGAAGCACCGCCGCAAAGGACGACCTGCTCACCGAAGAGATCGGTTTCGGTCTCTTCCTTGAAGTCGGTTTGGAAAACACCACCACGGGTGCCGCCGATGCCCTTGGCCCATGCGAGCGCGATGTCCTTGGCGTTGCCGGTGGCGTCGTTGTGGACGGCGATGAGGGTCGGGACGCCTTTTCCTTCCGTGTATTGACGGCGGACGAGGTGACCGGGGCCTTTCGGGGCGACCATGATGACGTTGACGTTGGTCGGTGCCTCGATGGTCTTGAAGTGAACGGCGAAACCGTGGCTGAAGAGCAGCGTTTTGCCTTCGGTGAGGTTGGGGGCGACGTCTTCGTTGTACACCTTCGGGATCACGGTGTCGGGCACCGCCATCATGATGACGTCCGCCTTCTTGACGGCTTCGGCAGTGTCGAGCACTTCGAGTCCGCGCTCAGCGGCGACGGCGCGGCTCTTGGATTCGGGGTAAAGACCCACGACGACTTGAATGCCGCTTTCCTTGAGATTGAGTGCGTGGGCGTGGCCTTGAGATCCGAAGCCAATGACGGCGCAGATTTTCCCCTGGAGGGGCTCGAGGCTGGTTTCGTTGTCAGTAATAACGGTGGCGGCCATAGTTTGTGGTCAGTTTAAAAGGGCCGCGAGCATGGTGCAGGCATGTGTGGGGGTCAAACGGCTTTTTGACGCTGATCGAGCGTATGGGCGTGCCTGCATCAGCTCACCGCTTCCCGCTGGGATTCAAACCGAGCTCCAGTCCCGATCAACGGGGTGCCCGCTGGCAAGACACGCCTGATTCCCGCAGTGGGCGCAGGGGACTCTCTTCTTGGGAGTGAATGGTGGGGCTTGACGCGGGGCCCCGGGTCAGCTCTTGGCCAAGGAGAGCGCGAGGAAACGGCTGAACTCCTGAGGGGACGAGGCACCGATGTGCCGGGCGACTTCCTTGCCTCGCGTGCTGATGACATGAACGGAGGGGATGCCGCGCACTTGGTGCCGGATGGAGGCGGAGTGGGTGGCCTCATCATCGACGTCGAGGTAGACCCAGACGAATTGGTCGAGATACATCCGTACTTTGGGGTCTGGATAGACCTTGGATTTCATCAACTGGCAGGGCCCGCACCATGAGGCGGAAAACACGGCGACCACCGGTTTTCCGAGCCGGTGACCCCGCTCAATCGCCGCATCGTAGTTGCTGAGAAAGCCGTCGGGGCGGTCGTGATGGGTGTCGGACTTGCCGTGGGACGAGATGACTTCAACCGCGAGGAAAGCCACGAGAGCAAAGAGAACGAGTTTCATAAGCAAGGCCTAATTTATGGTAATTATAAATAATTTAGCCAAAATGGCAAGATTTTGTTCCCTTCCGTGAGATCTGCGGGGCGTTCCTTGTGGCCGCCCTCGTTCATGGGTGGAGGTGTCGCAGGCTCCTTTCACTGCATCAGACGACGCGTCGATCGATGGTCTTGGACGCTGGTTGACCGTGATGTCGAATGAGATGAAGATGGAGCCCCTGCTCGTCGTCTGAGATCGCTACCATGTCCCGCCTTGTTCTTCCTATCCTCATGTGCATCGCCACGTCTGCTTGCGCGGGAGTCGTCGTGGATGCCGAGCGTTTTGGCGAGAGTTTGGGCGGATGGTCGGCCAAGGGGGAGCGTGCGGCGGAGTATGAATTGTCTGGCAGTCCCTACCGGACCTATCGTCCAGAAGTGACGAAGTCCCCGGACGGTGGGATTTTTGTCTCGGTGCGGATCGATCACCGGCGCGGTTTCCTGGCCTCGGACGATCATGCCAGCTTGGAGCTCAATTTTGGCCCCGATGGGTCCCTCGTTTCTGCCCAGAGCAAGATCGCGATTCAGGGGAGGACCATCAGCAGCGATTTGATTCGCGGCACCGCCGAGGCGGGGAATGAAGTGGCTCCCCAAGGGGTGGACAGAGCGGTGAAGATTGGCTCGGATCTCGTGGCGGACCTTTCCTCGAAGCTGTTGCGGGAAAAAATCGTGGAACCCGGGCGCGTGTCCTATCCGGCAGTGATCAAGCACAACTACAACCTGCTCTACGACGCGGTTCTCTACAAAAAGGATCCCCGCGGCATTCCGCTGGCCGATGTGGCAGCGGCGGCGCCGGTCATTCCCCCAGCGCCGCAGGGGCAGGGCTCGAGCGTGACTGGAGGCGACGACAAGGACCAACGGCCCTGGCCCCAATCGCCCCCCAAGCTCCAACTGGAACCCTACGGGGTGCAGCCAAAGCCGCCATTGCCGCCTCCAGCCAAGAAGTAGTCGGAGGCTCCTCCCGCAGGAAAGCGCCCGGTTCCATTCCCAGCGTCGTCAGGTCTTGTGAGTTTCCCTCATGCGTTGCCTTTGATCCAAGGGCAGCATGATTTCACAAAACGTGATGATGCGAGGGATAACTCAATCGGGGCGGATCGAATCAGATCAGATTCTCTGGATCATCCAAAGCACGCCCATCACGGCAATCGCGAGGGAGCCGGGGATGACGATCAGCTTGCGGTAGATGCCGGGATTGCGAATCCAGCCCGTGGCCAGGAAGGCTAGGGCGATCACGGTGAGCTGCCCACCTTCCACGCCGACATTGAATCCGACCAATCCTGTGATCAGGGAGGCCGTGGGCAGATCCAGTGCCGTGAGGGCACCTGCAAACCCGAGGCCATGAATCAGGCCAAAGATGAAGACGACCGCCAGTCGCCAGCGCGTGTAGCGGGGATGGAAAATGTTTTCCAGGGCCACCACGGCGATGCTGCCCGCGATGATCGGCTCCACGACGGAGGCGGGTACATGCACATAGCCCAGTGTGGCCAAGCCAAGGGTGAGCGTGTGAGCCACGGTGAAGGTGCTGACCTGCCAGAGCAGGGGCTTCCACTTTCGGGACAGCAGGAAGACGCCCAGGACAAAGAGGATGTGGTCGAGGCCCAGAGGCACCACGTGACGAAAGCCTTCCCTGAGGAAATCCGTGAAGGTGGCCCACTTTCCTGCATTGCTCGGATGGATGCTGACGGCCCCTGCCGATGCACCGTCCGGCACTTCTCCACGAAGTTCCGACAGATCCAGCAGGTAGCTCGTTTCCCCGGGGAACAGCACCGCCAATCGCTCGACCTCCCGACCGTTGACATCGTTGATGAAGAGCACGCTCAGCTTGCCCTTGGGGTTGGCCTTGATCCGATAGCCTTCAATGCCTGCCGGAATGTGGGTGCTCCACGTGGCCGCCAGAACGATGGCATCCTCGGCCTGCTCAGGGGTGGTACCCTCCAGGCCGGAGAACTGAAACTCCCAGTCCGGAGCCATCGTGCCCAGCGGCGGAAACTCCAGCGTCACGGTGTCTTGGATGAATTGGGCCGCATCGGCTTCCATCTCGGCCTTTTCCTCCGCCGTCAGAGCCTCCATCTGTGCCTTGGTCAGGTAGGTGGCGGTGTTGGGATCCGGGTCAAACACGCGGGGATCCACATCGATTCGGATCGTGGCCGCACCGCCCTTTTGGAAGGACGCCCGGACGGGCACGTCGGGGATGGGATGGGCCTGCAACCCAGCGGGGAGAAGGCAAAGAAGGGCGAGGGTGAGGTGGATCCGCTGAGAAGCTGGCATGGCTGGAGGTGGGGAGGTTCGCACGGATTCTTGGGCTGAAGCGAAGCAAATCTTGCGAAAACGAAAATATCCTTGTCAGAACGCCGTTGAATAGCGTTTACTCTCAGGAGAGTAAAACAACTCTGCCTTCACCATCAAATCCATATGAAATCCATCCTCCTCATTGCAGCCACTGTGTGCTTCATCTCCGGTTCCGCTTTCGCCGGTTGCGGCAAAGTCGTCACCGACAAAGGCAAATTGAAGTCCTTTGACGCAGCTTCCAAGCAACTCGTCGTCGAAGCCAAAGGCAAAGAAGTGACGCTCACGCTCACTCCAGGAGCCGAAGGCGCTGACAGCCTCGCTGACCTCGTTGGCAAGAAAGTGGTCGTCGAAAGCGAGCACAAAAAGGTCACGTCCGTGAAAGCTGGCTAAGCCACCTGACGGATCTCGATCCAAATTTCAGAAAACCCGGTTCCGGAAGGCGCCGGGTTTTTTGTGTGTTTGGTGGCGGCGGAAACTTGATCGCGTGGAGGTCGTTCGGGTCGGTGTCTCTGGCCTCTGCATTCAATCTTCGTTAAGGCTCCAATTCTCAAGGTAAGAGGCCGGTGGCCGGGTCGGCGTAGGCGCGATTGGCATCGGTGCGCACTCCGGGATGGAAGCGTGCCGGATTGCGACCCTGGGAAGAGCGAACCGGTTGGGCTGAAGTGGTAGGTTGAGACAACGGGGTGGACTGATGTTTGGGCTTGTTCATGGGCCCGCAATCTCATAGAAAGATCGCCATGAATCGCCCGCCCAGTTCCACCGCTCCGCCTGCTCAAGACACCTCCAATCCACCCCGCCGCTCAGCGGCTTAGTTCAACAAAACGGATGCAGGCAACGGCTCGTATGGCATCTGTCGTGTCGTCAACGTCTAGCGCTCGCCGTCGCCTGTCCCGGGACGTTCGGCCAAGAAAACATAGCGCCATGGAATACTACCAGCCCATAATGTCCTATGTGACCATGACTTGCCTTGTGCTTGTGTGCATCGTTGTCGTCGCATCATTTTACGAATCGAGGAAAGCTTATCGCATAGCCTTGGGTTGCTATTCGGTGATCGCACTTGTTGCGGCATTCCAAGCACTGGTTCCTTACATCCTTGGCATTTCCATGGCGAACGCATTCAACTCGAGTCACAAGGTTCCAGTGACGGGCTACATTCGGCCACTGCTCACTCTTGTTGGCTTTATCTATCCAGCACTGAGCTTGTATCCTTTCATGTCAGGCAGGAGTGGCAGGATCGTTGCCTTCACCTTCGCTGGTTTGTTAGTCATTTTTGCCATCGGTTCATTCGTAGCGGAAGCGGCTCGATGGCCACTCACCCAAAGCGGAGGGATGTATTATCAGCCCGGGCTGATCGCCATCTTTTACCTTCTTCTGTGGCTCCGAGTCTATGACTTGCGAGCAGCCTCCGAGACCACATGAATCCGAGCCACTCCACCAAAGCCGAACAACAAAACGGATGCAGGCAACGGCTCGTATGGCATCTGTCGTGTCATCAACGCCTCCCGCTCGCCGTCGCCTGATCCGAGACGTTCGTCTCAGAAATATGTCCTGCAAATGCGCAAAACTCAAAGACGCCTTCTTCGTAGAGACAGCTCCAACAGAATTTGTGCCGAGCATGCGTCAACTCGATATGGCCGACTGGAAGCGGTTAGCGCTCACTTCGAAGTCGGAATTTGTATCTCCAGCCAGGTGGTCTCGGGTGTGGTGACGATCTGGCGGGCGTCTTCGTTCATGCAGGCTGGGAGTAGGAAGAAGTCCCCGGCTCCGAAGGTGGTGCCGGAGAGGGTGAGCTGGCCTTGAAGGACGGCGACGGTGAGGTTTTCGCCGGGCGTGCCAAGGTGGGTGACATCCGACTTCTGAGCGACGGTGAAGTCTGGACAGGTGACGAGTTGGCCCTGGGCATCGGGTTGGGCCATCTCGATGTGATGGTCGTTGAAGTCGATGGATTGGAGGGATTCATCGATGTGGAGCTGGCGGGCTTTCCCGTCCAAGCCGACTCGGTTCCAGTCAAACACGCGGTAGGTGGTGTCGCTGTTTTGCTGGATCTCGAAGATGACGAGGCCCTTGCCGATGGCGTGGAGTCGGCCGCTGGGGATGAAGAGGCAGTCGCCGGTTTTGGCTTCGATGACGTTGACGACGTCGGCGACGGTTCCGTCTCGCAGTGACCGTTCGAACGATGGCCGATCCGCGCCTTCCCGGAGTCCGACGTAGAGCTTGGCCTCGGGATCGGCATGGGCGATGAACCACATCTCGGTTTTGGGTTCGCCCCCGAGTTGGGCGGCGACGGACTCGGGTGGGTGGACCTGGATGGATAGATCCTCGCTGGCGTCGAGGATCTTCATCAGCAGGGGGAAAGTGGGTGAGGGATGCTCTTTGAGAGACTGGCCAAAAATGGGGACTCGCTCGTTTTGCCAGAGGTTATGGAGAGAGCGGCCGGCCCATGACCCGCCTTTGACCTGACTTTGGGCCTCGGGCCTGTCGGAGAGCTCCCAAGATTCTCCAAAGGGATGATCGGTGGCAGGCAACGAGCGTCCGAAGAGGGTTTCGAGCCGTCGGCCGCCCCACACACGCTCCATGTAGTGGGGGGCGAACTGTATGGGGGTTGCTTGCATGGGCACCCGTTCCATTGGGTCGTGTCGTCCGCAAGTCACTCAAATGTGGGGTGGGAGCCTGCGGCTCGCGGCCCTTCAGCGAGCTGCCCCAGTGCATTGCATACAACCTCGATTGACGCCGGGGGCGTCGCTCGGCAGTGTCTCCCTGTGAAATCGGTGGATGTTCAAATGATGCATGCGCTCCGGGAGATTGTCGGAGAGACTCAAGTGCTTACGGAGCCTGAGGACTTGGTGCCGTACAGCTTTGATGGTACGGCGGCGTTGAAGGTGCGGCCTGGTGCGGTGGTCTTTCCGGGTTCGACGGAGGAGGTGGCAGCCTGTGTGAAACTGGCCGGTCAGCGATCGGTGCCGATCGTGACGCGCGGCTCGGGCACGGGGTTGAGCGGCGGCAGCGTGCCCTTGTCGGGGTGTCTGGTTCTCTGCCTGACGCGACTGTACCAGATTCTGGAACTGGATGAGAAAAACCTGACGATGCACGTGCAGTGCGGCGTGATCACGAAGGAGATCGATGATGCCTCGGCAGCCGTGGGTTTGTTTTATCCGCCGGATCCCGGGTCGATGAAGATCTCCACCATCGGCGGCAACGTGGCGGAGAACAGCGGCGGTCTGCGCGGGCTCAAGTACGGCGTGACGCGCGACTACGTGATGGCGCTGAAGGTGGTCCTGCCGGATGGAACGATCACGATCCTGGGCAACAAATGCGTGAAGGATGTGGCCGGCTACTCGATGCGGGATTTGTTCGTGGGGAGCGAGGGCACGCTGGGGATCATCACCGAGGTGACATTGAAGCTGCTGCCGCGTCCTCCGGCTCGTCGGACGATGCTGGCGCTGTACGACCGGATGGAATCGGCGGCGGAAACGATCTCCGCGATCATCGCCGCCAAGATCATCCCGTGCACGCTGGAGTTTCTCGATCGGATGACCGTGGAGTGCGTGGAAGACTACGCCAAGATCGGCCTGCCGACGGATGTGGAAGCGGTGGTCCTGATGGAGACCGACGGGCATCCGGCGGTGGTGGAGGAGGAAGCCACGCGAATGATGGAGCTGGCCAAGGCCAACGGGGCGCGTGAAGTGAAGGCCGCCTCGGATGAGCAGGAGGGGGCGCGGCTGGCGTCGGCGCGTCGCAGTGCCTTCAGCGCGCTGGCCCGCAAGCGGCCCACGACCATTCTGGAAGACGTGACGGTGCCCCGGAGTGAGCTGGCCCGGATGGTGGCCTTCATCAACGAAGTGGCCGCGCGGCACAAGCTCCAGATCGGAACCTTTGGGCATCTGGGCGATGGGAATCTGCACCCCACGTTCTTGACGAACGAGAAGGACACGGAGGAGATGCACCGGGTCGAGGAAGCGCTGCAGGAGATCGTGGATGAGACGCTGAAGCTCGGCGGCACCGTGACCGGTGAGCACGGAGTCGGCCTGGCAAAGAAGGGCTTTTTGAGAGCCCAGCTCGGAGAAGGCTCCTACGAGTTGATGAAGTCCATCAAGCGGGCTTTGGATCCGCAGGGCTTGCTGAATCCGGGGAAGATCTTTGATCTTTGATGGCGGCTTTGGGCGTCGCTATTTCTGCCCGTAGTAGGCACCGGGGCCGTGCTTGCGCTGGTAGTGCTTTTCGAGGATGTGCGCTGGGATGGGGTTGAGGCCCGGGCTGAGTCGAAGCGTGTCGAGCGCCATCTGCGCGCACATCTCCAGCGCGATGCTGTTCTTCAGCGAGTCCATGGCGTTTTTGCCGAAGGTGAAGGGCGCGTGGTGGATCTGGAGAACGCCGGGGACTTCGAGCGGATTGAGATTGAGCTCACGCATCCGCTCGACGATGGCGACCCCGGTGAAGTGCTCGTAGTCCTCGTCGACTTCGGCTGGGGTGAGCGCCCGGACGATGGGCACGCTGCCGTAAAAGTGATCCGCATGGGTGGTGCCAAAGCAGGGCAGCTCATGGCCGGCTTGGGCGAAGGCCGTCGCTCGGGGGCTGTGGGTATGGGTGATGCCGCCGATCGTGGTGAACTCGCGGTAGAGGTGGAGGTGCGTCTTGGTGTCGGAGGAAGGGCGGAGATCGCCTTCGACGACGATGCCTTCCAGATCCAGCACCACGATGTCGTCCGGCGTGAGGTCTTCATAGTCCACGCCGCTCGGTTTGATGGCCCACAGTCCGCTGGAGCGGTCGATTCCAGAGACGTTGCCCCAGGTCAATTTGACCAATCCGCTGGGTTCCAGCGCGCGGTTGGCTTCACAAACAGCTTCTTTGAGGTCGGAGGTGGACATGGTGCCGTAGCATCGGGACAGCGGTGTTTTTGTCGAATGGCAAATGCGAGCGCGTCTATGGAGCAAGAACCATCCAGATGGCCGTGCCGATGAGGGTGAGCCCGGCGAGGAGATGGAGGGTTTGTTGGGCTTT
>CAXBNA010000235.1:0-9320 GCA_963976915.1 uncultured Verrucomicrobiales bacterium
TTTGCGTTCCAGGCCGGTGGTCTGGCAATACTCGTCGAGCAGCTTCTGACGAGCGGGTTTGCCCGTGCGCCGGGCGTAGCGCCCGCGCATCACGCGGGTGTAGTCTTCAAGGCTTGCTTTCATCAATCGTGGCTCCATGGGCCACGGTGTCCCCTTTTATGAGGCATCGACTCTCCCCAGCTCGCCCGGTCTCTCCTCTCTCGGTGTCCTTTTCAATGAGGCACTGCGGCTGTCGATAAGAGCTAAATATGGTCTCCTCAAGGTTCGCTAAAGACGCTAAAATGAAGCGAGCGGCTCAGTGTCAGCTAAGTTATCGACTTATGTATTGCGGTTTAGCCAATGGTTCTATACAAACCTTGCAATTATCGACATGAATCTCATCCGGATCCGAGTTTTCGCATTGTATTTGGTCTTCGCAATTGGCTCGTCCTGCTTGGTCGATGCCGCTACTTGGGACAGTGACTCATCATCGAATAACTTGGTTCAAGATGCCCATGTCGCGAGCGGAACTCCATCAAGTTCGTACGGAAGTCAGCCGGGCCTTGGCCTCGGCTACGCGTCTGCAGCATCCACCCACTTCCGAACTCTTGTTCAGTTCGCGTTGCCATCTAATTTGGCGGGCTCGACAGTGAGTTCGGCCACACTTGAGATGACAGGAACAAATTCCCCAGCGATCTTGGCGATGAGTATTCGAGCATCACGGGTCACCGGTAGTTGGAACGATTTAGTCACTTGGAATACGCAGCCTTCAACAACCTCTTCAGGTGCGTTCGTCGATTCGTTTAACACTACTTTTACCGGGTCGAAAACGCTCTCGTGGAATGTGACCAGCATTGTGCAGGCTTGGGCGAGTGGTTCGGCGAACTACGGTCTTCAGCTAAAGCAGGACACGGAGTCCGCGACCAACCGGTATTTTTCCTTCAACTCGATCGAATATACGGGGGCGAACGCGAAGTCACGCCTCGTCATTAACTATACGCCGCCACCACCGCTACCCGCTCCTGTCGTGTCAGTAAATACATCGACTTCGGTTACTGATCTGACCGACACCACGGCACTCGTCCGCTGGACGTGGAGCGGAAGTACTTCGAACTCCACCAGCATCACATTGACTGTTCGGGATTTACTGACCAATCAAGTGGTGGTCAGTCAAAGCGGAATCTCAGACACCTCGACATCTTACTCATTGTCTGGCCTCAATCCTGCCAATGAGTATCGTGTCAACGTCTCCTATCAGCCGGTGTCAGGTTACTCGGAGGGTAGTGCCTCCCTAGAATTCTACACGCGATTCCCGGCCCCGATTTTACTTTATCCCGCGTCAGGTTCGTACGATGGCCCGCCTGCACAATTGGGCTGGCAACCCTATTCGGGCCTGTGGTCGATGGCTCAACGGGTTCAGATATCGTCCACTTCTTCAGGCTTTTCATCCAGGACGGGATTTTCGAGTGCGCTCGTGGATACAACGCCTGCTGCAGCAGCTTATTCATGGAGTGGAGGCACGATCGGTCAGACGTACTGGTGGTCGGCGAGGCAGGCGTCTTCCACCGGGTCTGGCCCCAGCACCTCCTACTACAGCACGCCCCGCTCGTTTATCTACGGGACACAGCCCAATCCACTGGGGATTGATGTGGATAATCTGGCCAACAAGAAACTGGGCGGCCTGATTCATATTCCTGGATACACAGTTGTTTCACCGGGTGGGGCTGGATGGAAGGCATTTCTCATTCGCCAAGGCAGCACTGACATCGCGCAGGCGGCGGGAGACTTCCCCACCCTCTATGTGGACACCGGCTACTTGGTATGGCATCAGATGTCAGGCGAGCTCGCGATGCGTTGGACCGAAATATTGTCCGGATCGGGTCCTTTCACCCTTAAAGTCGTTGGAGTGAGCGCCAATGGCACCGAGGTCGAATCCTCGCCCTTTACAGTGACGCTGCAGAACTCGTTGCAGCTTTCCATCACTTCGTCGGACACGTTCCCGCGCTATCAGAATCCATTCTCGCCAGCTGCGACAACGTTTACCGCGGTGCCTTTTGGTGGAAGCGGCACCGTCACCTTGACCTGGGGCAATAATCTGGGAACGGGAACGACAGCATCTGCCGTCATGAATACAGCAGGCCTGAACGTTGTGAGGTGTGTTGCCAAAGATACGTCTGGTAATCGAACGGTGGAGGGAATCAGTGTCCCGATTGCAGTGAGAGACCGCTGTGGCAGCGCCAATTCAGAGGATGGAGGAGCTTTGGCCATTCATTCGACCGACGTCGCATCGGGGAACCTTCATCTGGAGTTCATGGATCTTAGCATGCCGGCCATTGGAGTGCCGTTTTCCCTGGCACGTTCCTACAACACATGTCCGGCATCGGTCTTCATTCCTTCGGTTCCCCCGACCGGGAAATGGACTTTCAATCTCGAAGAGCGGGTCAGCCACAATCAGATCAACAGCACCGATGTTGCTCCGGGGCTCGATTGGCCCACAATCAAGTATTTTCGCTCGGACGGATCGGTCGCTGAGTTTTTCCCGGGGTTGGACGGGCGCTATCATCCGATGACCCCGGGGGTTCACGACCAACTCACGGAAGACTTTATTGACGGCACCTTTACGCTCTACACGGCCGACACGCCGCCAGTGATCAAGACCTTTGAAGTCACCAACCCAAATGCTCGGGCGAATGTCACGTACCGCCTGAAGTCGATCAAAGACCTTCGGGGGCAGGGCTTGACATTGAACTACACAACCTCTTCAGGACTCCAGATTTCGGCCGTGATCGATGAATCTGGACGTTCCTACACGTTCTACTACGCGGACACGGATGCGCCGACTCGGATCAGCCGTGTTTCTGATTTTTCGGGGCGCAATGTCTATTTTGACTGGGATGCCAATGGCAATCTCAGAGCAGCAACGGATGTCCGTGGCTATACCACAACGTTCAATTACCACTCCAGCGGCAATGGAAACAAGCGGTTGCAGTCCATTCGCCTCCCCCGCCTCAACTACCCTATCACCAGCATTGGCTACGACGCTGCCGCGAGGGTAACCGACATTTCGATGCCCCTCGGAAGCACCGCAGGCAGTTCGGTTGGCAATACGACGACCTTTAGCTACTTGACCGGCTACACGGACGTGACTCGCCCATTGACCGGGAACAACCTCCGGTTCGGTCTCGACTCAAATCGAAACGTCAGCTACGTGACCGAGTCCTACGGGGTGGCCAATCGTACGACATCCCTTTCTCGACTGGGAACTGCCGATCTTGCTGGCCAGGCTTACCGAATGAGCGATCTCGGTCTGACCAGCCAGACGGCTCCGCCCACGGGCTCAGCGGCTGCGACCTCGATGATCTATGCGCCGAACGGTAGGGGATTGGTGACCCAAACGACCAACGGAAGTGGGACGACGTCGGTGAATTATCCATCCAGCATCATCAATGCCGCCCCAGGGTCGATTTCACAGAACCTAGCGCTTCCCAATACGGTTACGGACGCCAGAGGGAAGACTTTTGATCCCACCTTCACCGCCACGGGTGAACTCTCAGCCTTTCTCAACCCCTACGGGCAAGGGGGACGTGTTACGGAATTCTATACATCCAATGGTCTTCCCCGATACGTGGACGATGGTCGTGGAAACATCACCGAGTTTCAATACACCAGTACGGGCAACGTTTCACTGATTCGCGTGCCCGTGGATCCAGACAACGCGAATCGGGACACGGTCTTTACCTACCCTGCCGGAAATGCCAATCGCGGCCTGCCGAGCAGGATCACGGATCGAAAGGGTTACCAGACGGATCTGCAATGGGATGCGGCAGGCAACCTTACCCTCGTTCGGGCGGTTAATTTTTCACCCGGAACCGGGGAGTCGCGCGACATCGTGGTCACGTACGATGAGAACGGCAACCAAAGCAGCATCACAGATCGCAGGGGCAAGACCACCGATACTGACTATGACGACATGGACCGCCCGTGGCGGGTGCGGTTGCCCTCGCCGGATGGACTGGTGCCCCGTCCCACCACGCTCACGGATTTTGATATTCTCGGACGCCCCTCAAAAGCAACCAGTCCAAACGGCTATGTTGCGGAGAAGGTCTATGGCACGTCCGGAAACGGAGCGGGCAGGCTGGAGTCCATCCGTGCCTACAAGTCCGGCGGTGGTTTTGATACCATTCAGAGCATCACCTACCTGTCGGACGGGCGGACCAATACCGTGACCGACGGGGAGGGCATCACCCGCAGCTATGTTTACAAGTCGTCCCCTCGCCAGCATCTCGTTCACCGCATCAATGAGCCCATGCCCAGCGGGTGGGTCACCTACCGTGAGTTTGAGTACGATGCCAATGAACAGACCACCCGCGAGACTCTGGGAACGACGGACCCCTCGGTGACGCAGAGCCTTCCGAGTACCCTTTATCAATACGACGACGCCGGACGACTTCAGACGGTCATCAACGTCATGAACGGCAACTGGGGTAACCCCAACGATTCCGCTCACATTCGCACCGGTGTGACTTACTATGCCGATGATCGGATCGATACCATCAGCGACCCACGGCAGAAGGCGATCAAGCACATTTACGATGCGCTGGGGAGGCTCTCCATTCGCCGGGATGCTTTAAACAATGAATGGTCCTACCGTTATGATGCCAACGGGAATATTCGCTTTGAAGGATTTCCTGGCGACGGCAGCTACCCCTCACGCACCATCACTCGCACCTGGGGGGTGATGGATCGCTTGGAGTCGATCGACTACGGTGACGGCGTCACCCCCATCGTCAATTTCGGCTACGACGCCAATCGCAACCGGACCTCCATGACGGATCGGTGGGGTGGATCCAGTTACGTCTATGATGCGCTGAACCGGCCCACATTGATCACCCGAACTCTTTCGGGCCTTGGCAGCCAGAGCTTGAACTACACCTACTTTCCCGGGGGGCAGTTGAAGACACTCACGTATCCAGGTTCCCGCACAGTGACTTACACCTATGATCACTTGGACCGCATGACCACCGTGGCTCCGTGGACGGGAGGTTCGTTCAACTATACCTGGCGGCGAAATGGTCAGCTGGATCTGTTGACCAATCCCAACGGCACTCAGACCGACTACCAGTACTTTCCTTCCAATGGCCGACTGTCACGGGTGCTCACCACGCGCGGCGGAACGACGATTGCAGACCAACAGTTTACGTACGATCCGGTGGGAAACATCACCCGGATTCTCGGCGACGTCCCGATGACTCCCCCGACCGATGCACCCATCAATATGGCACCGGACAATGCCAATCGTCTCGCTACGATCAATGGCCAGGGTGTCACCAATGATCCAGCCGGGCGCAGTCGCACGGCCCCGGGTCCGCTGAATGCGACGACCGCTTGGGAAGGGATGGACTGGCTCAGCAGCTATACCAAGAGCGGTCAGACCACGACCTACACCTATGATGGCGATGGCCTTCGCCTTTCTCGGGCACCGAATGGAAGTGGGGCCACCCGTTACCTGCTCGATCCCACGGCGGAACTCCCCAATGTGGTGGCCGAGAGTGACGGGAGCAATTCGCTTCAACGCTTCTACATCTACGGTGCAGGAGGGTTGCTGGCCAGCATCGACACGTCGAACGCGGTCAGCACCTACCACTTCAGTCATCGCGGAGACACGCTTGCCCTGACCAATGCCAGTGGCAGCGTGACGGAATCGTACGGCTACAGCCCCTATGGAGTTACGGCAGCGTCGAATCCGACTTCCTGGAATCCATTCCGCTTCACTGGGCAATATGGGGTCATGGACGAAGGCAATGGCTTGAACTTCATGCGGGCGAGGTACTACGCCGCGAGTGTGGGGCGGTTTTTGAGCCTGGATCAGATGGCGGGAGATGCTGTCAATTCGCAGAGCCTCAATCGATTCGGGTATGTGTCCGGGAATCCCTTATCCTATGCCGACCCCTCAGGAATGGTTCGCAAAGGAGCGACTGATTCGATCAACACTGCGTTCGACTATGTTGGCTATGTCCGAGAAGGGCAGTCAACGATTATCGAGCTTGGTTTGACGGGCACCCAAAAGACCGTGTGGAAAACTTACGGCCTTGTCGTTGATGTTTCTTTTTCGTTTGTAAGCACTGCTGTTGGATTTGCCGAACATGGCAACACCGTGCAAGGATGGCAGAATCTGGTGAGCAACGTTGGGGAATTAAGTTTCAGTGTAATTGGAGGTGCCGTTGGAGGTGGGGTCGGTGGAGTCGCAGGCGGCGAGTTGTGGAGTCGGGTCATTGAACCGGCTGCTCAGCGTGCTGGTGAGAAGTCATTCGACATTGTGAATGGGCTCCTGACTGAAGAGTCGTTTTCTGTGACTGTCTTCCTCAGTTCAGCTGACATAGACAGATTGTCCTCGGATCTCCGGACAGAGTTTATCTACAACTCGGTCAGAGGCTTGCAGAAATTTGGAGCCTTTGTCCGGATTGAGAACGACGCTGCATTGGCGATGAAGTGGATCTATTTGTCACAAGTTCTTCAAGACACGCGCACTGCATCAAGCAACCGGAATTTTTACAGTGTAATGAGTTATGACCAATACTCGTGGAAGAAGAAATTTGGCTACACGAATCGCCTCCGCGATAAACGCAAGCGGCGATGACCATGGAGTTGCGTATTCATAGTTCTTATCTTTCGCTCATTAGCCCAATGAAATCGAATTTCTATTCTCTGCTCATTATTTTTGGGTTCTTCAGTAAGCAAATTCTTGCTGTGCCCACCGACCAATCGTTTGCCTTTGACGCTTTGAATCGGGTCACTGCTGCGGCATCGAACAACTACATCTACGATACGGCGGGAAATCTGCTTCAGATCACGGGAGTGGTGGGAAGTCCCGAGATCGTGGTGGAGCAGCCAGTGGGCGTCGACTTGGAAGCAGGTGGGTCGGAAGTGAATTTCGATGGTGTTCCGCTGGGAACAGGATCGCCTGCAGTGACTGTCACCATTCGCAACCTTGGGACTGCGGATCTAATTGGGCTGGCCCTCACCAAGTCTGGAAGCAATGCTGGGGATTTCGCGGTGAGTGGCCCCGCGATCACGACGCTCACCCCTGGGGGATCCACCACGTTCAATGTCACCTTCAGCCCGTTGGCGGTCGGCACCCGCGTGGCGTTGCTCCACATCGCCAGCAATGATGCCGATGAGAATCCCTTCATCATTGGGCTTCGTGGGAGCGGGCTGGCGAACACGGTCTATTCAACGACAGGTTCCACTTCCGGAAGGCCCTTATGGAACCGTCCCAATCACAATGGTGACCTGCCTCCGGCCAGTCTGTCTTCAGCAGCCACCGCAGTGCCGTATGAGGTCCTCAGTTTCACGGTCGATACCAGTGGGGACTATGCCTTTTTGAGCACAACGACGAGTCCGGCCGGCTGGGACAATTACCTGTTTCTCTACCTGGCTTTCTCCCCTTCTTCACCGCTCGTTAACGGGCTGATCGGAAACGATGATTTTCCAGATGTGGGGGTATCGGGTTTTTCATACGGATTGACGGCTGGCGCGACGTACACTCTGGTGACCACTGGCTACTCAAACAGCTCCTCGGGGGCGTATTCCCTTAAAATCAGCGGTCCGGGAACGGTGACCCCGCAGGGAGGATCTCCTTTCATTGTCGTGGAGCAACCTTCGGGAACGCCCCTGACGGATGGTGTGTCGGTTGTCAACTTGGGGGGCTCCATCGTTGGCGGCTCAACCACAAGGTCTTTCGTGGTTCGGAACAGCGGCAGCGGCAACTTGACGGGTCTTGCGTTAAACATTGACGGAGATCATCCTGGAGATTTTACGCTCTCTTCGATGGTGCCGACGCTCGATCCTAGTGCGTCCACTGGATTCACGGTGATGTTTTCACCAGGATCCTTGGGGGCGCGGACGGCACAGTTGCATCTCGTAAGCAACGACTCCGCCCGGAGCCCATTTGACATCGCGCTGACGGGTGAGGGACTGACGGAGCAGCAAGGTTGGAGACAGTTGTACTTTGGTTTCAGCGGCAATACAGGCAACGCAGCCGACACCTACGACTTTGATAAGGATGGGCTGGCCAACTTGCTGGAGTATGGGTTCGGATCAAACCCAACGGTGAGCAGCACTGCCCAGATTCCGCAATGGCAGAGGTCAGGGGGGGAAATGGTGGTTTCATTCACTCAACCGGCTGGCGTGACAGGTGTCACCTACAGCGCGGAGTGGAGCACCTCTTTAGTGTCCACGAGTTGGAGCGGCGCTGGAGTCGTCCACTACTACAACAGTGGCGTGGGATCGCATACCTTCACCGTGCCCGCAGCAGGAACTCGCGTCTTTGTTCGTCTCAAGGTCACAAGTCCCTGACGTCTGCGTCCCAAGGGGAATGGATCAACTCGCCTCGATAGCGTGCCGCAGCTACTGAATGGCCCACTGGAAGCATGCCCGGTTGTTGGCTTCTTCGGCGACTAGGATCTGAGGGGTGCTTAAACCCGAGAGGGTGGGCGGTGGCTGCTTGGGTGGGTTTGCTGCGACCATCGCGAGTGTGCGCTGCAGGTCGGCGCCACGGCGCTCAGGGAAGACGGCCCAGTAGCCGTCGGTTTTACAGGGGACGGACAGCGGGTCGCGGGTGGCCATTTCGACGTGGAAGTCGATGGCGGAATTGGCGGTGGCGAGCGTGCGGACGATCCGCTTCAGGTCGAGGAAGCCGGTGCCGAAGGGAACTTCGCTCAGGAGAAAGCCGTCGTCGCTGGGCTGCACGGCGATGTCTTTGAGGTGGCAGCTGACCGCGTAGGGGGCGAGGGCGTCGATCACCTCGTAGGGGTCCTCGCACATGGCAATGTTGTTGCCGGTATCGACCAGGATGCGGAGCCATTCGCTGTCGATCTGTTGGAGAAGTTCAAGTTGCTCAGGGACGAGGAAGTCCTTGTGGTTTTCCATGGCGAGCACCAGTCCGTGTTTCCGGGCGATGGGTTCGGCGAGTTGAAGCCGTCTGAGGCCGTCAGCTCGGTAGGCCGTGAATTCGTCGAGGGTCTCAAACACTTCATACCGCCGTCCGCCCATCAGAATGACACGGGCACACTTGGCCCCGGCTTCCTTGGTGAGTCGCACTTCCTTGTCGAAGTCGGCGAGGTCTGCGTCCGTTTTGGGGAGGCGGACATCGCCCTCGTAGTAGCCACCGGTTCTCTCAACGTGGGCTCGTAGCGCGCGCGCCTGTTCCATCGTCAGTCCGCGCACCGAAGTTTGGACCCCGTCACCGCCCAGTGATCGGGCGTAGTCGTAAAACGACGGGGCGTCTCTGAAGGGGGCTGCGGATGGATCTTTCCTGGCTGCCTCCCACTGGTTTTTGCAGG
>CAXBNA010000236.1:0-9310 GCA_963976915.1 uncultured Verrucomicrobiales bacterium
GAATGTCTCCAACCAGCTCCGGATTTCGAACACCGGCAAGGGTGTCGTCAATCTTTCAGGCGGCGTGATGACCGTTAATAATGTGCTCGACATGGGCAACAACCCAAGCAACGGCGGCGGGGCCCTGAATGTGTCGGGCACGGGAACGTTGCAGTTGAACAGCAACCTGATTGTGGCGAACAACACGTCGCAAAATGCACCTTCCTCGGTGAGTGTCAGCGGTGGACTGGTCAACATCACTGGCACGGCGACGGTGGCGAATGCGGGAAATGGCTCGATGACCATCAGTGGCGGGGAGGTGAACGTCACGGGCAACACGACCGTTGGAGTCAACGGCGAGGGTGAATTGACGATTACGGGCGTCGAGAGCGGCCAACAGCATGACCTGACAGGCATCCTGATCGTCGGAGCCACGAACAACGCCGTGTCCAAGGGCACCGTCACCATCAACATGCCCAATCCGGGGGATACGGTGAACACGGGTCAGGTGCGCGTCGGTGCCAACGGCCAGTCACAATTGAATCTGATCGAAGGCACGATGAATGTCAGCAGTAGCTTCAATGTCGCCTACTCGGCGAACTCCTCTGCCGCCAATGGGAGAACCGCTTCATTCACCCTCGGCAACGGCATCTCGACACCGACCCTCAACGTTGCGGGCGGCAACTTCGAAGCCGGGTTTGCCGGTGCGGGTGTGACCACGATCAAGAGCGGCACCTACAATCAGAACGACAGTAACTTGATCATCGGTCAGACGAGTGGTTCCGACGCTGCCTTCGTGGTGGAGAATGGTGACGTGAACGTCCATTCGGGAGGGACCATTCGAATCGGTAATCAGGACGCGTCCACGGGTTCCTTTGAGGTCCAAAACGGGACCGTTGATGCTGGGGCGATCGACTTTGGGGGTAACATTACGGGGTTGGGAGCCAGCACGAATGCCGGAACCTATACTCAAACCGGGGGAACGGTGACGGCAGGCAATTTTTCCATGATCAATGGAGGAAACACCGTGTCGGTGTCGGGTGGAAGCCTGTCGATTGCGAACTTGCTGTTGGATGCGGATCCCGCAGACGTGGGCAGCACGTTTGATTTCTCGGGAGGCACGATCAATACGAGTGGCAATGTGGATTACCGGGCCGGGTTCAGCGACATCTCGATCAGCCAAACGGCGGACGTCAACATCGGTGGAAACCTCAATTTCGATGGTGGGGGAAGCGTGGCCAATCCGAACAGCTTTTCAGTGATCAATGGTTCTGCGACCATCGATGTGACCGGCGATTTTACGATGACGGGAAGCAACGCAGGAGAGCGAGTGCTGAACTTCGTTACTACCACACCCTCCCTCACACCCGTCTCAGCCATCAATGTGGGTGGCACGGTGACGCTGGGTGGGGTGCTGGCCTTGACGGGATTTGATGCGCTCTCCGATTGGACGTCGATTTTTGGAGGCAGCACTGGCACGGTGACGCTGATCAACAGCCTTGGAATCGATCCCATTGGCGGCGATCCATTCTTTCAAGCCAACGGGTCTGTCTGGGCCGAAGGAGTCGCATGGCAGGAAGATCCTCAATGGACACTTTCCTACCAAGGTGGGACGGGCAATGACGTGGTGCTCAACTACTCCGCGATCGTGATCCCAGAACCGTCCCGGATGATTTTGCTGACCCTTGGCGTACTCGGCGTCGTGATGTGCCGCCGCCGGAAGTAAGGCTGAGATTGTCTGGTGATGATCGGGAGTGACCCGCTCGGAGCGCAAACTTCAGTCTGCAGCAGGGTGGGTTCGGTGAGAGGGCGGTGAAGAGGGCGGTGAAGTTGCCGAGGGGTTCAGCCAGCCCATTGAACGCACGACTCAGGTGTGGATTGAAGTCCACACCCCGAGGCCTTTGATCGGCGGTTGTGGTAGCGTGGGGGCACCCATCCTCACTCGCGGCTCAATGCCTTCATGGCTGAGATGATCTCGGGATGATCGGCGGCGATGTTGATGGTCTCATGGGGATCGGCTTGGTGATCGTACAGTTCCTCGGCAACGGCTGTGCCGTCCTTTTTCTGAGTCCATTCCACATAGCGGTGGGTGGAGGTGCGGAGGGCGCGACCGAGGAACTTTTTGAAACGTGGGAATTGGCTGTGGGCGACCTCGTTCACCGTGGCCGTGGAATCGTTCAGGATGGGTAAGAGGCTGGAACCTTCACAATGGTCAGGAGTGGGGAGGTGGGTCAAATCGCAAAGGGTGGGATAGAGGTCGACGAGCTCGGCGAGGCTCTGGGTGGTTTGTCCCGTTGGGCGACTTCCGGGGGCGGCGATGATGAGGGGGACTCGGGTCGCGATTTCGTAGTTGGTCATTTTCGACCACGCGCCGTGCTCGCCGAGATGCCAGCCGTGGTCGGACCAGAGAAGGACGATGGTATTCGACCAGCGATCCTCCGCATCGAGCACGTCGAGGAGTTGACCCACCTGGGCATCGACGTAGCTGATGCAGGCCATGTACGCTTGGCGGAGCTGGAGTTGGAGATCGTCTCTGATGGGTCCGTCTTTGGGGACACCGTTGTAACTGCGGAGCTCGAATCCGGCCCAGCGGAGTCCGTCGGCCTGCGTCTGGGGCGGGTAGGGTAGATCCAGTCCAAAGCGGTCAAGCATCCCGACATAGCTGTCGGAATTGAACCAGGCCATGATCGGCGCACCCGTGGCAGGTTGTCTTGCGACGGGAAGCCAATCGGGATCGATGGGGTAACGGTCGAAGTAGCGTTTTGGCGCAACGAAGGGCAGGTGGGGACGGCGGTAGCCGACGGCGAGAAAGAGCGGCTCTTCGCGTTGGGTTTTGAGAACTTCGAGAGCCTGCGCGGTCATGCGTCCAGCAAAGAGGGCATCGTCCGGCACGTCGGGGCTTTGGATGGCCGGGCAATCGTGGCGGGACGCGATGATGGTCGGGACCGAGCCGCGCTTTTCGTACGGCACGTCTTGCAGCGCTTCCAAATCGGAGATCTCGAGCATCTCGCCTTCACGCCCCGGCGTGAAGGGCGCGGACCAGTCCTGGGCGTCATCCCACTCGTCGTGGGCGATCTTGCCGAACCCTTGCGTGTGGTAGCCATGTGCCTTGAAGTGGCGAGGAATCGTGGGGAGGTGTCCAAGGCGTTTGCGGTAGTCCGCGAGGTCTCGGGTGCCGTGGTTCTCTATGCCGATGGTGTCGGGTCGCAGGCCACTGAGGAGCGAGGTGCGCGAAGGGCCGCACTTTGCGAATTGGCAGTAGGCCTTTTCGAAGAGCATGCCGCGTTGGGCAAGCCGGTCAATGTTGGGCGTTTTGACGAAAGGGTCGCCGTAGCAGCCGAGCATGGGACGAAGATCGTCAATGGCGATCATGAGGACATCGGGACGATCTGCAGCCGAGACGAGACTGGGAGCAAGGGTCAGAAGGATCAGGAGAGTGCGCATGAAGGTGGGCGGCGGGTCGTGAAGGATTGTGAGAGACAGGAATGAACGGTCCGTAGTATGACAGTGTTATGAAGAACCGCTCACGACGCCATTTTCTTGTCGGACTTTCAAGTGCTGCTGCTTCGGTTTGGACTCAGCGCTTGGTGGCGGCGGAGTCTCCCGAGGACACCATCATCGGTCACGGCGCTCATCGCTATCGAGTGGTCAAAGACTGGGTGCTTCCCGGTCAGGGCAGGCATCACCCCATTCTGAATTGCCATGAGATGGTGCAGGTAAAGGATGGGCGGCTCTTCATGATCGGTGACCACTGGGACAATCAGATGCTGGTCTATGACGTAAGCGGAACCATTTTGGATTCCTGGGGCTCGGTCTGGCCCGGCGGGCACGGTCTGACCTTGAGTGACGAGGGCGACGACGAGTTTCTGTTTGTGACGGACTCTGGATTGTGGAAAACCGGAGGGGTGAGCTATCGTCAGAGAGGGCGGGTGACGAAGATCGCGCTGGATGGGCGAGAGATTTTTTCCATCAGCCACCCAATGACGGTCGGGGCGTATGAGCCGGATTGGAACTTCAATCCGACCGAGGTGGCCATTGGTCCGAACGGCGACATCTACGTCGTGGATGGCTACGGGTCGAACTACGTGTTGCGTTACGATGCGCAGGGGAGATTCATCAGCCGCTTTGGAGGGAAGGAGGACGTGCCCGTGGAGGAGCGGCTGAGCAATGCGCACGGCATCGCCTTGGACGCCCGGGAAGGATCAGGCAGGGAAACACTGGTGGTGACCTCGCGGTCAGACAACTGTTTCCGCCGGTTCAGCCTTGAGGGCAAGTTTCTCGAGACGCTCCCGACTCCCGGTGCCTATGTCTGTCGACCAGTGATTGCGGGGGATGAGCTCTATGCGGGAGTCTGCTGGTCGAAGGACAAGGACGGAAAGTTTCAACGTGATGCATCCGGGTTCGTGGTGGTGCTGAACAAGCAGGGCAGGGTGATTGCGGCCCCCGGCGGGCAGCAGCCAGAGTACACCGACGACAAGACGCTGAAGCCGCTGCTGCGAAAAGAGAACATTTTTGATCATGGCCATGACGTCTGCGTCCTCGGGAATGGGGACCTGATTGTATGCCAGTGGAACGCGCTTCAAACGTATCCAATCAAGCTGGAGCGGATTTGATTAGGAGGGGTGCAATTTGACAATGTTCAGAAAGGGTCTGGTAACTTGGCCCTGGTCCTGCTCTTATATGTTGAGACACAAGTCCCGACCCAACTAGACCATGCTGCTGAACAACTATCAGACGGAAGATTTTTACGACGAGATGTTTGAGGCACCCGGAGTGCCGAGACCCCACTACGCAGGGGTTGCTCAGGCATTGGGAGACATTTCCTCCGAAGATTTTGTCAACAAGCAGACGGCCGTTGAAGCCGCCTTCATGCGCAGTGGGGTGACCTTTACGGTCTACAGCGACAATCAGGGCACGGAGAGGATCTTCCCCTTCGACTGCGTCCCCCGGGTGATTTCAGCCGAGGAGTGGGATGTGATCGAGCGGGGTCTGATCCAGCGCATTGAGGCTCTCAATCTTTTCCTTCACGACATCTACCATGAGCAGAAGATTCTAAAGGACAAGGTGGTGCCCGCGGCCGTCGTGATGAGTGCCAAGCACTTCCGCCGGGAGTTCATGAACTTCGAGGTGCCCAAAGACATTTACGTTCACATCTGTGGATCGGACCTGATTCGTGATCGCGATGGCAACTATCTGGTCCTAGAGGACAACCTGCGCTGTCCTTCAGGAGCAAGCTACATGCTGGAAAATCGGGCGGCTCTGAAGCGCGTGTTTCCCCAGTTGTTTTCCTCGATCGGGGTGAGTCCGGTCTCGACGTACTCGACGGCTCTGCTCGACTCCTTGCAGTACTGTGCGCCGCCGAAGTTTGCCAGTGACGACCATCCCAATGTGGTTCTTCTGACACCGGGAGTGTACAACAGCGCTTACTTTGAACACGCGTTTCTTGCCAGACAGATGGGTGTGCCGATTGTGGAAGGCCGGGATTTGGTGGTGCGGGATTACAAGGTGTACATGCGCACGACTGCCGGATTGGTTCGCGTGGATGTGATCTACCGCCGAATCGACGATGACTTCATCGATCCGTCCGTTTTCCGAGCCGACTCATTGCTGGGTGTTCCCGGCTTGGTGAATGCCTATCGTGCCGGTAATGTCAGCTTGGCCAACAGCATTGGCACCGGAGTTGCCGACGACAAAGTGATCTACTACTACGTGCCGAAGATCATCAAGTACTACCTCGATCAGGATCCGATCCTGCCCAACGTGGATACGTTCATGGCGGGTGTCCCCGAGGACCGGAGCTACATCCTCGAAAACTTGGATAAACTCGTGGTGAAGTCAGCCAATGAGGCGGGCGGCTATGGCATGCTGATGGGGCCTTGGGCCTCGAAGGCGGATATTGAGATGTTCAGGAAGAACATTGAAGCCGATCCGCGAAACTTCATCGCCCAAAAGCCCGTCTCACTGAGCCGCCACCCGACATGGACCGGTGATGCCTTTGAGGGACGGCACGTGGACCTTCGTCCATACATTCTCTATGGGAAGAAGGTGACCGTGACGCCGGGGGGACTCACGCGAGTCGCCCTCACAAAGGGCTCCCTTGTGGTCAATAGCTCCCAAGGAGGCGGATCAAAAGACACCTGGGTCCTCCGTCAGCCCGTTTCCCGATGATCATGGATCGCCGTCCTCACGCACACCTTTAGTCCTCACCTATGTCCACGACCCTTCAACAAGACGAAGTCGCCAAGCACAAGCAAGAGAACGTGATGCTCTCCCGAGTCGCAGGGAGCCTTTACTGGATGAGCCGCTACTTGGAGCGAGCCGAGAATATGGCGCGACTGCTCGACGTGAACCTTCAATTGCTCCTCGATTTTGGTCAAGTGGCCGACGAGGACATGAAGGAGCATTGGGTGCCGATCCTAAAGTCTGCGGGTGATGATGAGCAGTTTTTCGAACTCTACGACACCGCGAACAGCGCCAATGTGACGGAGTTCATGACGTTCCGGTCGGAGAACACGAGCTCGATTTTCTCCTGCGTTGCCAACGCCCGTGAAAACGCCCGGCAGGTGCGGGATCAAATCTCCTCGGAGATGTGGGAAGTCCTGAATGAAGCCTACCTGTTCATCAAGGGCAGTGATGCTCAAAAGGTGTGGGCGTCCGGGAATGGAGCCAGTGAGTTCTACGACCAGATCAAACGCTACTCCCACCTCTTTCAGGGGATCACCGTTTCGACGTTTTCACGAGCCGAAGGGTTTGAGTTCCTTCAGTTTGGAAAGTATCTCGAGCGTGTGGACAAGACGACCCGTCTTCTCGACATCAAGTACCATCTGCTCCTCCCGAAAGTGACCGACGTGGGCGGTGCGGTGGATACGGCTCAGTGGCAGGCGGTGCTGAAATCCACCAGCGCCATGGAAGCCTACCGTCGCTTCTACGTGGCCGATATTTTGCCGTGGAAGGTGGCCGAGTTCCTGATCTTCGAAGACAGCTTCCCTCGTTCCATCATCTTTGGCGTGCAGCAGTTGGATGAGTTTCTGCACCTCATTGGCGAAAGCCCGAAAGGGGAGTATCGAACCGTCGGTGAGCGCCGTCTTGGCAAGTTGCTCAACAGGCTCTCGTTCACGACGGTGGATGAGGTGTTCCAGCAGGGCCTCCACCAGTTCCTGAAAGAGTGTCAGGAGGAGATCAGCGCCATTGGGGAGTGGGTCTACGAGACGTACATGTACTATGCGCCCGTGGATATGGAGGCTGAGATTCGCTTCCATCAGCAGCAGGAACAACAGCAGCAGTGAATTGAAGACTTCCGTGGCTCACCAAGGGCGCGCCACAAATCGCTGCGATTCTCGACTTGCCCCTGCGGGAGTTCGCATACATACCACTCCCGCCCTGACTGATGATGATCGATCCCACCCATGCGTCTTCACTTCCTGAGCCCAGTCAGGGAATGACTTTGCGGGTCTATCACCTCACACGTTTCCATTACAAAGGGGTCGTTTTGGACAGTTACAATGATGCGCGATTGTGTCCCATCAGCGACCCATTGCAGCGCTGCGCCTCCTTCAAGCTGACCGTGAAGCCCGACGTTCCAATTCGGACGCACTTCGACTTCTATCAGAACCGTGTGGATCACTTTGAACTGCACAAGCCTCATGAGACACTGGATGTGTTGGCGGAGTCAGTGGTGGAGACACGTGTGGACACTCGCGGCGAGCCCGGTCCTGGAGCGGGTGTCGAGGCACTCGATGATCCCAGCATCGACGAGAACTACTTTGATTTTGTCGGGGACTCCAATTTTGTGACTCTCAGTGCGGATGTCTGGAGAGAAGCCGTCGACGTCGTCGGTGGGCCTGCCAAGGATCTGTGGGCGGATGCGATGAAGATCGGGAGGCACATCTACACGAACTTTCAGTATGAACCGCTCTCGACGCATGTGCATACGAGTGCTTCAGAGGTCCTCGCGGATCGCCGTGGCGTCTGCCAGGACTTCGCCCACGTGATGCTGGGCATGTGCCGATCGAGCGGGATTCCCGCCCGCTATGTCAGTGGCTATTTCTTCAATGACAAAACGGGCGACGAGGTCGAGGCCTCGCACGCCTGGGTGGAGGTGTTTCTTCCCCACTTCGGGTGGAAGGGCTTTGATCCCACGCATGACCGCCCCTCAGACAGTCGCTACATCAAGCTGGCGATCGGCCGGGACTACAAGGACATCAAGCCGATCAGCGGCACCCTTCGAGGCAAAGGTACCGAGCGCCTTGAAGTGGATGTAAAGATCCGTCGAGTGTAGGGTGAGTCGCCAAGGAGCGGCGCGCTTCCAGCCGCCGGGTGGAAGTGGCTTTGCATGAAGTTTGAGCGAACCCCGGCTCCCTGCAGTCGAACCCTTTTTTGCGCCCTATGGAACCCTCTTCAGCCGAATTTGGACCCACTGAGCCTGCTCCTTTCGAGTGGCGCCCCAAGCCCAGCCGAGCTCGGGTATGGACTCGACGGCTGATGGTGACCAGTGGCCTCGGAGCCGCCGGTGGATACTTGGCCTATCCGTGGCTGTTGGGTGACCGAAGGGCCGATTTGGCGTCTGCGCTTGCACGAATCGGCGGGCGATTGAGGGGTCGTTTGGAGCGGGATACTCCTCGGGTTAGCTCCCGCAGCTTGCCTGTGGATCCCACGAACCCGGATGTGATCGCCTACGGTGAAATGCTGGGCGGACTGAAACTGCGCTATCTCAAGCCGATCGAGGTGATCCGACCGCATTTTCGGATTCGCGGCACCGTCGCCAACACGCTGCCCCCGCGCGAGCTGTGGCCCAACATTGGCGAGGCTCTTCGGGTGGCAGATGAACTGCGCCATCGCCTCGGGGTGCCTCTCCGGTCGATCATCAGTGCTTACCGCAGCCCGGCTTACAATGCGTCCTGCCCGGGAGCTGCCCTTTTCTCACGGCATACGCACAATGACGCACTGGACCTCGTTTTCGATTGCGAGCCGGAGAAGGTCGTGGCGGTCGCCGAGGCCCTTCGGGACCAAGGGGTTTTCATCGGGGGCATTGGACGCTACGCCACGTTTACCCACATCGATACACGAGGAAGCTCAGCTGATTGGGAGGGCTAACCAGACCGGGGGAGCACTCAAATAGGAGTGAGGCTCGTGAAGGGTTTCAGGCCTCAGCCTTCTCTTCCCACCGTGCGAGCAGCCAAAGCGTGTCCGAGAGGCGATTCAGAAAACGCACGATGTCGCGGTTGGGGACGCGCTCGGGAGTTTCATCCAGATCGATGACGAACCGCTCGGCACGGCGGCACATGGTCCGGGCGATGTCTGCATAGGCACCGGGCATGCACCCAGCCTCACC
>CAXBNA010000237.1:0-9303 GCA_963976915.1 uncultured Verrucomicrobiales bacterium
ACTCAGGTACATTTGCCAGGTCTCCACGCTCCTATCGACCTTTGGTGAACTCGTTCGATTGAGTCGACCGCTGCAGGAACGAAATCACCGTCAAGGAACAATCTGGACCTCATCGCCCACCTTGGTCAGCGAGAAGAAACTCTTGGCCTTACTGTAGGGCAGGCGGATGCATCCGTGAGATGCAGGGCGACCTGTCACGTAGCCACTGTGCAGGCCAAACGAGCCGCAGTTGAGACGCTGGAAGAACGGCATCGACGAGTGATAAATGGTCGAGGTCCAGTGAGTGTGCTTGTCCGTGATGACGTAGCGGCCCGCAGGAGTCGCATATCCGCTCTTCCCCGTTGAAACCGATGTGCTATCCAAAATCTTCCCATCTTTCTCGACCCAGGCCCTCTGCTTTGAGAGATCAATCGTTACCAAAATGTCAGGCTCGGAATCTGGATCTCGTCCCAGCAAGACACGCATCAGAAACAAGTAACCCTGAACTGCCGCAAAGTTGATCGGGTACTTCTTGTATCGGCTGGTGTAGGCATTGGTCTTCGCGCCCGCGCGGAGCAAGGCGACGGCGCCCTCAACGTCACCCCGCGCCGCGCAGCACATGAGTGGTGTGAGACTCCGGTCATTGGCCAAGGACCACTTCAGATCGCGAATGACAATCTTGTCGATCAACTCCTTGGATACAGGAGAGGGCAGCTTCGTGTTGGGGTCCACACCCGCATTCAAAAGAGCCTGCAGTCCTCCCGCACTTCTCTGAAGTGAGGCCAACACGATGGGGGGCTGGCCTTCACGCCCTGCCAAGTCAGGATCAGCACCCGCATCAAGAAGCGCTTGGGCACAGTCCCCTTCACTGAGGCGAATGGCCGCACACAAAGGCGTGTCTCCAGTCGGCGTCCTTTCGTCGAGGTCCATTCCCATGGCCGCCAATTCGCGAATCCATTCTGGCTCGCCATTCAATACTGCCAGGTAGGCAGCCGGCAACACCTCCCCGTTTTGCTCCAGTCCTTGACGAAGAAAAACGCTGGTCTCCACGCCCATCGGCTGCCAACGACCATTCCACATCCGCTCCCTCTCTTTAAACTCATCCTCCACGGCCATCTCAAGAAGCCTTTGCTCCTCTTCACGCTTCCGCTCCCGCTCCATGGACTTTGCCTGGCGCACCAGATCATCGGCAGTCACCGCCATCACGGACCTTGACGGCAACAAAGCGGCCATGACGTCGCGGGTCGGAGCAGAAGGCCGCTCCATTGTAGGATTTACGACTGAGATCGGTACTGGCTGCGGTCCATTCAGCATCTGCGAACCCATTCCCGCAACAATCACGCCACCAATCAGGGTACCCACCACTGGTGGCAGCAGCCAGGAGAACCACATCTTGAGGGGTGAGGATTGAGTCGCCATCTTGAGAGCTTTATCGATACCGACAGGCATCCGGTTGTCGAGCAGCTATTTGGCCGCACTTCTAAAGATATGTCTAGTGCATGCCTGTATTCAACAAGGCTAAAGCGTCAACGAAAAGCCCTGTGAGGGATGAACCTCACAGGGCTTTCGCAACGACTTTTGGTCGTCATCCGTTCGTGTTCCCGACAGGTCAGGAACCACGAACAGTGTTGGAGTTACTTGCGCTTTGCAGCCTTCTTGGCAGCCTTTTTGGCTGGTGCTTTTTTAGCGGCCTTTTTGGCTGGAGCCTTCTTAGCAGCTTTCTTGGCCGCTTTTTTGGCTGGAGCTTTCTTGGCAGCCTTTTTGGCTGGAGCCTTCTTCACTGCCTTCTTGGCAGCCTTTTTGGCCGGGGCCTTCTTCACTGCCTTCTTGGCAGCTTTCTTGGCCGGAGCCTTTTTCACCGCTTTTTTGGCAGCCTTCTTAGCAGGCGCCTTTTTCACGGCTTTCTTTGCAGCTTTCTTCGCCATGGTGTTGTTCCTCTTTTGTTTGTTGGTTGCTTTGTTTTTGGGTTTAGCCGCAGATGAGGCAGAGCCTCCTCCACGGACAGTCTTCGACGCACCCTCGTTCGCATCTTGGGCGCGCTTCTCTTCAATCGCCGCCTGAGCCGCAGCTAGACGGGCGACAGGAACCCGATAGGGGCTACAACTGACGTAGTTGAGTCCCACCTCATGGCAGAACTTCACGCTGTCAGGATCACCCCCGTGCTCGCCGCAAATGCCAAGCTTGATGTCGGGGCGCGTGGAGCGTCCTTTCACAATGGCAGTTTTGACGAGTTGGCCAACGCCGGTTTGATCCAGAGTGGCGAACGGGTTCTTCTTGAAGATTTCGTTTTCGGTATAGGGCAGCAGGAAGTTGCCCATGTCATCACGGCTGACACCCAAAGTTGTCTGCGTGAGGTCGTTGGTTCCAAAGCTAAAGAATTCCGCCGTATGAGCAATCTCATCGGCAGTGAGAGCGCCACGAGGCACTTCAATCATGGTTCCCACCATGTATGGGAACTTGATCTTTTTCTCAGCCATCACCTCATCCGCAACGCGGCGGACGATTTCAGTCTGAAGATCGAGCTCCTTCTTGAAGCCAACCAAAGGAATCATCACCTCAGGCTTCACCTTGATCTTCTGCTTGGCCACGTCTGCCGCAGCCTCAAAGATGGCACGGGCCTGCATGGCCGTGATCTCCGGATAGGCGATGCCCAAACGGCAACCGCGGTGTCCGAGCATCGGGTTGAACTCATGCAGGGCTGCCACACGGCTCTTCACCTTCTCGACGGGGACACCCATCTTCTTGGCAAGATCTTTCTGCGCGGCATCCTCATGAGGAACAAACTCATGGAGTGGGGGATCCAGAAGACGAATCGTGGCCGGAAGACCCTTCAATGCCTTGAAGATTCCCGTGAAGTCCTCACGCTGATAAGGCAGAAGCTTGGCCAAAGCTTTTTCACGATCCTCAAGGTTGTCCGCAAGAATCATCTCACGAACGGCATCGATCCGATCCCCCTCAAAGAACATGTGCTCTGTGCGCGTCAGGCCAATGCCTTGAGCACCAAACGCGATCGCGTTTTCAGTCTGCTCTGGATTGTCCGCATTCGTCCGAACTTGAAGGCGGGTTGCCTTGGCGCACCACTTCATGAGCTGATTGAAGGCTTGGAACTTCTCCGTCGCCTGTGCAGCCGTGTCGCCGTGCAGCAACCCCGTGATGATTTCCGAAGGAGCGGTCTTGAGTTCGCCCCCATAGATCGTTCCGGCCGTTCCGTCGATGGACAGGAAGTCTTTCCCCTCCTTAAACACCTGACCCGAGATGGTCGCGGTTTTCTTGGTGTAGTCGATCTCAACGGCAGAGGCGCCGCAGATACAAACCTTGCCCATTTGACGCGCAACCAAGGCCGCGTGAGACGAGACACCACCCTTGGCGGTGAGAATTCCGTCTGCAGCGATCATGCCACGAAGATCTTCCGGACTGGTCTCGTTGCGAACCAAAAGGACTCGCTCACCACGTTCGGCAGCAGCTGCCGCACGATCCGCATTGAGGTAAATAACCCCCGAGGCCGCACCGGGACCGGCGGGAAGACCACGACCGAGCTCCTTGGCTTTCTTCACTTCAGCCAGATCAAAGATCGGTGCGAGAAGCTGATCCAACTGATCTGCCGGGTTGCGAAGAACCGCAGTTTCCCAGTTGATGAGGCGCTCCTTGACCATGTCCATCGAGAACTTCAACGCGGCAGCAGCCGTGCGTTTGCCATTCCGGGTTTGGAGCATGAACAATTTGCCCTGCTGAATCGTGAACTCCACGTCCTGCACATCTTTGAAGTGCTTCTCCAGAGTCGAACGGACCTTCATCAGTTCGGCAAAGGCCACAGGCATCTCCTTTTCAAGATCGGCAACTGGTTCGGGCGTGCGAACACCCGCGACCACGTCCTCACCTTGAGCATTGATCAGGAATTCACCGTAAAACTCATTGGCCCCGTTCGCAGGGTTGCGCGTAAAGGCCACACCCGATCCCGAATCCGTGCCAGTGTTGCCATAGACCATCGCCTGCACGTTCACCGCTGTACCCCACTCCGAAGGGATGTTGTACTTCCGGCGGTAGACAATCGCGCGGTCATTCATCCATGACCCAAACACAGCACCTGCGGCACCGCGAAGTTGATCCCACGGGTCTGCTGGGAACGAATGCCCGGTGCGGTCTTTCACCAGCTTCTTGAACAGTCGGACCAGTTCTTTTTGGTCGTCGGCCGTCAACTCACTGTCGATGATGTCCTTGCCATAACGCTCATGCTTGAATTCCTCAATGACCGTTTCGAAGGGTTCGTGATCTTCGCCCTCGCGCTTTTGAACGCCGAGCACCACGTCGCCATACATCTGAACAAACCGCCGGTAGCAGTCCCATGCGAAACGCTCATTCTTGGTGGCGGCGGCAAGGGAGAGCACCGTGTCGTCGTTGAGGCCGAGGTTGAGGATCGTATCCATCATCCCGGGCATCGAGTCACGTGCACCCGAGCGCACCGCGACGAGCAGAGGCATCCCTTTGGCATCGCCAAATTTGCAGCCCATGATTTTTTCCATTCCGGCCACACCCTTTTCGATTTGAGACTGGAGTGTCTCCGGATAGGTCCGCTTGTGAGCGTAGTAGTAGGTGCAGACTTCCGTTGAGATGGTGAACCCCGGAGGAACAGGAAGACCAATGCGGCTCATCTCTGCCAAGTTCGCCCCCTTGCCTCCAAGGAGTGCCTTCATCGTTCCGTTACCGTCTGACTTACCTGCGCCGAAAAAGTAAACGTACTTAGTTTTGTCAGCGCTGCTCTTGCTTGCTTTTTTTGCCATATATTAAGCCCGATTGTTTTTGCCGGGGCTGGGATGTTTTTTTGTTAGCTCTGTTGGGTGAGTTATTGAGGCTCGGATTTATAGCGTGCGATTATATGATGCAAGCTCAAGTTGACAATCAAAACTTGGCGAGCACATCGGGGCATCCATCAAGATGCCACGTCCATCCGTGTCCGCCAACTTCCCTCATTGTTGTCGATTCGCCCCCTCCCCGTCTTCCAAATCGATGGACGAGGAGGTTGACGTTTCCATCTCCGCCCGGTTAGAATCTAAAATCAAACAACGGACCGCACGCGTCCACAATAACAGCACCAGCCTTGGAGCGTCCACCCACTCACCCACCCCAAATCCAAATGAAAACTCCGAAACGATATTCACTGAGCCATGCCTTCACGTTGATCGAACTCCTGATCGTCATTGTGATCATTGCCATCCTTGCCTCCCTTGCTGTCCCTGTGACCAACCTCGTCATGCTCAAGGCGCGCATCATGCAAACGCGCGCCACCATCAAGGATCTTCAAGTCGCCGCCAAAAGCTTCCAGACCGAGTACAATCGTTACCCGGTCGACCCATCGATGACCGGAGGCTCGGGCGCCGATGATGTCGCTCCCATCCTCACCGACGAGAATCATCAGATCATCAGCCTCCTTCTTGCCGAAGGTCTCCAGAAGAAAGATCCAAGTGATCCGCTTCGCCTGCAAAACCCACGCGCCATCCGTTTCATTGACCTGCCCATGGCAAAGAATTTTCGAGCGGGGATCGTCAACAATGGCACCGCCAACTATGCCCTCTACGACATCTGGGGAAAGCCGTTCTACATCCTTTTGGACACGAACTACGACAACTCGTTGGACAACCCGGATCTCCAAAACCAGGACACCACTATCGCAGGAAAAGCACCAAAGACGCTTCCGGTTGGAGTGGCTGTCTACAGCACAGGGCCGGATCGCATCCAATTCACCAAAGACGACATCACCTCGTGGCGTCAGTAGTCATCGAGACGAACTGCTTTTAGAACACAGAAACGGCGCGTTGAATGACGCGCCGTTTTTTGTTTTCAGATGAAACCCAAGAGCCACTCAAGAGGAGTACTTGGAAAGCAACCCCGCTGCTTGTTCAGGCCCGACCTTCTCGTGGAAGTCATCGTCCACCATGCAGACTGGCCCAAATCCACAACATGCCAAGCATTCGGCAAACTCGATGCTGAACTTGCCATCTTCGCTCACCGCGATGGGGTGGTGATGATCGGTCTTTGAACGATCAATTCCCGCTTCCTTGCAGAGCGATTCCATCAAGTCATAGCTGCCAGCCATCGCACAGGACAAAGTCCGGCAGACGCGAATGTGATACTTGCCCGGCGCGGACTGTCGAAAGCCAGGGTAAAAGGTCACGACTTCAAGCACCTTCACCGGTTCCAAGTCCAATTTGGCAGCCACCCAAGTCACCGCTTCATCACCAATGTAACGAAAGTGCTCCTGAATGAGATGAAGAAGCGGCAATACAGCACTCCGCTTCGAAACAGGATAGTGAGTGATCACTTCATCCATCCGCTTTTCAAGCTCGGGGGGAACTTCGAATGCCATGGTCGTCAAAAAGTCAGGGGGAAAGAATAGTCAGAGGGAAAGCCGCCCATCAGCGGTCGCACTCACCCATCACAAAATCAAGGCTGCCCAAAATGGCGGCGATGTCGCTCATCATGTGGCCAGGGATGATCTTGTACAAGAGGCTGAGATTCACAAAGGAAGGACTCCGGATCTTCAGCCGATGCGGAACACCCCCACCCTTGCTGTTGATGTAGAAACCCAGTTCGCCCTTCGGGTTCTCTGCGCCAAAGTAAACCTCACCGGCAGGAGCATCGATGCCCTGCGTTGCGATGATGAAGTGGTGGATGAGTTCCTCCATCTTCATCAGAACCTTTTCCTTGTCAGGCAGGTAGCCTTTGCTTTCTGCCACGTTCACAGGCCCGCCCGGCAGACGATCCAGAACTTGGCGAAGAATCCGTACGCTTTGGCGCATCTCTTCCATCCGGACGAGATATCGGTCATAACAATCCCCCTGAGTTCCGATCGGGATGTCAAAATCGTACTGCTCGTAGTTCAGGTATGGCACCGCCTTGCGCAGATCGTGCTCGACACCTGATCCCCGAAGATTCGGACCGGAAAGCCCAAAAGAAATGGCATCCTCTTTGGAGATGATCCCGACGCCCTGAGTTCGATCAATAAAGATCCGGTTCCGAGTCAGAAGAGAATCAATCTCCTCAATGACCGGCTCCACCTCATCCAAAAATTGCTTCACTGCCTCGACAAACCCGTCAGGCAGATTCCGCACCTGGCCACCCACACGGGTGTAGCTCGTTGTGAAGCGAGCGCCGGTCAGTTGCTCGCAAAGATTGTAGATCTTCTCACGCTCCGTGAAGGTGTACAAGAAGACCGTCATGGCACCAACATCCATGGCAAAGACTCCCACCCCGAGCAGATGCGCCGAGATTCGCGCCAACTCACAACAGATCACGCGAACAGCCTTACCGCGATCTGGCACCTCCCAGCCCATCAGTTTTTCGACAGCCAGCGCATACGCAACGTTGTTCGCGAGCGGTGCAAGGTAGTCCAACCGGTCCGTGTAAGGCACGAACTGATTGTAGTGCATGTTTTCGGCAATCTTTTCATCGCCACGATGGAGGAACCCAACATCCGGGTCCGCCTTGGTGATGATCTCACCGTCCATCTCCAAAATCAGCCGCAGCACCCCGTGCGTCGCCGGGTGGGAGGGACCCATATTGAAGACCATCTTTTCACCGACGATGTCCGTCGTGGTCTCTTCCATCGACTCCGCAAACTGAGCTGCCTTGGCGGCAGTATCAGGAGCCTCGTATTCTCGGGTGACGGTGGGCATGAGGGGATAGGGTCGGAAAACCCGACGGTACAAGGTTACGACGCCAGATTCAGGGGCAAGACGAATTTGTGAAAAATTTCACAAGCTCGGCATCGGCCCTCAGACTTGCCATCAGCCCAAGGCTGCCAGATGCTTTCGGGATGTCGTGCTTTCCCACCCCACTGCCGTTCGCAAGGACGTTGAAGCCATGTCGGTGGCGATCACGGCAGATTGGGATCTTCTGCCTTGGAATGGCGGTTCACAGCCTGGCCGGGGTTTTTGCCTACCCCGCCACACCACCCCCGAGCTGTGTCTGGGATGACACTCGCGCCCTTCCCCCTGCCACCGAGGAACAAATTTCCACCGCGATCCGATCCTTCCAGAAATCCACGGGTTGCGACTTTTGGCTGGCTGCCGTGACCAGTGTCGACGCTGGCGCAACGCTGCGCGAGAGCTCCCGGAAGCTTCGATGGAATTGGAGCCCCCATCGGCCGGCATTCCTCCTTCTTCACAGTCGAGGCAAGGACGCGTCATCCATCTCCGTGTCACCCGAGATCTGGCATCGCTACCCGGCATCGGAATTGATAGGCATTCTCCAGACGGCAGGAGCCCGTCTCGGGCAAAAGAGCCTCCCATTGGAAGAACGGCTCCTCGATGCGGTCATCAACATCACTCAAGACATCGAACGACTGGAGAGCATCCGGCAGCGCCAAGCCAAGGGCCCGTCTGCACTGGAACAGCAAGCGGCCATCGCCTTCGCCTTCATTGTAACGGGTGTGACCTGCGTGGGGGGCCTGCTGGGCTGGCGGGCCCGAGCCCGTCGCAGGCTCAAATTGACCGTCTGTCATTTCCCCCAAGCCGCCGTTGCCTCACGACTCGGCGCCCTCTTCGGCGGAGGCGTCATCGCTGAAACCCATCCCCCTGCCGGCTAAAAATCATCTGCCGAGCGGATCACCATGGTCGATGCACTCGGATCTTTGGATTTCCCTGCCACTCGTGAGAACGAAGCTTCCGCTGCCGTATCTCTTTTCACCCATGCCTCCCACCGACCTTCATCGCGATCTCCGAGTCGAACATGCCCGGCACCTCAGCCGCCGCTGGTTCCTGCGCGACTGCGGAGTCGGCATGGCCTCGCTGGCTGCGACCGACCTCTTGGCTCGCGAAGCCGCTGCCGCCCCGTCTTCAAGAACACCCCTGGCCCCCAAACGCTCCCATCACGGCGCCAAGGCCAAGCGCGTCATCTACCTCTTCATGGGCGGTGCCCCCAGCCACCTCGAACTCTTCGACAACAAACCCGAGCTTTCGAAGTGGGATGGCAAGCTCCCTCCACCGGAACTCCTCGAAGGTTACCGCGCCGCCTTCATCAATCCCAACAGCACCCTCCTCGGGCCCAAGTTCAAATTTGCCCGACACGGCCAGTCAGGTGCCGAAATCTCTGAGCTGCTTCCCCACACTGCCGCCATCGCCGACGATCTCACCATCGTGAAGTCGATGAAGACCGACGCCTTCAACCACGCGCCAGCCCAGATCCTCATGAGCACCGGCTCCATGATCTTCGGCCGCCCCAGCTTCGGCTCATGGACCCTCTACGGCCTCGGCTCTGAAAACGAGAACCTTCCCGGCTACGTCGTCCTTCAATCCGGCATCAAAGGTCCCAGCGGCGGGCTCTCTAACT
>CAXBNA010000238.1:0-9286 GCA_963976915.1 uncultured Verrucomicrobiales bacterium
AGGTCGATGTTTTTGAGGAGCCAAGCTTTGAAGCCTTGAATGTCTTGGATCGGGGTGCCGTCGGGCAGGATGCCGGAGGGATCGATGGGGGTCGTGACGCCGGGCCACTCCTGGCGCCAGCGGCCGACGGGGTCGTAATTTTCCAGCACGAAGCCGATGGGATCGATGCGGCGATGGCAACCGGCACAGGCGGCGGCCTGCGTGTGGGCGGCGAGCAGTTCGCGTGGGGTGGTGCTGCCGTTGGTGTCGGGGGTGAGGGCGGGCACGTTCTTGGGCGGCGGTGGCGGCGGCATGCCCAGGATGTTTTCCAGCATCCACACACCGCGAATGACGGGTTGGGTATCGACGCCGTTGGCGGTGGCCATCATGATGGCGGCCTGGCCGAGAAGACCGCCATGACGGTGGTTCCGGTCGATCTTGATCTTCCGGAACTGGAGCAGCTCTTTGCGGTCGAGTTTGCCTCCTAGTTTCTGCGCGAAGGCGGGCGTGAAGCCGTAGTTGCGCTGCACGAAGGAGACGGAGGAAAAGGTGAAATCGGGATCGATGAAGTCGGTCATCGGCAGGTTTTGGAGGAGCATCTCCAGGACGAAGCGCTCGGTTTCCTGCTTGGCCATGGTGGTGCTGGATTCGTCGAAGTTAAACTTCGGATCCGGCATGATGCCCTGCAGCGTGGCGGTATCGAGCCACTGGCCGACGAAGCTTTGGATGAAGGGATCGGAGATCTTGGTGGGCAAAAGGCGCTCGGCCTCGCGGCGGAAGACCCAGTCGGGGTTGAGGCGGTTGCGCTGTGCGAGATCGATCAGCTTCGCATCCGGTGGCCCCTGGGTGAGGAAGTACGATAGGCGGGTGGCCAGATCGAAGTCGTCCATCTTGCCCGGGTGCAGGCAGCGATAGAGGAATCGGGGTGAGGATGTTACGCAGCAGGAGGTGCAGGCCTTCATCGAGTGAGTGGCCGGCGTCCCAATGGCGCTGAGCGAGGGTGAGGTAAGTCTCGACGGTTTGATCATCGACCGGGCGGCGAAAGGCACGGGGGAGAAAGCTCTGCAACATCGAGCGGGCGAAGTCTTCGTTCGATTGGCCTTCCTTCCGCGTGCCGGTGATCTTTTCCCGCAAGGTGGCGCGTGCGAGATCAGCGGGGCTTGGCACGAGTTTCGAAGGGCCTTCGATGGTGAGGCTGTGCAGCTCCAGCGCGGGGCCGCGCTCGTGGTAGAAGTGGCAGAGCGCGTCGGCGAGATTGAAGGTGCCGTCGTTGCCGTTCGCCAGCTTGAGAAAGGCCTTCGTCATGTTCGACTCCATGGTGGCCTGGCTGAGGTCGAGCTTGGGATCGGCCCAATACTTTGACACTTTGTCCCACCCGTTGCGACCGCGGAGGACGGTGGTGCGCGGGCTGCGGATGTCATCGGCGGGGTACTTCGGGAACACGGCTTTTTGCCAGGCGGCGAGGAATCGCGGCTCCTTCTCGAACCAGGCTTTGTAATGGGCGGCGAGTTCGGTTTGAGAGTGAGTCATCTCGGCGTTCGCCCACCAGAAGATGAGGGTTTCACCTTCGTAGAGATCGGCTTCAAAGGTGGTGGTCTCCGGCGACTCAGCGTTGACCTCAATTTCGGTCAAAAGGCGGAAGGCGTCGATCCGGGAGCGGTCGGTGGCGGTGACGGCTCGGGCGCGAACTTCGAGATTCATGGGGCCGTCAAAAGTGTGGCCTTTCTCGGAGAGGAACTTCGAGGCTTCGACGGTGATCCGATAGGTGCCGGAGTCTTGGATTTCGATTTTGCTGGGCCAGGTGCAGCTGCGCATGATGTCCGGGCTGCGGGAGACGAGCCGGAGGGCATCGCCGTGCACCGTGGCGGCGGAAAAGCTGAGGACGAGGTCGTCCGGGCCTGCGGTCCATTGTTTGGGTTTCGGCTGCGGTTTCGTGGGCGGGAATATCTCGTCGGCGATGCTGGCGGCGACTTGGGTGTAGGCATCGAGATGGCTCGGGGAAAGGACGAGGCCTTCGCCGAGGTTGTCGAAGCCGTGGAGCTCAGTATCGCCGGGGAAGCCGACGGGAAGTTCGAACTTGGGCAGGTGGCAGAGCGCACGGATCGTGTGCTCAAACTCGGCCTGATTCAGCCGACGCGGCAGGGTGCCGCCGATGGGGATGTGCTTGAGCAGGTTGGCATCGAGGAAGGCGAGCACGGTTTCCTTTTCAGCGGGGGCGGGGCGCTCTTTTTTCGGTGGAGGCATCAGGCCTTGGTCGATGGCGTCAAAGGCGCGCAACCAGACATCAATGTCGTGGACGTTGGTCCAGTCGATGTGGTCGAGCTCGAGATTGACGTCGCCTTTTTCGGTGTCGGCGTCGTGGCACTCGAGGCAGTTTTTCGCGAGCATCGCTTGCACGGGCGCAGGGATCGGCGTGGGCTTTTCCGCTGCGGCAGGGAGGGCGAGCAGGCTGGAGAAAAATAGAAGCGCGGCTCTCATCAGGAAAAGAGCTGGTTCATGTTTCGCGACGCATTGGAGAACTGGTCGGCCTCCATGCCGAGGCGCTGCATGAGGGTGATGTAAAGGTCGCCGAGGAGCGGGGCGTCGGGCTTCTTGCTGTCGATGGCGATGTGGCTGCCGTGCTTGAATCCACCGCCTGCGACGAGGGTGGGGAGGTTGGCATTGCTGTGGCGGCTGGCGTCGCCCATGCCGGTGCCGAGCAGGATGATGGTGTCATCGAGGAGGGAGCGGCCTTCAGGGTTTTTCTTTTCCTTCAACTGCTTCAGGAATCCGGCGAAGCAGTGGATGTGGGCGGTCTCGATGGTGACGAGATCCTGGATCATCTTCGGATCGTTGCCGTGATGCGAGAGGCCGTGATAGCCGGCGCTGAGGGCCTCGCCCTCAAAGGAGAAGACCTGGCCGAGTCCGTGAAGGAAGAGTGTCATCACACGGGTGGAGTCCGTTTCCAATGCGAGCGTCATGAGGTCGTAGAGGATGGTCTCGGCCTCGATCTGGAGATTGGGCGTGATGGGGTCGTAGTTGGGCAGTTTGTAGTTCGGCTCGGGGACGGGATTGTTGAGCGACTCGAGCTGGCGGCCCATGCGTTTTTCGACGGAGCGAAAGGATTCAAAGTACTCGTCGAGCTTGTCGCTGTCGCGCTGCGGCAGGGATTTCTGCAGGCGCAGGGCGTCCTCGAGAACGAGGTCGAGCGAGCTGCGTCCGCTTTGGAGCAGGTACTCGGTGCGGGCGCGGTCGGCCTTGGAGAGGAAGAGCTGTTTGTAGAGGACGCTGGGGCGCTGAATCATCGGCAGGCCGACACCCTGGCGGGTGAAGCTCATCGCTTTGGAAACCTCACCTGCTCCGGCGGTGAGCTCGATGGAAGGGAAGCGCGTTTTTTGACCGATCTCGTCGGCGATGCGCTGGTCGAGCGAGTACGTTTCCGGGGTGGCTCCGCAGAGGAAATTGCTCCAAGCGCCGTGGCCGTTGGGGGCGCGGTGGTCGAGGCCGGAGAAGATGGTGAAAGCGTCGCGCTGCTTGGCGAGGGGCGCGAGGGTGGTTGGCATCTCGTAGTCGCGTCCGACCTGCCTGGGGAAGAAGGCGTTCTGATGCCAGCCGAGCCAGGTGCCGATGGAGACGAAGTTCTTGGGCTTGGCGGCGGCTTTCGCGGGTGCGGCGAAGGCTTCGAGCGAGGGCAGGGCGATCGTGGCCAGCGCGCTGCGCAGGAAGAGGCGACGATCCACTTTGGAGTGGTGGAGGGAGGAGATAGAAGTCATGGGGGAGGGAGCGTGCTTGGACAGGGAACGCATAGGGTGCGCCGCTTTTGATGGGACAATTGCGTTACTGTAACATGGGTGGCGGGATGAACGGTTGCGACAAGTGGGGCAAAGTATTGCAGGAAAAGCCGGGGCACTTCGTCGATGTGGAGTTTGGCGGCGACTTCCGTGTTGACGTTGCGGTGGGCGACGGCGGTGAGAATCACGCGTTCGGGTGGGTTTGATTTCAGGCGTGGCGATTTGGATTGGAGACTCATCTGAATTCCTACCGGTAGATGTCTTCAAGCCTGTGTGTGAGTTGTCGAGCTTTAGCCCAGCCTGCGTCCACAAATAGATCCAGCAGCTTCAATAGCTCCTCAAGACACTCGGAGTTGCCCTCAAGGGAAGAGCGAAACATCTCGCGGTGGTCAGAGAGCGCTCGTTGGATGAGACGCACTATGTCATCTACGACGAGATGCTCTTGGAGCATGCCCCAGGCAGCGCTGGTTTGAATAGACTTGGCACCGCATAGGAATGCCCGTTTGGGGTCGGCGGGCATCAGATGACACATGGCTTCCACCACGTGTCTGGCTGTGTGTGGATGCGGCTCGTTGGCAAGCGCGTCAAATAGATCAGCCGAATCATGCCAGAAACGACGTGCCTGAGCATCAGACAGACGGTCTTCGTCCTTCTTTTGTTTCTCAGCGAAAGTGCCACTGCCGAAGTAGAGTTGAGCGGCGATTCCATCAACGATCTTGTACAGACTGCTCATTCGTGATTCTAGAACGCTCTTTTCGACTTTGTCCCAATTGTCATTTATTGCACTGAGACGCCAGTGTTCGCGACACTCGGTCAGTTTGCACTGCGCAGCCGTGAGTAAAGTCCTGAAAAACATCCAAGCCCGTTTGCGACGTTCATCGGTTGTCTTATCCGCAACAATGGCGTCTCCTGCCGTCAGCCATTTGCCGCTTCTACAGCCGTGAAGTTGTCCGATCAGTGCCTCTGAGGTTCCTGGATCCTCACAATGTGCAATCAAGTTTTCAATGTAGGCCCAACTGCGCGGCTCCCCGTTTCCAAGGTGATGAAATAGAAAGCTTGAAGCCAAGTGTCGATGGATTCGATGTTCTGGGTGTGCAGAGTTCGCAATTCGTGAGCCAATTTGCTCCATACGGGACAACCCCTTATCAGAGTCCCGCTCAAGCAGGTGGCGAATCGACTCCATCAACTCATCCAGGACCGCAAACTTCGGTTCTTTCTCGATCATGCGGTCTATCAGTTCCCACATCAAGTCTGGTGCATCACGATGAAGAGCGTGCAGACTGCCAGCTAAGTGATGGCGAACTACCCGTGAAGGATCTGTGGTTAGCCGGCGAATTGCATCTGCAATTGGGCGGTCTATGGACTTCATACGAAGAACCAGAAACGGAAGCGCCCTCGCTGCGTCACTGCGGGGGCTCGGAGATGACCACGATGACAAATGGTCTTCCGTTCCAAAATCTTCTTTTGTAGTAGCTGGAACTGGGTCGGAGGCTGCCTTTAACAGCAAACGACGGAGGTCGTGCCACCATATCAGCGCGTTTGGTGGCGGCCTTCGACCGACCATATGCGAGCTGACGTGAACGAGCCTTCCCCAGAGTTCATCAGTGGGATTTGGATGAGTGTTTCGGTGCTTCCCAACCAACTTTACAGACTGTCTGATGGTATTCAGGCAGGTTGAAGAGAACAAGACTGTGAATTTGCCGCTGTCGATTTGGACTTCGATCTGCTGTAAGTCTTTGTCGAGTCGAGAACATTCCAAAATAACAGGATCACTCTGAACACGTTCTTCACGTATCGGCGATCCCCCGAGACGGGGAGTATACGGCGTTAGCGAACTTGGACGACGATTTTTGTGCAGTTCGCCCGCTGCTTCGCGAGTGTGTCGTAGCTGTTTGGCTCCTTCGAGGGCGATGTTGGCTTCGCATAGTTCTCCAAGAAGCACATCTTGAGAGTAGATAATCCAGCCCGGGGTTGGATGGCGCGCATCCTCCGCTGGAAGCGGTGTGCTCAATGGAAGTTCCAGCAGCGTCCTTTCCAACTTCTTTCTTAGCTCAATGTCACCAAAATGGTGCAGTGCAGAAAACAGGGCCGCCCCCCCATAGCGATAGCCGGGCAGGGTCAGGAGCAATGGCTGATAAACGGCTTCCTCCATCAGAAGACCAAGCGAGTCAGGATGTTGACTGGCGATTTCAAGAACGACCTGCCACAACACCGACGAGTGGTTCGTTCGTGCAAAAGCCTTCACCGCAAGAAGAAGGGAATCCTTATCTCCAGCCCTAGCCCATTCACAAAGGCGGGTCTCAAAAGCATTCAGAATGGTGTTTTCTTCATGCTCAAACTCTCTCCCCCAGCCGTAGCAACCGTCATTCGACAACTCCACATTGATTCCTTGGAGATCAAATTTTGCTTCAAGCTTCTTGATTCCGGGTTGCCGCGACTTTCGCTCGCGTGAATTCTCAGTTTGAGACCAGACAATGCAGACGAGTTCCGTGGCAAGGTCAGCAGCCATATCGTGGCAGTTGGCATAATATTCACCCAAGGCGTATCGGATGATGTTCCAATCATCGCGTGTCTGCGTTCTCATGCTGAGAATTAGTGATCCATTGGAGCGCCAGTCGTCTGGGTCGGGCTCGTCTGAAAAAACAGCCACAAACAGTTCAGTTACGATACGACGCCCTTGTTCGCCGATGTGTTTGATCTCGTGAGCTAGATCAAAAAAGTCATCGTGAGGAAACAGCTTGAGCCTTTCGGGTTCCATTAAGGCAAGCAAGGCAGTCTCACTGGCTGCTGGCTCAGAACCATAGGTTCGGCAGATAGCGCGGGTTCCCGTAGCGGCGACATAACGCCAGCCTTGGTTCACGGGCTTGTTCAGATGGTGCTTCAGAAGCGCCCTGCCAGCTGCATTGATCCAGCGGCGGTCCTCATCCACAATTACAGCATTCACATCAAGCAGTCGCGCTACTAGATACACCAGAGCACTCTCCAGGGCAGGGAAGCTGGCTAGCAGTGCTCCCAATTGACATGCATACTCGCACCAGGCAGAAGCTCCGAGACGGATCGTCTGTGGAGAGGCATCTTCGAGTCCCGAAGAAAGATGCCGGGCAGCCTTGATGGAAGGATGGTCTTCGGGCGGACTCAACGAGATCGTCTCAATGAGCGGTAGCAGGTCTTTGGAACTTTCGATTCGCCGTGCCGCGAGAAGTGGTGCCAGAATGCGGGTGAAGCTATGAAGTTGCGGACTACTTTCGAGTTCAAGACACGCTCTCCAAAATCCAGTCACACCATCCGGGCCGTCCCACAGCTCATCCAGGGCCATGACGAAGCTCTGACGGTAGAAAACTGGTGCTAAAGGCTCGGAGATGGCAAAGGCAACGAACCGAGGTGCGAGGCTGGGAATCAAAGAGCGGGCTATCGCATAGTCATGGATCAGATGATGGCTGAACCGGATGTCCTCATCGCCCACCCGCGCTCGATTCTTCAGAAGAGGGCTCTGGAGGATGCCGCGGCTCCTCAATTCGCAGATGGCTTCTCGGTGATCGGCGCCAAGTGCCAGCTCCTTGGTCGAAAGTGACATGATGCGCTGCTTCATCATGGTCTGGCAGATGAGCTGGAGTACTGACTCACGAGCACCTTCGCCATGGCCATCTCCCACTCGGGAATCCCAGAATCTCCTCAGCAGGAGCGTGGGGCTATTCCAGTCAGCTAGTCTGCCCGGTGCCACGCCGGTCCGGAGAAGCTCAGCAGCCAGACGCAGGAAAAACGGGGAACGATGAAGTTGCTCCGATCTCTTCGATTCGCGTGCACTTGAAACAAATGGGGCGATCTCGGGTCGTGCAGCTATCAGTTGATCCAACTCGACCTCAGCCAGTCTTCCTAGGTGGAAATGGGCCACCCCCTCAAAGTCCTTTGATGAATGATTCGCAAAGCCGGAGCCAGGGAATAGCTCGCGAAGCGTGATGCTGTGCTTCAGATCAAACTCCCTTACGCTGGCTATTACAGTCCAGCCCGACTCGCCGCGAACGATGTCCTCCAGCATTCGGCGCAGTTTCATCAGCACATCGGGATCACGGACGGCATCGAGAGCGTCTGTGATCAGAATCCCAACTGAGCCATTCGACCAGTGCGCCAGGACATCGTCCACCGCATGTTTGAGGGTAGCAACCATCTGCCCAGACGATGTGTCACCTCCTCCGATTTCTTCCGCCAGAAGGAGGACCACAGGAGTGCTGCGCTGTTCCAGTCGCTCGACCAACAAATGAATCAACCCACTTTTGCCGCAGCCAGGCTCGCCAGTGATCAGGCAGTGACCGCGCTCCGTCGCTTGTTCCAAGGCATTGATGTCTTCTTGTCGTGGCAGGTGTATTTCGTCGGACTTGTTGTCCCCAAAACGGAGAAAGCGATGTTCCCGGAGGCGAGCCATGTTCCGGCGGGTCATGGAGTTCAGGGTCTCAAAGTCGGCGGCGAACTCGTCTTCGCAGCGCAGGCCGATTCCTTCAGACGTGAGCGCCTGGCGAAGTTGCCGAGCTTGGATCCTCAGACCACGGCGGTCGGCATCACCAAGCACACTACGGAGGCGGCGCCATGCTTTAGATGCATCTTTGGAAGTAGCTGTGACATGCGCTGAAAGATCGCTCATCGCGGCTCGATCCATCCGAGAACCCATCTCGAAATCGAAAACCTCGACATGAATTCGACTCAAGATACCAGTCACAACATCAGACTTGGCAGCAGTGCCAGTCAGCGATTTCCATTTGGCCTTGATGATCGATATGCACGATTCCAATGCCATTGCTTGCCTTTTGGATCGTCGGGCGAGGAATGATCGAAAATCCTGGCTTGGCATTTCTGCGCGGAAAGCTGTGAGAGCTTCCGACAAGTCATGCGTGGCAGGCAAACCAGCAGTCGAAGGTAGCGCCCACACGAATCTCGACTGGCTCCTCGCTTGAGCTGATAGTGCTCGTTCTTGCGCAACGAACGATTCGATGACTTCGACAAAGGTGCTGCTGCCAGATTTTAGCGAGACACGGCCGGTTCTGTGCTTGGCGGAGACGAAAATCTTTGCGCCGTTGCTTTTTAGCTCGAGGACGATGTCGTCCACCGGGTCGTCAGACTGGAGGGTTATGGCGCTGATATCCGTTCCAGAAACCGCATCAAAAACTTCGTTGTGGCCGCCCGAGAGCATTTTTGCGGCAATAAATGCGGCGATATCCACCTCATAGCCGACTCCAGTGGCCGTTCCCCTCCCTCCAAACTTCTTTTTCGGCTTGGGGGGCTTCGCGAGCGTTGGTGTCGGCTTTTTTTGTTTGCGGTTTGGCATGCAGAGTCGCCCGGACGGGGGCTATGACTACTACGAGATTATGGTGCATTGGCGAGGCGCAATCTTTGCGTCATTCGATCCATCTTGGTCTGCTGAGGCGGTCGTGAGCGGTTTGGGCGACGCTGATTTTCAGCATTCCCATTCACCACTTTCATGAGGGGCAAATCGTGACCTGAGAGCCTTCACGGGCTGAAAGCCCACTCGGGGGCGTTCAGCATGG
>CAXBNA010000239.1:0-9249 GCA_963976915.1 uncultured Verrucomicrobiales bacterium
GGCGGGCCGTCTGGAACAGACCGACGGTGTTCGCCGAGTGCGCTATCCATTCCTGCCATCCGATCCACAGTTCGATCTGGCGAAGAAGCAGATGAGCGGTGGCGGCGGCATGCTCCTCGCCGATCTGGGACTGAATCAGGAGGCCACCCTGGCTTTCATCCGCAAACTGAGGCTCTTCACTCAAGCGGAAAGTCTGGGTGGCATCGAATCGCTCGTGTGCCATCCCGCGACGATGACCCACGCCTCGGTGCCGAAGGCAACCCGCGAGGAAGTCGGCGTCACCGACGGGCTGGTACGGTTTTCGGTGGGCATCGAGCACGTCGAGGATCTTTGGAGCGACATCGAGCAAGCGCTCCGGGTGTGATCTCCAACTTGCGTGCCGTTCCGCCCGCACGATGATGCCCGTTCGGTTACATCCCCATGATTCACGTTTTCGATCCATCCGAAGGAGCAAGCGGCGGTCCTTCGCTGGCGGAGCGGATGAAGCATGCGTTCTCGACCGATGGCCCCTTTGCCAAGTCGAAGGACTTTGAGTACCGCCCCCAGCAGCAGCGGATGGCGGAACTGGTGGGAAAGGCCCTGGATCACTCTTCGCCATTGGTGGTGGAGGCCGCCACGGGCGTTGGCAAATCGCTGGCCTACCTGTTGCCAGCCGTAACCTACGCGCTCGAGAACAGCAGGAAGGCGATCATCAGCACCCATACGATCAACCTTCAGGAGCAGTTGATCTCCAAAGACATCCCGATCGTCAAAAAGATCGTTGGAGAGTTCAAAGCCGAGCTGATCAAAGGACGCGGCAATTACCTCTGCCCGACGCGGCTGGACCGGGCATTGAAGGAGACCGGGGACCTCTTCACCACCAGTGAAGCGGCGGAATTGGCGATGATCGCCGAGTGGGCGGCAGAGACCAAGGACGGCACTCTGAGCGACGTGGATTTCACGCCCACAGGCAAGGTTTGGACGATGGTGTGCAGCGAGGCGCACGCCTGCACGCCGAGGCGCTGCGGCCCGGGAAGCGGCTGTTTTTATCAAGCCGCGCGTCGTCGCATGGCGGAGGCCCAGGTGGTCATCGTCAACCACACGCTCTTTTTCACGCTGCTTGCTTCAGCCGAGGATCTGCTGCCGGAAGATGGCAACTTTCTCTTCCCGCGTGACTTTGTGGTCCTCGACGAGGCGCACACGATCGAGAACATCGCCGCAAGGGCGCTCGGACTTCAGGTGAGCGAGTCGAACGTCCGGTTCGAACTCAGCCGACTGTTCAACCCGAAGACGAAGAAGGGTTTCTTCACACTGATGGGTGAGAAGCAAGGCGTCGAAGAAGTGATGCGGGCCATCTCCGAGTCGGAGGTGTTTTTCCGCAATGCGGAGGCCGCCTGCCGCTTCGGGGATTGGGGTCGAGAGTTCCGGGTCCGGGAGCCCGGACTGGTCGAGGACACGCTGTCGCTTTCTCTCCAGCGAGTGTCCCGCATCGCGCTGAAAGCCGGGGATGCCGCCAAGGCTGAGAACACGAGGCTGGAACTGCACGATCTGGCGAAACGACTGACGTCCATTCGCGGGAGTCTGGCCGCCTTTCTGGATCAAGGGGAAGAAGACCATGTCTACTGGACCGAGAAGACCGGCCGCGATCATCAGACGCTCACCTTTCGCAGTGCCCCAATTGACGTGGCCCCGCGCCTGGAAGAGATTTTCTTCCAAGGTGACAAATGCGCGATTCTCACCAGCGCGACGCTGGGCGTGGGCGACGACAAAAGCCTGCGCTACTTTCGCCGCCGCGTCGGTGCCAATGAGGTGGAGGCAGCGTGCATCGAAAGTCCCTTCGATTTCAAAACACAGATGCGCTTGTACCTGGCCAAGCGAATGCCCGAGCCCAGGGATTCCGGCTACCACGAGGCGCTGCGGGAAAAAATTGCCCACTACCTCGAGATGTCGAACGGGCGGGCTTTCGTCCTGTTCACCAGCTACGCGCTAATGAGCGCGATGGCGGATCAGTTGGAGGACTTTTGCGAAGACAATGGCTGGCGATTGCTGATCCAGGGCCGCGAGATGCCACGGCACCAGATGCTGGCTGAGTTCCGCAAAGACACCCACAGCGTACTGTTTGGCACCGACAGTTTCTGGACGGGGGTCGATGTGCCGGGCGAGGCCCTGTCAAACGTCATCATCACACGATTACCGTTCGCGGTACCCGACCATCCGGTCACGGCGTCGCGCATCGAGTATTTGGAAGAACAAGGCTTGAATGCCTTCACCGAATATAGCGTCCCCGAGGCGATCCTGAAACTGCGCCAAGGGGTAGGTCGACTGATCCGCTCCAACAAGGACGAGGGCATCTGTGTGATTCTGGACAACCGCATTGTCACCAAGGCCTACGGTCGAGCGTTTCTCGCGGCTTTGCCGGACTGCCCAACCGAGTTTGTCGATTGAGGCGGCGATCACGCTTCGCCTGAAAGCCGTCTCAAGCTGATTCGTTGACACGAGATGCGAATCAAACACTTCACGGGAGCGGTTTTGCTGAGTGCGTGGTCGAGCCTTTGCCTGGCAGAGACAAGTCCGCGACCGAACATCGTCTTCATCTACGCGGACGATCTTGGCTACGGCGATCTCGCCTGCCACGGGCACCCGCACATTCTGACGCCGAACCTGGATCGCATGGCGAAGGAGGGAACCGACTTCCAAAGCTTCACGGTCGTGAATCCGGTCTGCTCGCCTAGTCGAACGGGAATCGTGACGGGGCAGTTTCCTTCCCGGTGGGGAGTCCACCAGCACTTCGCCACCCACGAACAGAATGTGGAGCGGGGAATGCCCGACTGGCTGGACCCCAAGGCACCCCTGCTCCCCAAGGTCTTCCAATCGGCCGGTTACCGCACCGCCCACTATGGAAAGTGGCATCTCTCCGGTGGCGGCATCGCGGGGGCCTCGTTGCCGGCCGACTATGGCTACGACGATGCCGCCGTCTGGACCGGCCCCGGACGACATCCGTTTGATGGAACCAAGTACGCCGAGATGGAGCGAGATGCGGGGCCTCACGACGAGATCGCCGCGTCCTTCATCAGCGTCGCGGCGACCGATCTCGCCGTGAAGTTCATTCGCGAATCCCAGGGCCGGCCGTTTTTCATCAACCTGTGGCTCCATGAAACCCACCACCTCGTCTCAGCCACCGAGGAGGACAAGGCCCCCTACCCGGACACACCGGAACCGCAGCGAACTTACTATGCTGCGGTGACACGGGCGGATCGCCAAGTGGGGCGCATTTTGGAGGTGCTCGACGAGATGGGGATCTCCAACGACACGCTGGTCATTTTCTCCAGTGACAATGGACCTGAAAACACGCATCCGAATCCCGGCGACAAGTTTTACTACAGCGTCGGGACGACAGGCGGCCTTCGTGGCCGAAAACGGAGTCTGCTCATGGGCGGGGTCAACGTTCCCTTTCTCGTTCGTTGGCCCGGAGTGGTTCCAGCTGGTCGAGTCGACCAAGAGACAGCCCTGGCGGGTGTCGACGTATTTCCGACGCTCTTGGCGGCCGCAGGCATTGAAGCTCCAAAGGGCTACGTTTCGGATGGCGAAAACGTGATGGACGCTTTCAAAGGCAGCGCCCATCTGCGATCAAAGCCCGTCTTTTGGTGGTGGCCAGGCAAGCACACTGGAGACGACTGGCCCGCCTTTGCGATGCGTGAGGGATCGCTCGTCTTGATCTTGGATGAAACCAAGGAGCAGGCTGAGCTCTACGACGTGGTCGCGGACCGTGGGCAGACGCACAACCTTGCGAAGGACCAACCAGAGCGTGTGGCGAGCATGAAAACTGCGATCGAGACCTGGTTTGCCACCTTGCCGACCGCGATCGATCCGAGCCTTCAGTCCAAAGAGCGTGCTGCTCCGGCGAGGCTAGGGACGCCCGGAGGGACGCCCCGACCTCTGGATCGCAATGTCGCGTTTGAGAAGAAGGATCTGGATCGGAACAACCAACTCACTCTGGAAGAGTACCTGCATCGCTTCCCCGACCCGGAGGAGGGGAAGAGACGATTCCCGAACTTTGACAAGAACGGCGACGGCGTTCTCAGTCGGAAGGAATTTGTGAAGCCAAACAGTAAATGAAAGCTACAGGCAGGATCCGCCACCGGGCAGCGGCAGGCGGACGCGCAGGAAGTTCGTCCGCTTCTCAATCGGCAAAGCAAGTTGGCGGCGGATGAGGTCCAGCATCTCAAGGTCCGAGGATTCTCTCAAGGCCTTCAGTTGAGATGCCCGGCTCGGGGAGCGCTTAGCTTGGGTCTGTTTTTTTGGCATGGTTCGAAGGTTTCTTTTCCGAAAGGGTCATCTCAAGGATGGGCAAAACGGCAGCATCGCGCAAGCGGCCAGCGGCCAGCGGCCTTCTTGCTCTTGATGATGTCTTCAAGACTGGCGAGCATGACTTCCTGCCCCTGAATCTGCACGCGTGACGCCCGAGAGCGAAGGCCTTCAAACGACCTGATGCCGTGAATCACGGGCATGAAGTCCAATTGAAGACCGCGGTCGTCGTTGGACATGCGGTAAAGCTTCGAGACGGGATAGTAGGGCCGCATGATGACGGCTCGGAGGGATTTGGCGACGGCCTTGAGTTTCTTGAGATTGAGCGTCGTCTCCCGGAACATGAAATCGATGTCAATGGTCGTCACGGGTGCGCCGTGCAATGCGGCGGCGGCATTCCCGATCATCACCACCTCAAGGCGATGCTCCGAAAATGCCTTGAGAGCATCGGCGAGGATCGGGCTGGAGTCCATTCTGAGAGTCTAGCACTCACGGTGCATGCGCTCAATGTTGGGATGGTGATGGAGCTACAACCCAAAGACCCGGTCCATCTGGCCCGAGATCGTTTTCAGCTCGTCGAGATCCCCACCCTTGACCTCGGCCGCGACCCAGCCGTGGTAGTTGATCTCGATGAGCGCCTTGCGGACGTCATCGAAGTCGAGATCCCCTTCTCCGATCTGCATGAAGGAGTCTTCGGCGCGGGAAAACCCTTTCACGTCCAGCTTGATGATTCGCTTTCCAAGTTGGCGAATCCAATCGCCCATGCTGCCGTACTTCCAGTGGTTGCCAATGTCGAATTGCATCCCGACCCAAGGCGACTGGAACTCGTCAACATACTTCACGAACTTGTCGGCGGTCTGATCATGGCCGCCCTCATGATTGTAGAGGAATTGGTTCCAAACGTTTTCAATCACAATGGCAACGCCCAGTTCGGCGGCGAGCGGAACCGCTTTTGAGATGTTCTCCACGGAGCGCGACCAGATCTCCTCTTCGGGACCGTCCTCGCCCTTGCCAACGACGAGCAGCACGCTGTGGCCACCGACGGCATGGGTGTCTCTCAGGGCCTGCTTGAGATCCGACAGGGCCTGCGCCCTCGTGGCAACTTCGGGACTGGTGTGGCGAATTTTCCAGTGGGAACTGCAGACGGTCCCATCGACGGGCAAGCCTGACTCGGCGATGGCCTTTTTCACCTCCTCGACATCGAATCCTGGCGCGCTGAGTTCGATCCCCAGAAATCCTGCGGTCTTGGCCGCGCGGAACTTGTCTGTCAGGCTTCCGTCCACTTTGACCATTCCAATCTTGAGCGTCTTGTACAGCCGACCGGCGAGTGGATGCTCATCGGTCACGTCCGCTGCAGTGGCCGCCCCAGAAAGAAAACTTCCGGCCGAAGCAAAAGAAGCGAGTTCAAGAAATCGGCGGCGGCTGGTCGGTTGAAAGATCATGGTTCTAAGTACGCACCATATCCGGAAGAATTGATCAATCCAAATCACCTTTCGGCACCATCCGGCAACACCGTGATCTCCGTCGTCGCCCTGGCACCCGTATGAATGTCGAGCACCGTCAAGCGATGGCGTCCCGCGGCGAGATGCGCGATCCATGCCCCTCCATCATGTTCGATTTCGAGTGTGTCACTGCTCCATCTGACGTCGCCGCTCAAGCGCGTCTGAAGAATCAAGCGACTCCCACCGCTCGGAAGGTCGGGATCGAGCTGGATCGTAGTGCCTGAAATCGGATTCACGATCTCCAGTCCTGCATGAGGGGAGCGGGACGCATCGATGGCGACCAGATCACCCAACCAATTGTCCCGGCTGCGGATCCATTCGGCAAACTCGGGTCCGAGAAGAGCGCGGCCGCTCGAATCGTAGTCCGCTTTCGTGGCTGTAGTCGGAAGCCGATCTTGGGGCAAATACTCCTCTCGACTGAGTCGAGCCGGAGGAGACTGGTGCGTCAACCTGTGTCCTGTGCGCGGGTCGATGCGCGCAAGCACCATTTGATCCGGGCGGGCGAACCAGGTCGTTCCATGGAGGTCATGCAGGTAACCCACGATCTCATGCAAGATGGTGGCCGCACCCGTCACCCCCGAGACTTGATTCATCGGCGTGCGATCAAAGTTTCCCATCCAAACACCCACGGAAAACTCGGGCGTATAGCCGAGAGTCCAGTTGTCTCGATACTCCGAACTGGTGCCAGTCTTCACGGCCACCGAAAAGTCAAACCGCAGGGGTGAAAACCGCCCGAAGGTGAGTTCACGGGCTTGATTGTCGCTCAGAATGTCCGCGATCATCCAGGCGGCGGATGGATCGATTACCTGTCGATCTTCAGTCCCAGATTCCGCCGCACTCGCAAGCAAAGTCCACGGTTTCCACCGGCCCAGTCTCGCGAGGGTGGCGTAGGCGTTGGTGAGCTCAACGAGGCGCACCGGGGCATTGCCGATGGTAAGGCCAAGACCATAATGCTCTGCAGGTTTCGCCAAGGTGGTCAGGCCCAGCTCTTCGAGCCTGGTTTTCAAGGCTTCCTCACCGCCTGCTCGGTCGAGGACACGAACGGCCGCCACATTCAGCGAGTTACCCAGAGCAGAACGATAGGTCATCGGACCGAAAAAGCGGAGGTCGTAGTTTTCTGGACGGTAGATGCCAGTGGGCGTCGGAAACTCGATGGGAAGGTCAGGAACCATGGTCGCGGGTGTGTCTCCGCGCTCAAAGGCAAGAGCATAGGTGAAGGGTTTCAGCGCAGAGCCGGGTGAGCGCGGCGTCCATGCCCCGTCGATTTGTCCTCCCTGGTCGGAGAAGAAATCTCGCGAGCCCACCCAAGCCCGAACTTTCCCCGTCGCATTCTCAATGACCACCACCGCAGCCTGGGTGGCGTGGTGATCGACGAGCGAGGCCAGCCTTCGGGAAACCATCCGTTCAATTTCGGACTGCAGCCTGCTATCGAGAGTCGTCCGAATTTCCTCCCCTGAAACCTTGCCACTGCGGCGCAGCCAATCCACCGCGTGAGGCGCATCGAAGCCACCGACGAAGCGCTGCAGAACAATCGGCTGCGCGCGTGCGATCTTGAAATCCTCATCGTCGAGCCACCCGAGCGATCGCATCCGCCTGAGAATGTCCTGCTGACGTTCGTGGACCGGCTCGGGGTTGCGATAGGGATTGAGGCGTCCCGGCGCTTGAGGAAGCGCAGCGAGGAAGGCCGCCTCCGCCGCTGTTAGATCGGCAAGCGGCTTGGAAAAGTAGCCCTGACACGCTGCGGCGCAGCCTACAAAAAGGTTACCGTACGAAACACGGTTCAGATACTGAGCAAGGATCGTCTCCTTCGGCATGCGCATGGCCAACTGGCGCGCCTGAAGAGCCTCCACGAGCTTCGTGGTGAGGTTGCGCTCTCGGCGGGGAGCACTGATTTTCACCAGCTGCTGATGCACCGTCGAAGCACCGGAGACGATCCTGCCCGCAAAGGCATTGTCCTTCGCCGCCCGGACGATGGCGATGAGATCCACACCTCCGTGACCAAAGAATCGCTGATCCTCCGCTGCCAGTGTGGCATCGATGAGCGCACGCGGCATTTCATCCAAGGCAAGCTCGGGCCCCGACCACTGGCCGTCGCCGTCGAGCAGAAGCCTCAAGGGCAGGCCGTCTTCCGTGACAAACTTCACCGAAACCGACCGGGGGTTTTGGAGGGAATCGGGCAACGCCACCACCCAGGGCAGCCCCCACCATACAAGTGCGGCCACGATCGCCACCGCCGCACTGACCCACAGCAAAGGCCGACGCAACAGCCTGCGCCTGCGAGAAGCTGAGAAAAACCGCATCATCGGGTGGCAGTATGCGTCACCCAACCACCGAATCCAACCCTCACCGCCGACCGAGTTTCAACTTTGTCACGGCCGTTGCCACCGCCGCCAGCACCAACACTCCGAACAGCAACACCCACGAAGTCAGTGACGACGATGCGCCTGACTTCACCAACGCCTCGTCGACCGTGTTCTCCTTAGTCTCCGGCTCGAATCCCGTGTCATACAAAAACTCGGGTTCCGCCACGGTGAAAGGCACCTCCAGTCGTCCAGACTCCTGCTCAAAGAAGCCTTGAATCGTGTGCGCGTAGCCCGTGTCCTCGAAGATCTCGAATCCAATCCAAAACTCCGTCACCAACGCCTCGCTCGGCAGATCAAACACCACATCCACCCAGCGCTTGTCGTAGTCCTCCGCCTTCACGACCGGCGACTCCGAGGTCGGCCACACAGGCCTCATGGAGATCATCGGACCCAAACGATCTCCATCTCCGCCATTCAAGCTCACTGGAACATGCTCCGCCAAATAATCCGCAATCTTCGGCTCCGCGAGCTTCAGTTCCTCCAACGACAACTCCCCATTCTGATCTCCATCCATCGGCCAAACCCGCATCAGGGTCAGCAGATTGAACGTCAATCGAACCTCAACGTTCTGCCGTTCTACCGTCGCCAAAAGATGCGTCACATCCGCCGGATGGGCCCCTGCGCCTCCCACGCAGACGAAGCTAGCCAGCAAGGCGCCGACCAACCCACGTCCCATCCGAAATCCGCATTCCAAAATCCGCATTCGACTCACTCCACCGTGATCCACATCGGCGAGGCCCAGACGAGCTCGCTGTTGGTCTGCTCACCACGGACGTAGTAGTAGCTCTCTTTGCCGGGCGTCGGGTTGGGGTCCGTCCAGGTGAAATCGACTTCTTGGGCATTGGGTTTTTGAATTTCAACTTCTTCGTTGTCCTTGATGATCACAATGCGTTCAAACGGCGCGGTGCCGATGAGCTTGATGTGGATCTCGGGCGCACCCTTCGTTCTGAACTCTTCACCCATCATGTGGTTCTCACCATCCGAACCCACGCACCGCGTGTCGGCAATGATGTTGTCCGTAGCACCATAGGTGCGCCGCTGCTTCATCGCCTTGTGAATGCCCTCCCGGCTAACGTCCTCGACGAAGACCATCGCGTAGC
>CAXBNA010000240.1:0-9228 GCA_963976915.1 uncultured Verrucomicrobiales bacterium
TTGGCACACCGGTCGCCGGGACGGGGATTACCGGGACGGCGGTCGTCGGCGGCATACTGAATGGCGCGCAGTTCGTGCTGTCCGAGACCATTCCGGATGCGACCAACCCTTTGAGCTATGGGACGCTGGTCAAGTCGGCGACGGCAGACACGAATATCGTCACGAACGTCGCGGTGCCGAGCACTTCGGCGGTATCGGGTTCCTCTCAGGTCCAGATCATTGTGTCCAGCGCAACCAACGCCACGCTGATCAATAGCGTTTACCCGATCCTCAGCACCGTGGATGCGACGCATTTGACTCTAGGTGTTGATGTGTCGGGATACGAAGCGCGTGCGCCGGATGGCACGCGGGGCGTGAACTTCATCGGCACCGGGAATGTGGTGGCCACGGTGGTCAATGAAACCGCGACGATGACAGTGGCCGATACGTCCGATCTGACGCCGGGAATGACGGTCGCGGGGCCGGGTATCAGTGGCGCGGCGACGGTGGCCAGCATCACTGATGCCACGCATTTTGAGCTGTCACAGGCGATTCCCGTGGGCACCCGCAACCTGCGCTTCGGGGCGACGACGCTCAGTTCCGCGAGCCGCACGCCTGCGGCCAATACGATCACGCTTGTCACCACGGCGGGACTGACGGCGGGTGATATCGTCACCGGCGCGGGCATCACTGGCACGGCGACGATTGCCAGCCTCACGAATGGTACCGAGTTCATCCTGTCCCAGTCGCTACCGACTGGCATCTACGATCTGGCCTACGGCGGCACGGTGCTGAGTTCGGTGATCGATGGGCCGACTCTGCCCATCGTGACCCTTGCAGGTGCTGGCAGCGGCGCACAGGCCACGGCGATTGTTTCGAATGGATCGATCACGGGATTCACGATCACGAATGGCGGCAGCGGTTACGCATCCGCCCCAGTCGTGACCATCGCCTCGCCATCGCCGAGCGAAATGCAGCGCCCCTTCCCGTTGCGGACGCTGCTGCATGTGGCGGACAATGGCACGGCGCGGGTGCTGTCCCAGGTGTTCGTTGGCACCTTGGCCGATGTCGGCAATCCGCTTGGCCTCTGCACGAAAGAGTTGGGCTTGAAGGTGAATAAGAAGGCCGATGCCTTGCGCTTCTCCGTCTCCCACCTGCCGCTGGATCGGGTGCTCGACGGTGTGCTCGATTCGCGTGAGCAGGCGGGCAGCGGCGGCGTCGCGCTGCCTTCTCAGTTGGTGCGCACGATGGTGGTGGCCTTTGATGATCCCACGAATCCCTTCGTCCATCAATACCACCCGGATCACGACAACCGCGACGCGCGGCCGGACGGCACGAACACGCCGAAGGGCAACGGGGACGAGAGCTACACCGTCACCCGCACTTTCACCTTCACCTTCACCACCTCGCCGCCAGCGGGCATCAGCTCCGCCGGCTGGGGCAGCAGCGCCATCGGCGGCAGTTACGTCGAGGTGCTCCGCGGTCTGCACCGCTATCCCATCACCGTCTCCGGCACCTTTGTGCTGCGCCGCGTCTCCGAGTTCGGGACGCTCACCATCAATCCCTGATCCAACCCATCGCCCCCATGAAAACACGCTCACTCCTCCTTATTCCGCTGCTGTCGCTCGCGATGGCCGGTTTCGCCCGTGCCCAGGCACCGTCTGCCGTGCCGGACCTCATGAATTACCAGGCTCATGTGACCGGCGCGGGCGGTGCAGTCATCGGCGCGCCGCCGTCGCCGGTGAACCGCCTCGTCTATTTCCGATTCTACACCACACCGACGCCGTCAGGTCAGACACTGCTCTACAGCGAGTCGCAGACGGTGACGATCAACAGTGGGGAGTTCAGCGTGCTGCTAGGGCAGGGGGCGCAGATCGCGTCTGAGGTGCATGTGTTTGCCACTGCCTTCACGAACAAGGACTGCTTCCTCGGCATCACCGTGGACGCGGCAGGCGACGGCATCGGGAATGACGCGGAGATCACGCCGCGTCAGCAGATCGTGGCCACCGCCTTCTCGGTGCGGTCGAAGATCGCGGAGAGTGTGGCCTCAGATGGGATCACGAGCACCATGCTGGGCTTGGGAGTGGTGACTGGGGACAAACTGGGATCCGGGGCCATCACGTCGGACAAGGTGGCGACGGGTGCGATCAATGGGGGTGCGATTCTCGATGCGTCGGTGGCTTCCGCAGACTTGGCGAACAATGCGGTGACCAACGCCAAGCTCGCGGACAATGCGGTGACCAATGCCAAGCTCGCGGACATCGCGGTGAATACCGCCGAACTGGCGGACAATGCGGTGACCTGGGCCAAGCTGGCAGGAGACGCCGTGGGCACCATCGAGCTCAGAAATGGTGCCGTTACGGGAAACAAAATGGCGTCCACCGTGGGGGTGTTTAGCAAGTCTGGCGGCAACCTGTCCTATTTGGAGGGGGCTGTCGCCATAGGCGGATTGAACACGAGCCAGGCGCGTTTTTCCGTGTGGGGAACGGGCGCGCCAGGGGTTGCTACGGTAAATGGAGGATCTGGGACAGCCTACCAACTCTTCCGTCAGTTCAACGGCTTCACCAATACCACTGCGGCGGTGGATGCGCTTTCCATTTGGGCTGAAGGCTCCGTGGCAGGTGCGGCCTTTTTGGCCATTTCGGATGAAAGGATCAAGACCGTGCTGGGACGGTCCGATGCCGTGGAGGATCTCGCCACGATTCGCCAGATTGAGATCACCGACTATCGACACATCGATGTCGTCGGCAAGGGCAACCGGCCGCACAAGAAAGTCATCGCCCAGCAGGTGGAAACGGTTTACCCGCAGGCCGTGAGCCGGACGACGGATACGGTGCCGGACATCTATCAGAACGCCGGTCTCAAAGACGGCTGGGTGGAACTGGCCACGGATCTCAAAGCGGGAGACCGCGTGCGCTTGATCGGCGAGAAGGTGGAAGGCATCCACAACGTGCTGGAGGTGGTGGAAGGAAAGTTCCGCACGGATTTCTCCCAGCGGGATGGGGAAGTCTTTGTCTTCGGTCGCGAGGTGAAGGATTTCCGCATCGTGGACTATGAAGCGATCGCCATGCTCAATGTGTCCGCCACCCAGGAGATCGCCCGCCGGCTTGAGGCGAAGGAGGTCGAAGTGGCCGCACTCCAGAAGCGCCTCGCCGAACTCGAAGCCAAAGACCGGGCACGTGATGCCCGGGACAAGGCGCGCGACGCCCAGCTGGCCACCATTGAAAAACACCTCTCCGCCGATTCGCCCGCCGTCCGCACCGCCTCCGTGAAAATGGGCGCTGCCAATCAGTGATTACGTCACAGCTCATGAACGCAGAATCTGCCACGCAGCCCACCCGTAGGCCGGTTGTGGCGACAGCCCGCCCGGCTTCGGTGCAGGTGATGCGCACGCCGCGCTTGGAAGGTCGCCTGATGAACCTTCGCAGATTTCTCCGGCCTACCGCCTTCACAGAGACGACCGGGCTTGCGCCACAGTCGTCCTACGCCCAAGCCGAGACGAGCGGGTCAACGCCAAGCTCGTTCCACCTTTTGCCTCTCACGCCATGAACCGTTTTCGACTTCTTTCCCTCTTCGCCCTCGGCACGCTGCTCCTCGCCTCCACAACGCAGGCACAGTTGGAACTCAGTGCACCGACGCATTTCAACGCCCTCACGCTGGATGCCACCAAGCTGGGTGGCGGCAATCCCTTCCCCTTGACGCAGTTCACGAGTGTCGGCGAGACCTCCGCCAGCGCTGGACCGACGGAGACGCCTGCTGACTTTCCCGAAGGCACCGCCGATGACACCCAGGGTACGCCGAGCGTGGCGATCCAGCTCCGCTCCGCCCGCTTTGGCAACGCCTTCGCCACTGGCGTGCCGCAGTATTACCTTGGCGACATCATCACGCCGCCATTGGTGCAGGTGGACGCTGTCACCCCGGCTCCAGCGGGCTACTGGCGCGCCAAGCCGGTGCAGTTGGGTGAAACCTTTGCGCCAGCAGACCTTTCGAATCTCGGTGGTGCCACTCAGCCCCTCGTGCCGATCGGTAGCATCGACGTTACGGCGAGCAGCACGGCCAGCGAGATCGTGACCGTGGCCAGCCTGCCGACGTCCTTCACCCCCGGTGCCACGCTGCTGGGGCAGCGGGTGAATTTGATCGAGGGCACCACCATCACGCTGGAGGGAAACGCGGATCAAACGATCGCCACGTCCACGACCGTCTCGTTTGATCCCCACCTGCCGTTTTACTACAGTCCGCATGCCGACGTGGTTTTCGCCAAGCAGGCCGGCACGGTGGAGATCACTTGGGTTACGTCCGCTCCGCAGGGCGGGAGTTGGAAATTCCGTCGCGAAACTTTCACCGTGTCCGGCACCAGTCAGGGGGAGACTCGAACGATTTTTTGGACGGAAAAGTCCTTCAATGGGCCGCGCGTGACCGTTCCGGGAGGCCGCATCGACCGGGTGAACCCGATCTACAATCCCATCGTTCCAGCAACCGTCAGCGTTGAATACGTCCCGGTGGGCGAAGTGGTGAATCCAGACCCGAATACCCAGCCTGCGGCTGAAAAGCGCACGCTGTGGTTCGAGAAGATCGGCGGCAATGCCCAACTCGCCGCCTACAATCAGGAAGGGCGCATTTTGGTTGAGTACCTCGGCTTGGAGGTTTCGCCGGGGAAACATGAGTTCCTGGGCGCGGACGTCGTAGAACTGGTGCGCCGCCCCAATCCTGCTCAAGTGACCACGAAGCTCGGGCAGCGGGTGCTACCGCATGAGGCCATGCCGCCGGACAACGGGCTGGCGGTGCCGGATGCGGACACGGATCTGATCGCCTCGCCCGTGCGGAACATCGGTTCGGAAACGGGCTTCAGCTTCTACGGGGAGCAGGGCTTGCCGGACGGTCGTCTGGCTTACTGGGCGGAGCGGGAGAACCTGAATCCTGACCGCATCGTGTTTTACTGGCTGGAGGATTCTGTCGCCTCCATCCAACTGCCCGGCGCATTGAACGCCGATGTCACCCTGGCTTGGCCGAAGTATCAGGACCGCTACCTGTTTGTCTGGCCGACCGGGTTGGGCGAGTTTGCGCATGTCACGACAGACCCGAGCGGCAGCACCGGCGCCACCGGTTTGCAGTTTGATGCCGGTAGCCAGCCGGAAATCGTCTTTCAAGACGACGGAACCCAGACCGAGTCCGGCTTCGACGCCGATACGCAGCGGCTGATTTTGAATTTGGCGAACTCAGGTGACGGTTTCAACCGCACGCTTCTGAAGTTCAGCAATGGCGGGCAGGTGTGGTATCAGGCGCTCTACAGTCAGGCGGAGGATCGCCAGGGCTACGTGGAGTCGGACGGTGGAGTGGCGATCCTCTCCACCGCGCTGGTCGGCGCACGCATCGAGCGGCCCGGCAGCCAGTATGCCATCGCGGGCCACATCTCCGGCGGCACCGGCTACCAAGCCGCCGCCTACATGGATCCCTACACGGCCGGGGTCGTGGCAGCGGGGGCGGGAGCCATCATTCCGGTCAATGCTCTGCCAGCGGATCGTGAGCTGACGGTGCGCTGGTTTGAAAAGATCGAGCCGCCCGTCGGCAGTACCGGATTTGCGCCCTTCTATGTGGCGTCGAAGTTCGGGCACTACGCCCTGTCCTACCCGAGTCTGGATGGTGTCTGGCGTGAGTCGGATTCGCTCGCCGTCGCGCGGTTCGGTCCTTCCGCGACCGTGCTGCAGGATGGGCGGGTGTTGTTGGCGGGGGGAACGGAAGCGAGTGTACCCTTAGGGGGCACCGTTGCCCTGACGAGTGCCGAGATCTACAATCCTGCGGATGGAACGTGGAGAACGACTGGCAGCCTGATCACCGGCACCTACCTGCAGTCCGCCCAGCTCCTCGGGGATGGGCGCGTGCTCGTCTATGGCGGATATCCGACTGGCGGGGTGGGGAGTACAACCCGCACGGAGGTCTTTGACCCGGCGACAGAGTCCTGGACGACCGTGCAGTCGCCTCAGTTGAATCACGATTATTTTCCGGTGATGACCGCCTTGGCCAATGGCAAAGTGCTCATGACCGGGGGAGATACCATCGCTGGCAACTGCGAGATCTTTGATCCTGCGACGAACCAGTGGACGGTCGTCGCTCAGATGCGGGCGCTCTATGGGCACAGCGCCACCCTGCTGGAGGATGGCCGGGTGTTTGTGGTGGGAAGCTATGACGAATTCTACTCATTCAACGCTGACGGCCAGATTTACGACCCTGTGCTCAATACCTGGACGCTCACCGCTCCCGCTCCTGCGGACATTGGCGTGGATGTTCCCGCCATTCGCCAGACCGATGGCCAGGTGCTCGTGGTAGCGGATCCCCCACGCCTGTACGACCCGGTTGGCAACACCTGGAGTTTGGCCGGAACACTGTCGGGTTTCGACGCTGTCTCATTGATTTCATTGCCCTACGATCGCGTGCTCGCTCTCTCGTCTGGCACAGAAACGAGAATTTACGATGTATCCGAGAAAACTTGGGCTCCAGGTCCGGCTTTCGTGACCAGCGGAAGGAGTCGCGAGATCGTCCCTCTGTTGAACGGCCAAATTCTGGCCGTGGGTGGCCTCGTTTCCACCACAAGCCCGTTTCCTGAGCCGACTGCCGCCGTCAGGACGGTGGAGTTGATGGACAGGCCCATTGGTTTGATCATCATGGCCTCGGGACAAGGCAGCGAGAGTCTGACGGCGGACCAGGCGGACGGATCCATTTACTCCGAGAACGATCCCACCCAGATCGGGTTCAACCCGAACGAAGAGCATGCGGTGAAGAAGGACGGTCGGTTCTGGGCGCTGCGGGATGATTTGAACGTGATCGATGACGATCCGGGCACTCTGGAGCAGGACTATACCTCCGAGGCCTATCTGCTGGTGGCCTACACCGATGCGGCGGACGGGCGTCCGGCGATGCGACCCTTCCGTGTCCTGCGGGAACGGGCTCCCTTCTTCTTTGACTACCCGTGGACAGCTGGCTCGAAGATTCAGGGACCCATGCCGCTGCCGCTACTGCAACTCCCTCAGCGCAACGGTGTGATCGCCAACACTGAGGTGCCAGGCGCGGCGGATCCCGCGCCCAATGCTCCGGTTTCGAGCGTCCCGAACGACGCCACGGTTCCCAACTACGCCCGCTTCACCTTCGAGGATCGTCAGGGCTACAAGTGGGTCTATCGCGGCACGCATACGGACGGTAGTGGCGGCAGCTTCGGCATGCAGTGGTATTACCCGATGGACGCTGATTTTTATGTGCCCGACAAAGGGACGCAACCGGCGGTCGGCACCGCCTTGCCCTACCTGCGCCCGCTCGAATCCACTGAAGACAGTGTCAATGGCACCGCGCTGACGGTGAACTACACGCCCGTCTGGCCGGAGAACGTGCCGACGATGCGGCTGGCCGAGACCCTGACGCTGCCGAAGTTTGGCCTGCCGGACGTGCGCAACCAGAAGAGCGCGGAAGTCTGGTATCAGCAGTCCATCGCCACTCAGCCCGGAACGGTGAAGTCCAGCGTCACTCTGCATGATCCCACGCGTCAAAAGGCTGTGACCCTGGTCGCTGCGGGGCTGACCGCTGGTTTGCCGGAGAGCATCCGCACCTCGGTGTATCAGGGGAAGACGTATTTCCAAGGCCTGCCGCCGCATTTGCAGAGGCGGTTCTACTTTGACCCGCTGGCCAGCGCCACGGGGAGTTTGGTGCTGAAGGGCGAGTTCTTCGATGAGATCGCCGGTGAGGACTACCTCGACCTCAATGTGCTGAGCGACGAGGATGAGACCGCGCTGATCGCTCTCGCAGTCAATGAGCCAGCTCCGGTCCTCGCGCAATGGACGCAAGCGATCTCCGGCCTGAAGACCCGCGTGGAGACCTTCATCGAAGATCCCTCCCGTCCCCGCGGGTGCCGCCATCCCCTTATAACATGCCGAGCTCGTCATACCGTATACCGATCACACTCGGAACGCTCGCCGTGATGCCGGACGCCGACACCGCGCGGGATAGCTATGCGCTGACCGCCACGGGGCAGGGCGAAGGCTACGTGACGCTTGTTTTCAGCGATGGCGAAGATCCCGACCTGACGCCTGCGGGCGATCCACAGGTGGTGCAGATCATCCGGGTGCTGCCTGAACTTTACACGGGCGATCTGAAGGTGCGGCTCTCCACCAATCCGCTCGACGAGCAGGTTACGCTGCGTCACAGCGCGGACTTCGCGGCGAGACCCCAGGACTATGAATTCGAGTGGCGCTACGCCCCGCCGACTTCGACCGGCACACAGCCGCCGACCTACACCTACAGCCGGGTCACGCCGCTCGGCGATTCGGCGGTGCCGACGACACAGAACTGGCAGTTCGTGCGGAACCCCACCGTGCCGCGTCCTGAAGCGGCAGCGTATTCCATCACGGACCTGACCTTGGCCACGAATCTGGTCCTCAAAAACTCCAGCTACGATGTCGCTAGCGGACTGCCCGGGGTCATTTTGAAATCCAACCCGGACGTGAACTTCGCTGCGGGCATTCCCGCTGAACTCGTCTTCAGCGCCAACGTCGATGCACTGACCGGCTTCGTGGTCTATGTGAACGGCTCCGTGGCACTCGTTCACGGCAATGGCGTCGCCACGCTCGATGCGCTCATCAGCGAGAACACCTACGATCTGCGTCTGCTGCGTGCGGCCTCCCTGAATGACCTGCCGGTGGAAGGCGAGAGCCTGTTCGTGGTGGCGGAGATCGGCAGCCTGCTGCACTTCCGCGTTTTCAACGCAGCCGGGTCCCAGGTCTTTGATGCTGGCGAAGCCCTGCTGACGGGCAAGAGCGCGGAAATCGCCGATTTGACCAGCCGACTCGCCACGCTCTGGGCCACAACGAATCTGTCGAGCAGTGACAAGAGCGCCGTGGTGGCTGCTGCGGCCGACATTGCCGGTGTGGATCTCGATCAGGATGCTTCCACCGGTCTGGTGGCAGGTGGTCTGGGCAAACAATTCAGAGTGTCCCCGAGCTACTTTGTCAAAGGTCAAAACCGAATCGAAGTGGCGCTCTACACCGATGCCGATGCGGGTGTCAGCAGCGTCGTCGATTTCCGCCTCGATGGCGCCACCAAGACCGATGCGGTGGAAGCGCCTGGGTCGCCTTGGACTCAAGCCACGGGGACGCCGGTGGCTTTGAACCGGAACATCGTCGGCGGATCGCCCACCGCCCCGCTCGGCAGTCCGTTGCTGGTGATGAGCGATAATTTTTTCACCCTGCGCTACCGTGCGAACGAGTT
>CAXBNA010000241.1:0-9180 GCA_963976915.1 uncultured Verrucomicrobiales bacterium
GGCCTCACCCTGCTGACCTTCGACTTCTTCGGCCTCACCGTGAATTCCATGACCCTCGGTGGTCTCGCCGTGGCGGTGGGGATGGTCGTCGATGACGCCATCGTCGATGTCGAAAACGTCTTCCGCAGACTGCGGGAGAACGCGTCATTGGAAAAACCATTGCCGAAGCTGGAAGTGATCGCCCGCGCCTCCAGCGAGGTGCGTTCATCCATCCTCTACGCCACCGTGCTCATCATCCTGGTGTTTCTGCCGTTGATGGCGCTTTCGGGTGTGGAAGGCCGTCTCTTCACCCCCATTGCGCTCGCAACCATCGTCAGCATGGCGGCCTCGTTCGTTGTCTCGCTCACCGTGATTCCCGTCCTTAGTTCCTTCCTTCTCAATCCGAAGGCCGGAGAGGAGCACAAGGATTTCATCCTGGTCCGCTGGCTCAAAGCCGCCTTTCGGGCGACATGGATGCGCCTTGCTCTGTCCCAGCCACTACTGGTGGTGGTGGGCACCATGGTGCTGACGGGCGTGGCCTGGGTCGCCTTTACGAAAATGGGAGCAAATTTCCTTCCGCCATTCCGCGAACCGACCGCCTTGGTGGCCACGACGCTCAGCCCTGGCACTTCTCTGAAGACCACCTCGGAAGTCTCCGATGTCGCCATGGAGAGGCTGTTGCAAGTTCCCGGTGTGAAGTTGGTCGGCTACCGCGCTGGACGTGCCGAGCGGGGCGATCACGTCGTGCCGGTCTCAACCGTTGAGTTCGATGTCGAGTTCGATGATAGTGCAGGCCGCAGCCGCGAGGAGATCCTTGCGGACATTCGTGCCACGATGAAGACGATCCCCGGCACCTTCAGCGCCTTGAGCGGACCGCTTGCCGACCGCATCGGCCACATGCTCAGCGGGGTTTCCGCCAAGGTCGCGGTGAAGATCTTCGGGCCCGATCTCGACGAACTGCGCCGCATCGGCACCGAGATAGCCGAGATCGCCCGAACCATACCCGGTCTGGAGGAGGCACGCACCGAACAACAGGCCAGCGTGCCGCAATTGCGGATCGAACCCGATCCCGAACGCGCCGCAGCCTATGGGGTCACTCCCGCTGCTTTGACTGAGGAAATGGCGGGCCTCATGGGCGGGGAGAAAGTTGCCGAGTTGTACGAAGGAGTACGGGTTTATGATCTTGTCGTTCGCCTCCCGGTGGAGTGGCGGGAGAAAACCGAGCGCTTGCGTTCACTCTACATCGATTCCAAGGCAGGCCAGCTCGTCCCTCTCGACACCGTTGCCAATCTGCGTCTTGCCACGGGGCCGAACACCATCCTGCGTGAGAACCTGCGCCGCCGCTTCGTCGTCGCCATCAATCCCACCAGGCCGGACCTCGTCAACGCCGTGGAGGAGCTGAAGAGCCGCGTCGAAGAGAAACTCAAGCTGCCAGAAGGCTACACGATTTCTTTCGAGGGCGAGTACCTCGCGCAGAAACAGGCTGCACGTGTCATCGCGATCACCTCGCTGCTTATCCTGCTGGTGGTGGTGTTTCTGCTGCACTCGTTCTTCAAGAGCTTTAATTTTGTTTTGCTGGTGCTGACCATCATTCCAGTCTCGCTCGTGGGCGGGGTCCTCTACACCCGCATGACCCTCGACAATGTCAGCATCGCCACGCTGGTTGGCTTCATCGCCGTCGGCGGCATCGCAGCGCGCAACAACATCATGCTCATCTCGCACTATCTCCACCTCATGAAGCACGAGGGCGAGGGATTCACACCCGAGATGGTGATCCGCGGCACCGAGGAACGGCTTGTGCCGATTCTCATGACGGCCGTTTCAGCGGGACTCGCGCTCATCCCGCTCGTTCTCGCAGCAGATGAGCCCGGCAAGGAAATCCTCAACCCCGTGGCAATCGTCATCGTTGGCGGTCTCGTCAGCTCAACCCTGCTCGGGCTGATTGTCACTCCGGCTCTCTACTACCGCTTCGGCCAAAGGCCGTCTGAAAAAGCCATCCACCTTGATGCAAGCGCCGCCGCCTGAATCTCCATCCCAAACCAAAACCAACCAACTTGAAGTTGAAACCATGCCTGAAACTCAGCGTGCGCACCGATCTTGAGTTCTGATCCTTTTCCAAACGGCAACGGCTTCCAACGCCGCCACCGCGAGGCAAAACCAAACCAAACCAAAAACAGACATCAAATCCATGAAAAAAACATCACTTATCACCTTGGCCGCCCTCGCGCTGGCCTTCACGCTGAATGCAGCCGACACGGACAAACATGATCATGACGATCATGCCGCGAAAGCTGGCCCCACAGGAGGCAAGCTCATCACCGAAGTCGAGCCGCACGTTGAGTTCTTCGTCAACAAAGACAAGAGAGTCGAAATCCGCTTCATCGATGACGACATGAAAGTCGTCGCCCCTGGCGAGCAGGTGATTAGCGTCATCCTTGGAGATCGCTCTGCACCGACGAGGCTGAGCTTTACCAAGGACGGCGACAAGCTCATCTCCGACAAAGCAATCCCAGAAGGCAATGACCTTCCAACCGTGGTTCAAATCCGGGAGAACGAGGGGGCCAAGGCTATCAACGAGAAATTCAACCTGAACCTCAACGACTGCCCCACCTGCAAGAACAAGGAATACGCCTGCACCTGTGCCCACGGCGAGGAGTAGAAACAATAATCTTTCATGTCTCGTCACGCCACAGCACTGTCCCACCGCGTGGGCGGTGCTGCTGGCCGGGCATTAATGTAGATTCAAACATTCATCCACATTACCGTTCCAAATTTGTTTTCCGAATGACTTAACTTGCCCTCACGATTCAACTCCGTGGGACATCATGACTGAAATATTCCAAGCCGTCGATCACGTCATTTGATGCTCCGCTCCAAGAGCGAGGGCTTCGTGAGATGGGTCGCACAATCGGAATGATCCAGGTCTTGGCCAGACGATTGAGGCGCTTCTGAACGAGAGAGAGAGAGAGAGATGAATCCACCTCCCCCATCCACGAATTCGCCCCTGATGACCATTTCATTGGCACTGGGACTCACCGCCCTCGTTCTTTTTGCCATCGGCCTTATCACTGGAGGAATGAGTTCTCACCAAGCAGGTGAGGAACTGCAGGATCAATTTGCCTTCCTCCTGTGCCGCGTGGCGAGCCCTCTGCTCGTATTGGGAGCTTGGGGCGTAGGGTTCGCCGCACTCCTGCAACGACATCAAGGCTCGTTTTGGAAGCCGGTCACTGTCTTGATTCCTATTCTCATCTTTCTCGTACTCCTCTTCTACAGCGCGTGGCGGGGAACTGCCGCTTTTCACTGATGCCATGCGATTCATCACTGACCACATCGCCGAACTACAAGGTGTTCTGCACCTCATCCCTTCGCTAGTGCTTGGCGTGGTGCACGGCATCGAGCCGCTCCATTCCAAGGCTACACTTGCCACCTTTGTCGTTGCCACACGAAGCGGGATCGCCCGTGCCCTGCTGCTTGGCATCTCCGCAGCCGTCTCACATGTGCTGATGTTTTGGATCATCGCCGCCATGGGAGAACACTATGGCCGCCATTGGCAGCTAAGTCAGCTCTTGCCGTGGTTTCAAAACGTTTCCGCATTCATTACTCTGTGCATGGGCACATGGTTGTTCTTGTTGGCTTTTCGAAATCCGGGATGGAGCACAGATGGACCAACCGAGTTTCTCGAGACCATAGATTCCGAGACCGTCAACAGCAGGTCCATATCATGGGCACCTGTGATCCTGCTGGGTATGGTGAGTGGAATCATGCCTTGTGCTTTGACTCTCGGTATTTTGATGACCAGCCTTCAATCAGGTCGGCCTCTATTTGGCATGGCCGTTACCGTTAGCTTCAGTCTTGGACTGGCTATCACGATGAGTAGTGTCGGAGTCACCGCTGCTTGTGGAGCTGCCAACTCGATCAGGTCTTGGAAGGGAATCCCGGCCCTTCGCCTTGCCACTTCTATCCTTTCCTGTGCCTCGCTCCTGCTACTCGCCTTCGTCATGGCCCTGCACGGTTGGCGCGGACTCACACAACCCTAAGCCACACTAAAAAACATGGATACCAACCCCGTCACATCACAGCCTCCACGCCGTCGTCAGCGTCGAATCATCACCAAGATCGTCAGCCTGCTCCTCATCACCGCAGGTACCTCTCTCGCGGACAATAGCATCAAGCTAGAAGTCGCCGCAAAAAGTCAGCATGACGACCCCAAAGGCAACAACCCTCAGGAGGTGCAAAAACGCTGGCTCGAGATTTCTGCCACGGTCTTTCATTTGGAGAAACCCGCCGCAGTGAAGGTCGAATGGGCATTCTATGGCGACAACCTCGACTCAGGACAGATTGTGAAACACGCCGGGGGCTCGGATATCGTAAATCTCAATCAGGGAAAAAGTGCTGTGATCAATTCGAAACCGGTTTCGTTCGCCTTTACTCCCAGACACTCGGTGAGGACTGGAAAGGGCAAACGTTCCCGCTCTCGAACGGTTGAAGCCACCGGCACTCGCTATCATGGCTGGGGTGTGCGTGCCTATGTGGACGGCAAGCTCGCGGGTGAGGCCTATAGCCTACCCTCCATCAAGAAACTCATCGAAAACGACGACTAACCATTCTGTATGAGCGCCGAACACTCTTCCTCCGAGACCCAATCGTGCAGTTCCTGCGAGCATGGGCATGATGACACACCACTGCCACGCAACGCGCTGGTCATCACCTCCGGCGCCTTGCTCACCGCTGGGCTGCTGCTACAATGGTTCCAGACCGAACCACCATGGCTCACCACGGTCTGCTTTGCCGTCGCCACGCTGGCGGGCGGCTTGCTCATCGCGCCTGCGGCATTTGGGGCGTTGCGGAAACTACGGCTCGACATGAACGTCCTCATGACCGTGGCCGTGACTGGCGCATGGCTCGTTGGTGAGAGTGCGGAAGGAGCCGCCGTGGTGTTTCTCTTTGCCCTGTCCGAACTGCTCGAATCCTGGAGCGTTGGCAGAGCGCGGCGGGCCATCGCTTCTTTGCTGAAGCTCGCTCCACAGACCGCTCTGGTGCGCGGGCCTGATGGAACCTCCAAAGAAGTCTCTGTCGCCGAAGTCGCCGTGGGCACGGAGATCAGCGTCCGCAGCGGCAGCAGCGTGCCGCTGGATGGTGAAGTCACCGCCGGTGACTCCGCCGTGAATCAAGCGCCCATCACCGGTGAGTCCGTCCCGGTAGAAAAGAAACCCGGTGACCCCGTATATGCGGGCACTATCAATGGCGAAGGCTCTCTCACGGTGCGCGTCACCAAAGCCGCCAGCGACTCCACCCTCGCCCGTATCATTAAGCTGGTTGAGGAAGCTGAAGAGCAGAAAGCACCCACGCAGCGCTTCGTGGACAAGTTTGCCGTTATCTACACGCCCACTGTGTTTGTCACCGCCTTGCTGGTGGCATTGCTGCCGCCATTGCTCATGAGTGGCGCATGGTCGGAGTGGACCTATCGCGCACTGGTGCTGCTCGTCATTGCCTGTCCCTGTGCGCTTGTCATTGCTACGCCTGTCTCGATTGTCTCCGGCCTCACCGCCCTGGCGCGGCGCGGTGTGCTCATCAAAGGCGGTGCTTATCTGGAGGCCGTGGGCAAGCTGCGTGCCCTCGCTGTCGATAAAACAGGTACCATCACCCAAGGCGAGCCGCAGGTCTCAGGTGTCATCCCCATCGATGACATGAGCGAGGAAGAAGTTCTACGGCGTGCTGCCGCCATTGATGCGCATTCCGAGCACCCCCTGGCAAAAGCCGTTGTCGCCGCCGCTCAAGCCAAAGGCATTTCGTGGAACGAATCCACCCAGTATCAATCCGTCACCGGACGGGGCGCGACGGCGATCATCGACGGCCACCCGCACTTCATCGGCAATCACAAAATGGCGCATGAGCTGGGCGTGTGCAGTCCCGAGATCGAGGCGCGACTCACGGAAATCGAAAGCAAGGGCCAGTCCCTTGCAATCCTCGGCCACACCCCGCATGAAGACTGCGAGGGCAAGATTCTAGGCATCCTCAGCATCGGCGACACGATGCGGCCTGAAGTCTCCAACGCTCTCACGCTGCTGCATGAGTCCGGCATCAAAACCGTCGTCATGCTCAGCGGCGACAATCAACGCACGGTCGATGCCATCGCCAGACAAGCGGGCATTGACGAAGCCCATGGTGACCTCATGCCCGAGCAGAAAATCGAGCACATCCGCCGTCTCATGGCCGAGTACAAATACGTCGGCATGATCGGCGATGGCGTGAATGACGCCCCCGCTCTCGCCATTGCCAGCGTTGGCATCGCCATGGGAGCCATCGGCAGCGATACCGCCATCGAGACCGCCGACATGGCTCTCATGAAGGATGACCTGACCCGAGTAGCCGAAGCCGTCATGCTAGGTCGCCGCACACTCCGCATCATTCAGTTCAATGTCGCCTTCGCACTTCTCATCAAGGCCGTCTTCCTCATCCTCGCCTTCACCGGCCACGCCAACCTGTGGCTCGCGGTTTTGGCGGACACCGGTGCAACTCTGCTCGTCATTCTCAATGCGCTGCGTTTGCTGCGCGGTGCTGCAACCGCAAAATAGTTTTTCAATGGGCAAGCACTCACGCAAAAAGAAAGCTTCCACTTCGCCAGTCCGGCTGAGATTGGTAGACAAGGTTTGGCTGCTTGGAGTTCCAGTCCTGGTTCTCGTAATTCCTTCCCTCTTTTTGCATTTCAGCGCGATCCATCGGCAGACTGCCTCGATCTCAAGAACGGTGGAGCGGTGGAAAACGACCTATCATATCAATGATGAGCAGGCCGAGCGGATCATCCAAATCGAACTCGAATTCCACGGAAATGGCAGTGTCTTTTCGATTCGCCCTCAACATGACAAAGAAGATGGATTCCGGCACCACGAAGAGATTAGTCGCTTAATGTCCACCGAAGACAGTGTGCGTTTCATGCAAGCGATGGAGAAAGAAACGGAACGCCATTGATCGACCCTCATGATGTGCCCCTCGCCAAACATGGGGAAAGCAGGTCATCAATCCAAAGTGATAAGAGGCAGGGTGAAGCTCGGTTTCTTAGCGGAGGATTGAAAGGTCCGCGAAGGCAGTACTTTCTCTGTGATGCTCCATGCCAAAACCACACCAGATGCCAAGACGAAGAACTTTCCCACCCAACGGTAACTCCACACCTGCAAAGAGTGCAGCAATCCCGAATGTGTCTGCATTTGCGACGATCATTGAGGGTGAATGATAAATCCCCCGCCAGACTCCGCCATACAGTCTGCGTTCGGGTGTCGGCGCTCCCTTTAAATTTCCCGAAGATAGACAGGATGTTGTCACCTCAGAAGTGCATGTGATCAGCATCACTCTTGGCCAGCGTGCCCCTCCAACTATCCTGAGAACGGAGTCTCCGAGGAGCAGATCTCCGATGGCAACGATGCCCAAGGAGTTCTGGACAGCGAACTCGAGGCTATCAAGCAACAGGTCCGCAGCTCTCGAATGCCTGAGATTGATGCTAATTACCTAGAACCTTGACGAACCCAAGGCTCAGAACCGCACCGTCATCCCAACTCCGGCACCGTAGTTGGTGTCCCAAAGAGCCGTGGCCGCGATGTTTTCTGTAAGAGTGTAGGAAACTCCCGTCTGAAATTGCCATTTCTCGCGGGTGTCGTATTCGGCTTCCCCGAATAGGCTCAAACGAGGAGTCAGCATCAGCTCGCGCCCGAAATTTACTCGTGCTTCGCCGTCCGTATCCACCCAGGCTGACGCCACAACGTTAAGAGGAAGGAGGTAACGAAGCCCAAAAATCCCGCGTTCCGCTTCACTGTTCCAATCTTCGCCCTCCAGGTAGGCTCCGGCAAAGACCGAAGTGAACCGATTGATGTAGCGATCATAGGTGATCTCCGCCTCCCAGGTCGTGTTCTCCACTCCGTCCCAACCCGCGTACCAACTCAAGCCAAACGTGTTTCTCAAGTTCTCAAACCGCAGTCTTCCCTGCGTCATGTTCGACAAGATGTCCGCTTGAGCGAACAAGTACCAATGCTGGGCATAGCGCTCCGAGGCGACGGCTTCCGTCTCTGAATCGTTGGTGAACGAGTCGTAGCGAACCACCCGCGCCATCCCGCCTTTCATGTGGTAAAGCAGGTGGCAATGGAAGAACCAGTCGCCCACCTCGTTCGCCTCGAACTCGATCACCGTCGTGGTCATTGGTTCGACGTTCACCGTATGCTTTAGCGGCGAGTGGTCGCCCTGGCCATTGATCACCCGAAAAAAATGCCCGTGCAGATGCAGCGGATGATGCATCATCGTGCGGTTGATGAAAATGAACCGTGCCACTTCACCTTTACGAATCTTGATGTCGTTGGACGGAGCCAATGTCTCGTTGTTGAACATCCAGACGTAGCGTCCCATGTCCCCATCCAGGGTCAGCCGGATCTCGTGACGGGGGAGCTTGGGATCAAAGGCCGTGTTCTTCGTAGCCCTCAGCATCTTGTAGGGCGGAAAGGGCCGGACATCTGACATCATGGAATCCGTGGCCAACTGAGGAAAACGCCCCACGTCTTCTCGCAGCAGAAAATCGTACCAGCGGGGCCGGTTCTCCTTGATGCCCATGCCTCCGCCACTCATGCCACCCATCGTTTTGTCACCGTGATCCATCTTCATCCCCTCGTGGTCCATGCCGCCCATCTCCATTCTGCCGTGATCCATGCCACTCATCACCGAACCACCTGAATTCATCTCATCCATCTTCATGCCTTCCATGTTCATTCCAGACTGATCGAACTTTCCTTGCCGGACCTCATGGTTGGGCATGCCCATCGTTCCAGCGGGGGTCAGAGCGAAGAGATTCTTGACCGAAAACATGTCCATCGTGTCGTATTGATAGGGCTGGGGCATTGGCTTCACCGGATGTTCCTCGCCCGAGCCAATCCACAGACTGGCAAATCCCGATCCATCGTGCGAGGTTGCCCGAAACTCGTAGCTCCCTGCGGCAGGCACTTTCACCACGACATCATAAGTCTCTGCGACACCGATCAGGAGCGGCTTCATTATCGAAGTGGGAACGACATCCTGGCCGTCCGCCGCCACGATTTTGAGCGGACCACCCGCGTATTGCAGATGAAAATAGGTCGTGGCCGATCCATCCACGATTCTCAATCTCACGGTAGCCCCCGGCTTCGCATGGATCTCACTCCGCTGCTGCCCATTGATCAAAAAGGC
>CAXBNA010000242.1:0-9162 GCA_963976915.1 uncultured Verrucomicrobiales bacterium
CCGATCATGAGGGTAGCTTTCTGGAGGGGTGACCTGGCAAGCGCCCAATCCACCCTCTGAAACCACAGAATGTCCGTTCCATCGACGAACCCTGTCGTTAGGAAGACCGTCGCTGGAAGCCGGCAGGCTTGGAGGATCGGCATCGCGAGGTGAAAGTTGGACGCGTAGCCGTCGTCGAAGGTGATTGCGACGGCATTCGGTGGCAGCGTTTTGTCATTTTGGATGCAGTGGACCGCCTCACTCAGAGAGATGACCTGATACTTTTCCGATAGGAGGCGGCAAATCTGCTCAAACGTCCCTGAGGAGAGGTGGAGGCTGTCGTCCAAAGGTGGGCTTTCAGGAGGCGTCGTGGAATCATCCTGAAGGCCATGGAAGGTCAAGACCCTCAGGCTTCCGTCCAGATTTCGGCGTGCTGACCAAGCCATGCCAAGCCCGACAAGCACCGCCGCTTTGGCGGCCTGTGCGTGTTTTGGCGGCAGAAGATGTCGGAAGGGCACTGGATTTGCGATGCGTGAGTTCTGAAAAATATAAAGGCTTCTCAAGTTTCCTCAAGGCCACATTATAATTTCCATACATTCTCACAAAAATCTGACATCTCACCCAATTCTTCCCCAGAAGTGGCATTTTCTGCCTGCCTGAGGTGCCTGAATCGTGTCTAGACGAGCTGATGGCCAAAGAATCTCAGGCTATCCGCCAGGTGCTCGTGCCAATACTCCCAGGTGTGCCCGCCTGGAAACTCGGCGTACTCATGGGGGATGTTCGCCAGTTTGAGTTGGTGATTCAGCTCGCGATTCGCCTCGATCAGCTCGTCCTCGGTTCCGCAGTCGAATCGCAGGGGCGGCAGCTCGTGTGCGTGGGCCTTCATGCAAGCCAGCACCTGAGGCGGAGCGTCGTCCGTGAGGTCGAAGGCGGTTTCCGGTTCTTCGACGAAACCCCACATGTTGGACACGTCCGTGATGCTGCTGTGGGCGCTGATTCCCTTGAAGTCGGGAGCGTGCAGTGCCCCAATTCTGAGTGCGCCGTAGCCGCCCATTGAGAGTCCCGCAATGAACCGCGGCGTGGAAGACACCCCCGCTACCGCCATTTCTGCCGCCGCAGGAACTTCTTCGGCAATCCAACGGCGATAGTCCGCATCGGCATGCCTGAGGTAGCCCGAGCCATCGCCCCACAATCCGTCCGAAGGCATGGCAAGGACCATGGGAGGCAGACCTTCTTCCTCAATCAGCCGATCCATCACCCGATGAGCCCCGCCTTTGTACAGCCAGGCCCAATGACTGCCAAAGACCCCATGAAGGAGAATCACAAGTGGCAATGGCTGAGCGTGAATGCCCGTGGGCACATACAAACTCAGATCCGCCCGCCGCTTCAGGGCTGCGGATTTGACCGTGACGTGTGTGACGCCGGGTTCTCCATAATCCGGGTTTGAAATTTCGATGGTGCGGAAGGTCGTCATGGCCACGCTCACTCGGGTTTGACCGAAAAGTCACTGTCATCCAAGGAACGAAGCACGAGCTCGCGGGGGACGCAGAAGTCGTCCATCTCGAGGCACTTCAGAATCCCCTGAGCAATGTGCTCGGGCTGGAGGAAGAGCTTGCGCGGGGCATCGCTGCGGGCGGCGTCCGTCCAAAACTCGGTGTCCACGCCGCCTGGCAGAATGGCGGTCACGCGAACGCGATGCGGTGCGGCCTCTTCGGCGAGGCCCTGAGTGAATCCCCGCACGCCCCACTTCGCGGCGCAATAGACGGTCTCGCTCGGGATGCCGCGCAGGCTTGCCGTGGAAATGACGTTGATGATGTGACCACGCCGGTGTGGGATCATTGACTTCAAGGCCGCTTGCGAGCCCAGAATGGTACCCTTCAAATTCACATCGAGCATGAGATCGATCTCGGCTTCCGTGTAGTCGGGAATCCATTGGTGGCGGGCGAGCCCGGCATTGTTGACCCAAACCGCGATGGGTCCGAAATGACTCTCGGTGCTGGCGACAGAGGCAGCGACGGAGGCACCGTCCGAGACGTCGCAGATGACGCCCACGGTGTTGTCCTGCCCCAAGTCTTGCCGAGCCTGCTCCAGCGCCGTCGCATCCTTGTCCGCCAGCGCGACCTTCATGCCCGCTCCCAGCAGACACCGGGCAATCTCCAATCCGATGCCTCGTGCGGCACCCGTCACCAACGCAATTTCTCCAGACAGTTTCATCCCACCACAGTGACGCGATGCGCTCGTTTTCCAAGCGTTCAGTCGGCGCTTCTTGGCTGCGTCATCTCTTTCAACGCGGCTTCTTTCCCGTATGCGGTGAGGACGTCGCCCGTTTGAATCACCTCTGTGGGGCCGGGGATTCCGTGCATGACCTCGCCCTTTCGCCGGATGGACAAAATCACCAAGCCCCGGTCGCGCGGCCGGGAGTCGCTGAGTGGTAGCCCTTCCAGGTAGGAACCCTTTTCGATTTCGATCTCGGAGACCACGTAGCCGTGGCGGATCCGCAGCAGGAGCTCGTAGTCCATGGCCCTCACCAAGCCCGCCCGTTCGAGCGTGAATTGAATGAAAAAGTCCAAAAGCCGCTGGATCCAACTGAGCTGGAACACCGCAAAAACCACGACGAGACCTCCCACCAGCCAGAGCACGGTGACCCAGCCATGCTCGGCTTGACCTGACTGCATCAGGGTCACGACCAGTGTCGCCAAGGCAGAGGTGAGCCCGACATTGCCCGCGAAGATGAGATCCCGAATGATGCGGCGGCGCACCGGGTGGTTCACGACCAATTCGGCCTCCTTCGTGGTGAATCCCACTCCGAAAAACGCCGAGTAGGCTTGAAACGAAGCCGAGTCCCAGCCGAGCCCGGTCATCATGAGAGCCTTTGAGCCGATTCTCACCGCGAGGAGCGAGATCCCGGCGATGATGATGAGAGCAATGACGGAGGTCATGATTGAGAGAAGGTTGGAATCGGGAGTGCGGTCCGAATCAATAGTGCTTCTCGCTCACACTGTGATCGTGATCGTAAACCTGCTCCTTGATCAGTTTGCCGTCGCGATCCCAGTAGCGATTGCTCCCGTGCCGCTGGCCGCTTTCAAAATGCGTCTCGGTGGAGCGCTGGCCATTGTCCCACCATTCCTGCACGACTCCGTGGAAGCGCCCGCCGCAAAACGGATACTCCCCCTTGGCTGTCCCATCGTCATAGGTCGCCTTCGCGATGCCGGTGAACGGAGAGCCATTGAGCAGATAGACATCGTCCTTCCATTCCAGGGCGTCGTAGTCCGCCTCCTTCGGCGAGCAACTTGCCAGGAAGGCCGAGAGCGCGAGCAGCATCCAGCAGGTCTTGAGTTTCATTGAAACAATAAAGACGAACTCGACCGCTCCCGTCGATCTCAATCGTCCGACCGTCTTTGCCTGAAGTGGCGTAAAATTTGTGCCGTGAGGCCATTCGTACTCTCGCAATCTCCGTCCAGCCGTGCTACTGCCCGAAATGGACGTAAGTATCTTTGGACTGGGTTATGTGGGTGCGGTGACGGCGGGATGCCTCACCGAACTCGGGCACAGCGTTGTGGGCGCAGATGTGCAGCAAGCCAAGGTGGATGCCTTCAATGCCGGACACTCGCCCATCGTCGAGCCTGAGTTGACGGAACTGCTCGCCGCTGCCGTCCAAGATGGTCGTTTGTCCGCCACGACCGATGCCCGCGAAGCCGTTCTGGCCACCCAAGTCAGCATCATCTGCGTCGGCACGCCTTCGTTGGAATCCGGGCGGCTGAACCTGGATTATGTTCGCAAGGTGACTGCCCAGATCGGCGATGTGTTGCGGTCGGAGAAGAAGGCCCATGTCCTCCTGTTCCGCAGCACCATGCTGCCCGGAAGCACCCGGCAGGTCGTGAACGAGTTCCTCGGGGATTTGATCGAGTCCGGTCAACTCAAGGTCTACTACTGCCCGGAATTCCTCCGTGAAGGCACGGCGGTCAAAGACTTCCGCGAGCCCTCGCTCGTCGTCATTGGTACCCATGATGGCTCTGCGCCCGAGTCTAACGAAGCCGCCGCCCTCCTCGGTGGCAGTGGCGACAAAGAGGCCCCGAGCATCCTTGCCTGGGAAGGCGCGGAAATGATCAAGTATGCCTGCAACTACTTCCACGCGCTGAAGGTGGGTTTTGCCAATGAGATCGGACGGCTCTCGAAGTTCCTCGGGGAGGATGGCGCGCGCGTGATGGAGGTCGTTTGTGCCGACACCCGCCTGAACATTTCCTCCTACTACATGCGGCCCGGCAACCCCTTCGGCGGCTCCTGCCTGCCCAAGGACGTCAGCGCCCTGCTCGCCTTTGCCCGACAGGAGGGGATCACGGTGCCGTTGCTGGACAACACACTCGACAGCAATCAGGCCCATCTCGATCTGCTCATCAAACTCGTCACCGCCAAACCCAGCCGCAAGGTCGGCCTCCTCGGGCTGGCCTTCAAATCCGACACCGATGACCTGCGTGGCAGTCCCATGGTGGCTCTGGCGGAAACGCTCCTCGGACGCGGCTACGACCTGCGCATTTACGACCCCGGCCTCAATTTGTCGCGCCTCATCGGCTCAAACGAAGTCGAGATCCAGCGTCGTATGCCCCACCTGGCCAGCCTCTTGAAGGACAATGTGGAGGAAGTGATCCGCGACTCCGACGTGATCGTCGCCTCCCAAAAATGCTGTCCGGTGGACGAACTCAAAGCGCTCGCACGGGCGGATCAATCCCTCATCGACGTCAACGGTTGGCGCGCGCTTCAGGATCTCCCCTGGGCCTACGAAGGCCTCTGCTGGTAAGGAGAAACGAAGATGGTACGCGGAGAGGGATTCGAACCCCCGACCAACTCGGTGTAAACGAGCCGCTCTACCACTGAGCTATCCACGCATGGTCAATCTAACGACCGCGAAGATTGCGGAGGATGACGGGGGTGCAAGTGGAATGTCGTCGCCTCCTGCCTGAACGGTGTGGTGTGTCACCAACTTGTGGGAGGGTCGGCTTGAGGCGAGTGGTGCCATCTTTGGCGACGGGGTAGCGGGCGTGGTGGGCTTCGGTTTGGTCGATGAGGCCTTGCATCATCTTTTTGAGCTGGTCGGGTTGGGTGGAGGCGAGGTCGTTTTGCTCGAAGGGATCGTCTTTCAGGTTGAAGAGCTGGTAGTGGGCTCCGTCGGCCTAGATGAAATTGCCGTCTCGGCGCTCTGCGCGGAACGTCGCTATTCCTCGACGACCTTGACAAAGATCGGTGCGGTTCCGGCCATTCCTGACAAGGTGTGGGACGTGGACAGACCTTGAGAGGGAATCCCGGATGGCCCTGGAGTCCATGACTGGAGTGTCGTTGAGGTGTCGATGCGGTAAGTTCGGGCCGGTTTGGAGCGCCAGTCGAGTTCGAGATTACCGGTGACAGGGGACAGGCGTGTGACGCGGAAAAGGATCTCCCCCCGGTTGTTTTCGGTGATCCAATCCCGGATGGCGGAGTACTTGAAGGCCTCGTCGAGCGACTGGTTGATGAACTCCATCGATCCCCAGGAACCGTACTTTCCGAAGCCTCCGCACAGCGTGAAATTGGCGAATACTTCCACGCCTCCCGCCTTGAGCATGTCGAGGTACTCCTCATACCGTCGGTACATGCGCGGATCGCGATTGGCGGTGGTGAGGATGTTGGTGAGCGTGGTGTCGTTCTGCGCTGCATTCAGCCCTGTGAAATGCTGTCCGCCTTCGTAGCAAATGAGCGACATGCCCTGAAGGTCAGCGACGGCTTTCTGAGCGGCCACCCGAGTCGCTTCGGCGGCGATCTCGGCGGGTGAAACGACGTCGACGACATCATCGACGCTGGGATAGGCGGCGACCGCCGGAGGCAACTCGGCAGTCGTGTAGTTGTGTCCGAAGTAAGGAGCGATCGCCAGTGCATCGGCAAAAACGAAATCGAGATTCACCGAGGGATCGTTCAGGGCAGCGACACGGCTGTTGGTCACCGAGATGTTGGCTGACTGAGTTGCAAGAACCTTCACCACACGGGTGGCGGACTGGGACCCAAACACGGTCTCGAAGATCTTCCAAATCTCTGTCGACCGCCTTGCCACGAACTTGTGCCCGGACTGCCAGCGGTCTAAATCCAGAGCCAGGGCTTGCCCCTGATCCTGCACGTAGGTCGTTTGGGAAAAGATGCTGTTCCATGTCTCATTTGAATACTCCACGTAGATCTTCAGTTCCGGGTCGAGCGTGTCGCGTAGCAATGTCGCCGCTTGCGTGACGTAGTGGTCATCCGCTTGATGTGGGATACAGACCCAGGCATCGGAATGATGGTGGTTGCAAAGAGCCACCATGTATTCGAGCGAGACTCCCTGAGAACGCGACTGTGTCTGGTGATCCGGTCGCGTGCGATCCGCCCACGAGGTGAGTCCCTGCCCGTTGGTGCGTCCCCAATCCATGAACCGAAGAACGCCGAACCCGCTGCTTCGATCCAGAAACTGCGGGTGAAACGGCTGGCTGTCCACGTCTGCCAAGAAGGCATCGGGGACGATTCGGAAGTTGCGCAGATGGTTTGGAGACGGTCCGCTGGCGGTGATCTCGAGTGTGATGTTGTCGCCCTCCGCAACCGTCAAAGGCAGCGTTTGCGCTGTGCCATCAGTGGGGGGCGACTGCCAGGCTTGTGCGCCCACGCGAATCCGAAAAGTTCCCTCCCCTTGGTAAAACAGCGTGTGAGGTCCTGCCTCGTTGGAAGAGACAAGAATCGTGTGAACCAATTGGGTCGGGTTGCCTCCGCCGGGGTCGAATGGGACCTGTGTGGGCCAGCCTTGCGCATCGACGGGAATGGCGAATGATAGGCCTGAATCCCATGATTCAGATTGGTCCGCATTCCGTGTCAACCAAGGGCGGATGCGCTTGAACAGATCCTTGAACACCCACGATGGAGACCAATCCACCACACCACCAAGATTGGTGCCCATGCTCATCCCGGGTGGTGGGTTGGGTGCGAAGTTGGCCATGACCGTCTTGTTGGCATCCATCGTCACGGTGCGCGGATTTCCGAGACCTGTTACATCGCCCGTCCAACCCGCGAAGTGTTGGCCCGCGTCGGGAGTTGCCGTTAGCTGAATGACCTCGCCGTCTTCAAACGTCGTCGCATCTGGGATGGCCATCGCGGTGCCTCCCAATTCGGCGCTGAGTGTCAGCGTCCGCGTGACAATTCCGGACGTGAGACTGAATCCGGTGATCGACGTGTCGTGGCCCGCGTAACGCCCATTGAAGGGAACGACACGAATCTCGAACGCCCCGGTCACGCCATCGTAACCCGTGGCGGGCAGGAAGAACGAATGCGTGTGGTCAGCGTAGTCGCTGAGGGAGACGAGGGGCGTGACGAAAACCTGCTGACCCTCGCCAAATCCGCTGATACTTGTAAAGATCGCGTACTGGGTGGCCGCCCAGTAGGAAATGCGTTGGACGGCCAGCGTCACCTTCACGCCATTGAGGTTGAGGGGTGTGGAGGATGGCTGGAGTGACGCGGAAAGGTACGCATCCGCAGCCAGCGCCTGAGTCAGCGTGAAGTCGCTCTGCCCCATGTTGAGGGAGAAGCCGAGCACGTTGTTGATCGCTTCGGCTGCAATCGCGGAGCTTTTCGTCCAGCCGTTAAAGAGGATCGACGGATCGAGAACAGAAGTCGCCGTCCACGGGAGGTTTTGTGCGGGAGCCGTGCCGGTGAAATCCGATTGCAAAAGCACCGTGGGCACCGCGCGAACCGGGGAACTCATCGCCAGCACCGCCAGTCCTAAGGCGCAGGCCAAGCGTGGGATCGGGCTTTTCATGGGGCGAGAATACCGTCCCGCCAAAGAGCGGACAACCCCTTTGTCCGGTGGGTTCCCGCGTCCGGCAAAGCCGTTCGGGAGACTTCCATTGCAGCCCTGAAACTCTCTGAAGAAGAGCAACGTCTCACCGTCGCACCGCAGACTCTCCCTGCACTCGTAAAGGCCGGGGTTGTGGCCTTGCAGCGTGTCCCTGCATGACGAACGACTTGCCCGTTCGTCGTGCAGAACCACCCTGTGGCAGCGCAGGCACACCCTGCGGCTTCGCAGGCAGATTCTGCCGAGGTGCAGAAACGCGCGGTCGTCGTGCAGAATCGTTTTGAAGGACTACAGAATCCCGTTGCCGGGCGGAAAGCCCACCTTGCGCCACCGCAGGATCCCGCTGTCGTCGTGCAGGGACGTGTTGCAAAGGGGAAGAACCGGAAAAATCGTTCGTTTTGGCGCAGGATGATCCTGCACCGGCGCAGGATCGTTTTGCCCAGCCGAAAATGGCCATGCGCGAACTCCAGCCCAAAAAGCGGCGGAGGCGTTCAGCAAGTCCCAAAATGGTGCAACCCTCATCGACACCGGCGCATCCGCCAAGCCACTGATTCAGCTCTTCGAATCGTCAATCAAACTTAAGGAGCTGATATTCGGATCGCATATCAGCTCCTTAACAACACCCGACCCTTTGGGTTTCTAAAGCAAATTGTCGCAACCGACGAAGGGGCTCGAAGGATTGACACCAGGGCCTCCGAGCCTCATTCTCCCCCTGAAATTCATTCAGCAATCTCCGTGAAAAGCGATATGCGGATGGACTAATTAGTACTGTTCTGCCAAAAAATAGATCCCGAATGAGCATGACGAAAAAGATGCCATCATCGCTCGGAAAGGACGGGCAACCAGGGCGCGGGTCTGAGTTCGTAATTCCGCATCCCAACTTCAGTGAGGATGGCGGCTTCTTCGGAATCAAGTCCGGCAAGACACATCCGAAGGCTGCGATGACTTTTATTGGTCGATCAATTACCGTGGACGACGTTATCGAGAAGATTCAAAAACCGATCGCTGACCCAAAGAAGACTAGGAAGCAGATCGAGGAGTTTCTCGGGCAGTTACAGGATTTCAAGATCGGCAACGTCATCTCGATCTCTTACGAAGCTGACGGTGCATTTACGCTGAATTTGGAGGCAACCAGACCGCCTTCTCAGAACCGAAAGTCTCTCCCATGAACAACCAAGGCAGAACAAGGCGGTGGTGGACAAGCGGCTACTCGCGCCGAGTCGCCACGACTCTGTTTACTTCAACACTTAACCCTGTTTCGGAGGTGCGCTCCCAGTAGCCGCTGCCACACCTCGGACGTTGCTATGGCTGCCCGTTCGTCAATGGGCAAAGTGGCAGAGTGCCTATCT
>CAXBNA010000243.1:0-9088 GCA_963976915.1 uncultured Verrucomicrobiales bacterium
CCAATAAGAAAGAGGCAGAGGTCTCCAAGGAGGACATGGAAGCAGCTGGTGGCAAGTTCCTCACGCACCGCGGTATGCGGCTGCTTCGTGCTGCGGAACTCCCGCAGCCAGCAGGTGGTGGCCACTTCCTGATCGACTTCGGTCAGTCTCCGCGAGATCTCATCGACGGCTCCAACAAGATCGGCAGTGTGCCCCAGGTTCTCATGATGATGAACGGTGGTGCCCAAGAGATGCTCACGGATCGCAGTTCCCTCATTTTCCGCACGATGGAAAAGGTGAACAATCCTGCTGACAAGGTTGAGGTGGTCTTCCTCAGCATTCTCAGCCGTCGTCCGACGCTTCAGGAGAAGGACATTGCCAAGAGCGAAATCAATGCGAGTGCCGAAGACGGTTATTCCAATATGATCTGGGCACTCATCAACACTCGTGAGTTCATGTTCATTCAGTAAAGAGAAACACTCACCAACAACACAACGCGCAACTCACAAAGATCATGAAAACCGAACTCAATCGCTTCGACGAAGTCAATCGTCGTCAGTTCATGCTGAAGACGGCCAAAACCGCTCTCGGTGTCACCCTTCTTCCCATGGGGGCTGGTCGCCTTCGTGCGGAAGGTACAGGCCCCGGATCACCAGGGTTTGGCAAGGCCAAGGCCGTCATCTACCTGTTCATGGAAGGTGGCATGACCCACATCGATACTTGGGATCCAAAGACGGGTTCCACCAAAGGTGCCAAAGACCCCATCAAGGCAAAGGGAGACAGCATCGGCTCTTTGGGTGGCTACATGGAGAACATGGCCAAGGTGTCCGATAAGATCGCGCTCATCCGCTCGATGACTTCCAAAACGGGTGTTCATGAGTCCGGGCGCTACATCATGCGGACCGGCTATGAGCCTCGTGGCACCATCGTCCACCCATCCATGGGTGCGTGGGCGTCTCACTTCCTCGGTCGTATTCAGGGTGTCACTCTTCCTGACAGCGTCGTGGTCAACAGCGGCAATGCGGGCCCTGGCGCTGGATTCTTTCCACCTGCAATGAGCCCAATCCCGATTTCCAATCCTGAGGTTGGTCTTCAAAACGTCAATCCGACCACGGGTGAATCGACGTTTGAGAAACGGGTCAGCCTGATGAACGAATTCGATTCGAGCTTCCGCAAGAAGTTTGAGTCAGATGAGGTCTCGGCGTACACCGAGTTCTATGACGAAACCATGAAGCTCATGAAGAGCGAGGATTTGAAGGCCTTTGATCTGAGCGAGGAATCTGCGGATGTCCGTGCCAAGTATGGCAAGGACCGTTTTGGTCAGGGTTGCCTCCTTGCTCGTCGCCTCGTTGAGCATGGTGTCCGGTTTATCGAAGTCCAAATGGGCGGATGGGACATGCACAACTATGTGGATGATGCGATGGGCAATCGCGGTGCCACGATGGACAGTGTTTTCGCTGCTCTTATCGAGGATCTTGACAGCAAGGGCTTGCTCGAATCCACCCTTGTGGTCATGGGGTCCGAGTTTGGTCGCACGCCTGACATCAACATGAACAGTGGCCGTGATCACTATCCGATCGCTTACACCACGGTTCTCGCGGGTGCAGGTATCAAGGGTGGTTACGCCTACGGCGCCACGGACAAGGACGGTCGCCGTGTGGTTGACAAGCCTGTCACACCTCCTGACTTCACCGCCACCATCGGTCATGCGATGGGTCTTCCTACCGAAGAAGTGGTCATGTCACCGAGCGGGCGTCCGTTCACTGTGGGCGACAAGGGCGAGCCTGTGACTGGCGTCTTCGCATAACCCAATTCAGCATGAGGTGCCTTGCGGCACTTTTGGAAAGCACCCGGCGAAAGCCGGGTGCTTTTCCGTTGAGGGGCAAGCGATGAAACATGGCGGCGATCCGCCTTCGTCGATGCACGGTGCCTCGGAAGCGGTGGATGAGTTCTTAGCGGGAGCGATCAATCCAAAAGCGTTGGATGTGGTGTATGCAATGTCGCCTGATCAGACACGGGATCTGTAGTGGGTGAGTTTCGATATCACGCCATGGAATCCTCCGATTCAGAGGGCATGCCGATGATAAGACACAAAAAACCAAGTGAAAGGTCGAGCGTCGAAGTCGTATTTATCCCGTGATTCATTGCACTCATGATCGTCGCCCGCGAAGCCTGCGAGCACTGACAAACCTCGTCGCCGTGATGGGGTGTGCATGGATTTGGGGCGGTGCCGCTCAGGGAGCGCAACACGCGCTTTCGTTCAATCGGGATGTGCGGCCTGTGCTGAGTGAGAAGTGTTTTGCCTGTCATGGTTTGGATAGCCACGGGCGCAAAGGGGATTTGCGTTTGGACGTCCGGGGGGATGCGCTGGAGGCGGGTGCCATCGTCCCAGGTCAGCCATCGAAGAGCGAGGCGGTCAGTCGGATTTTCTCGTCGGATCCTGATGACATTATGCCTCCGCCGGAGAGCAAAATGGAGATGACGACCGCAGAGAAAGATCTGATCAAGCGATGGATTGAGGAGGGCGCGGTTTATGAACCGCACTGGTCGTTCATTCCAGTGCCGGAGGTAGTGGCGGTGCCTGAGTCAGATGATGACCCCGTCGATGCCTTTGTTCTACATGCGTTGGAGGACGAAGGACTCGACCTTCAACCAGAAGCCTCGAAGACGACGTTGATAAGGCGTTTGAGTTTCGACCTCACAGGCTTGCCTCCGACTCCGGAGGAGGTGAAGGCCTTTGTGGCCGACACAAATCCCACTGCCTATGAATCACTGGTGGATCGATTGCTCGCTTCTGAACGCTATGGGGAGTGGATGGCGGTGGAATGGATGGACCTGTCTCGTTTTGCGGACACCTATGGGTATCAGTCGGATCGTGTGCGAGACATGTCGCCCTGGCGGGACTGGGTGATCCGGGCATTCAACGACAACCTTCCGTATGATCAGTTCGTCACCTGGCAGGTGGCGGGGGATCTTCTGCCAGAGCCAACGCGCGATCAGGTGCTGGCGACAGCCTTCAATCGGCATCATCGGCAGACGAACGAGGGCGGGAGCATTGAGGAGGAGTTCCGAGTCGAGTATGCCTCTGACCGCGTGCATACCATGGGAACGGCGTTCATGGGACTCACGTTGGAGTGCGCTCGATGTCACGATCACAAATTCGATCCGGTTGGACAGCGCGACTACTACGGATTGACAGCTTTCTTCAACAGCATTGACGAGAGCGGCTTGTACGCCCATTTCACCAATGCGACACCGACACCGTCGCTTCTGCTTTACGCACAGGACAACGAAGCGAAACACCGAGCGTTGAGTCGGCTGATTGAAGACACGGTGACGGGTCTCGCCGAAGTGGTGGTCGCACAGAAAGAGAACTTCTCTCATTGGAAGGGGGCTTGGAAACCAGAGGACGTGAAGGTTCCTCAACCCGTGGCGGCATTTGGATTTGATGAAAAAGATGACAAGGGGTTTGCCGACGCCGTGGGGAAACAGGCGCGTGCGGCCTTGCCCAAGGATGCCGAATGGGTGGAAGGGCGGACTGGGAAGGCGGTCAGATTCGACGGAGACATGGCGATGACCTTTGGGCCGGGAATTGGCAATTTCGGGCGGTATTATCCCTTCAGTTTTTCGATCTGGCTCAAAGCAGACTCTTTGAGAGAGCGTTGTGTCGTTCTCCATCGTTGTGTGGCGGAGAGTGATGCGGCGAGCCGGGGTTATGAGCTTCAACTCGACGAAGAGAGGCCGATGTTTAGCTTGATCCACTTTTGGCCAGGCAATGCGATTCGGGTGCGTGCCAAGGAAGTGATGCCCAAAGGCGAGTGGGCGCATGTGGCGGTGACCTACGATGGTTCAAGCCGGGCCGCAGGAGTGAGTCTCTACATCAACGGGAAGGCTTGTGAGGTGGAGGTTCTACGGGACAATCTCTTCAAGGACATTCGTCACCACAAATCGTGGGGAGATTCGTCTCCTGAAAAGCAGGAGCTCGCGCTTGCCGCCCGTTTCCGGGACTTGGGGTTTCGAGATGGGTTGGTGGATGATTTGTCGGTGTATGACTTGGAGTTGTCGCCTGTCGAAGTGGCCAGGTTGGCTGAAACAAAGGCAGCCCTGACTGACGAGTCGCTTTTCGAGCATTTCATCGCCCGACACTCACCTTCGGCGAACGAGATTCGTGGCGAACTGAAGCGACTTCGTGATCAAGAAGGAGCCTTGGTCGATGCGGTGCCTGAGATTGCAGTGATGTCGGAGTTGGACAGCCCACGTCCGACCTTTGTGCTGGAGCGCGGGCAATACGATGCGCGCGGCGAGGCCGTGGGGCGTCAAGTGCCCGAGAGCATTCTGCGCTGGAATGAGGCCTGGCCACAGAACCGGTTGGGATTGGCGCAGTGGTTGACCGACCCGGCGCATCCACTGACGGCGAGGGTGGCCGCGAATCGCGTGTGGAAGAGTCATTTTGGAAAGGGACTGGTGGCGACGCCCAACGACTTCGGGAATCAAGGTCAGCCGCCGACGCATCCCGAGTTGTTGGATTGGTTGGCCCGGAGACTGATGGACAGCGGCTGGGACCTAAAGGCTCTGCATAAGGCGATTGTGATGTCTCGGACGTACCGGCAGTCCTCATCGGCTCCAATAGCACTCATCACCGAGGATCCCCACAACACGAAGCTGGCGCGTGGGCCGCGCCATCGGTTGGCGGCCGAGGCGATTCGCGATCAGGCTTTGGCCGTGTCGGGTTTGATGCACCCATTGATCGGTGGTCCGAGTGTGAAGCCATATCAGCCGGCACGGCTGTGGGAGGAGTCTGGTGTGGCAGGTGGCGGTTACGCTGAGGACAAAGGGGAGAAGTTGTATCGCCGAAGTCTTTACACGTTCTGGAAGCGCACGCTGCCGCCGCCGTCGATGTCACTCTTTGATGCGCCGAGTCGGGAGGTGTGCACGGCGAGCCGTGAATCGACGACGACGCCATTGCAGGCATTGGTGCTGCTCAATGATCCTCAGTTTGTGGAAGCGGCTCGGGTGACGGCGGAGAGCTTGTTGAAGGCGAACGGTAAGGCAGGCCTAAAGCAGAGCCGCAGGGTCGGTGAGGATGAGGATTTGCTGAGACAAGCTTTCTTCAAGGTGTTGGGACGTGAGCCAAGCCGAGATGAACTGGTGGCTTTGAGGCGACTTCATTCGGCGCAGATGGCGCATTTCCAAAAGGATGCGAAGTCGGCTGCTGACCTGCTTGGGGTGGGTGCCAGGGAGGCGGACGCCACGCTTTCGGCACCCGAGGTGGCCGCTCTGACTGCGGTGATCCAGGCGCTGATGAGCCATTTCGAGTTTGTGAACCAGATTTAGTTTTGAGAATCATGACTGTTCCTTCGAATTCTCTCTGCACTGGTCCCATGTCGGCCACGACTCGCCGCGACTGGTTGCGACGTTCAGGCATGGGTTTGGGTGGGGTGGCGCTCTCGCACCTGCTGCAAAGCGATGCCTCGGCCTCAGATGCCGGAGGGGTGCTGGGTGCCCCTCATTTGGCTCCCAAGGCCAAACGGGTGATCTACCTGTTCATGAGTGGCGGTCCTTCGCAATTGGAGAGCTTCGACTACAAACGGATGCTGGCCAAGATGCACGGTCAGAACTTGCCGGACTCGGTCCGGAAGGGACAGCGGTTGACAGGCATGTCGGCGAACCAGGCGAGTCTTCCTCTCGCGAAGAGTGTGTTTAACTTCGCACAGCACGGAGACTCGGGGGCGTGGGTTAGCGAATTGCTGCCTCACACAGCTGGGATGGTGGATGACCTGTGTTTTGTGAAGTCGATGTTCACGGAGGCGATCAATCACGATCCGGCGATCACGATGCTCCAGACGGGGTCGCAGCTGTCAGGGAGGCCGAGTTTTGGAGCCTGGATGAGTTATGGGCTGGGGAGTCTGAACGACAATCTGCCTTCGTTCGTGGTGATGGTGACGAAGGATCGCAGGGGGCAGCCGCTTTACCAACGGCTCTGGGGCAGTGGTTTTCTGCCGACCCAGCATCAGGGAGTGCAGTTCCGAGCCGGGGGCGAGCCGGTGCTCTACCTGTCAAATCCTCCTGGCGTCTCGCGGGAGAACCGGCGGGATCTGCTGGATGGTTTGGCGGACCTTCAGCAAGCATCCCCCATGATCGCAGGCGATCCCGAGTTGGATTCGCGGATCGCGCAGTACGAGATGGCGTATCGGATGCAGGCGTCCGTGCCGGAGGTGAGCGATCTGTCATCGGAGCCGGAGGAGATTCTGAATCTCTATGGGCCCAAGGTGAAAACGCCTGGCACCTTCGCGGCGAACTGTCTTCAGGCGCGCCGACTCGTGGAGCGTGGGGTGCGTTTTGTGCAACTCTACCACCAGGGATGGGATCACCACGGCGGAGTGCCCAGCGGCATGAAGAATCAATGTGGCGATGTGGATCAGCCCTGTGCAGCGCTGCTGAAGGATCTGAAAATGCGCGGACTCTTGGAAGACACATTGGTGATTTGGGGAGGCGAGTTTGGCCGGACCAACTACTCCCAAGGCAAGTTGACCGAGTCGAATTACGGCCGCGATCATCACCCTCGCTGCTTCACGACCTGGATGGCGGGAGGTGGAGTCAAAGCGGGCTACACGCACGGTGAGACCTGCGAGTTTGGCTACAACATCGCCAGAGATGGCGTTCACGTGCACGACTTCCACGCGACACTGCTGCACCTTCTCGGCATCGACCATGAGCGTCTGTCGGTGAAGTTCCAGGGGCTGCGAATGCGGCTCACGGGTGTCGCCGGGCATGTGGTGAAGCCGGTCTTGGGGTAGGTCCGTCCAGTGGCTGTATCCGGCCTGTGTTGCTTGGCGACGCTATCGAGATGGCATGTGGCTTGGTGCTAGGACTCAGATCTGGCTTTTGCCGGAGGAACAGCGACGTTCCACGTCGTACCCCAGTTTCTATGAGTTCATCTAAAACCAAAATGGGATTCAGCCAAACTTGGTCGATGTCGGTTGGCGGCATGGTCGGCGGCGGCATTTTTTCCACGCTTGGCGTGGTGATCGAGATTGCTGGACCTTGGGCGTGGCTGAGTTTCGTGACGGCGGGCATCGTGGCACTCGCGGCGGGCTACAGCTATGTGCAGTTGGCGGCGCTCTATGGTGAGGGCGGGGGCGCGTTCACGTTTCTCAGAAAGATCAATGCGCTGGGCTTTGCGGGCAGTCTCTCCTGGGTGCTGATCATCGGTTACGTGCTCACCAATGCGGTCTATGCATTTACGTTTGGTGAGTATTTGGGGCACGTGGTTGACCTCGGCCCGTGGTTTGCAAGGGCAGCGGCTGTGGCGATCCTGGCTCTCTTCATCGGTCTCAACCTGCGGGGCGTAGGTGAGTCTGGCGGCGTGGAGGTGCTGCTTGTATGGTTCAAGCTTGTGGTGCTGGTGGGGCTGGCCGGGTGGGGGCTATACCAATGGGATTCCTCGATGTTGTCCAAGGGGGTCGAAGATTCCGGGCCGATGGCGGCGATTTTTGGGGCCGCTTCGGTGTTCATGGCGTTCGAGGGTTTTCAACTGCTGACGTATGACTACGATGACATCGAAGATCCCAAGAAAACACTGAAGGCGGTGGTCCTCTCCTCCATCCTCGTGGTGATTGGGGTGTACGTGCTGGTGGCGTTGGGGACCGCGATGCTGGTGGGTGCAGACGAGGTGGTGAAGCACAAGGAGGTGGCTTTGGCGGTGGCGGGCAAGGCGGCGCTGGGGATGGTCGGATTGATCGGTGTCACGGTGGCGGCTGCGGCTTCCACTGGTTCGGCGATCAATTCGACTCTGTTCGCCACGGCTCGACTGGCGCATGAAGTGGCGAAGTCTGGGGAATTGCCCTCGGCGGTGGACCACCACAATCAGGCAGGGGTGCCGGACCGCGCCGTGATTGGGTTGGGGGCGCTGGCCGCCGTGCTTGCAGTACTGGGAACGTTGTCTTCCTTGGTTGAGGCTGCGAGTCTGGCCTTTTTGTTCACGTTCGCAGTCGTCTCTGGGTTGGCTTTCCATCAAAACGCAGGGCATCGCTGGATCACGGGGGCGGGTGCTTTGGCGGCGGCGGTTGCTTGCGTGGCTCTAGTAGTGCGCTTGGCCGAGCATCAGCCCGTGGCTCTTGTTGCCCTATGCGCCCTGATTCTGCTCTCGACGCTGGGTCGTACGTGGTTGCTCGCGCATGTGGATGTTGAGAAGCGGGGCGAATAGCCAGCGGTATGGCGTCCACATGCACCATCCCCCATCCCCCCTGACACTATTGAACCTCCCAGGCATCAACCATTAGCGTCGACGGTGAAGTGCGGACCCGGCGCGCTGGTGTGGTGAAGCCGGTGCTTGGGTGAGCTAAACAGACGGGAGGTGAACATCTTCGAAATCGGTCCGTGACAAACCCAGCAGGTGAAGAGCAAGGAGGAGTCCGTTTGTTGCGGTCAAGATCAGGCTGCCCAAGGTTCGACAACTGCCGCTGACCAACCCTCGGATGCCAATGATGAATAGGACCAGCGCGGTCGAGGGTATTCCGACAAAAGCCAGGCTGAATTCCGCCTCCGAATGAAATTGAAGACAGGTTGGAGCGAGGGTCGATGACACGATCAATAGCCATTCCGTACAAGCAAGAGTGGGTGAGATACGCGCGCACCACTCATTGAGGGGATCGTATTTAGAAGGGATGATCCTGAATTTGATCCTCTCGCGCATGTTCAGATGAAGCGTACCGAAGTGGACTTGTTCGGTCAATACGACCTTCCATGGCGATTGGTGAACCGCCTCCCGTGCTTGTGCCCATTTGCATCCGGGCTTAGTTTTCGGGATGTCTGAGGCTGTCGATCAAACGTCCATGGAAGAAACCGTCCCGAAGAAGAAGGGGTGTGGTTGCTTCATGTGGGTTTTGGTGACCATCGTTGTGGTGGGGATGATCACGGGGATTTTGGCGTGGCGGTTTGTGGATGAGACGGGCGTGTGGGTCGGTCGTGGGATTCGATGGGTGCGGGAGACGGTGAGCCAGGTGCAGAACCAGGAGATCAATGAGAGCTTCCGGGAAAGCATCACGCAGATTGTCTCGACGAATGGAGAAATCTTGGAGGTGGCGATGCTGGAGACGGACGAGACCGT
>CAXBNA010000244.1:0-8978 GCA_963976915.1 uncultured Verrucomicrobiales bacterium
CATTGGATGAAGTTTGAGGGGGTTGGACAAGGGGCTGGTAACGGGCGTTAACCCGCGTGATTTGCAAATGATTTTCGTTTCAGCGACCAGGGCGGACGCGCTTGATTGTTTCAATCGGGGGCGATGATCGAGGAGGATGGATTGCATCTGGCTGCGGATTGCTCCATGTTTTGATTACGAATGGGCGATGCAACTCCAAGCGATGCCGCAGATGCGGAGCGCAGCGCGAATCCACCGGGGCATCTGCCGCCGGAGGTTCGGGTGTTGCAGCGTCACTTGATTGAGGCTCAGCGGAGAGGAAAGGGGATACGCAAGGCCTTCGATGATTTCTGTGCCCTGTCGTTCTCGAAGCCCGAGTGGGCTGGGTTGGCGAGCGAGTTCTTGGCGGATCTCTTCGAGAACGATGAGGAGACCCTGACCTCGTTGGCCCGGGTTCCTGACATGATCATTGAGTTGTCTGAAGGTCACTCTGGAATGACGTGCATCGTGGCGTCGCATTGGGCCATCAGCGGCGAGTTGGAGAATTTGAATCGGTTGGCCGAGGCGATGATCGCGGCTCACACTCGCTTGGAGGGTGAGGCCGTGACGGAGTTGATGCTTGCCTTGTGCACCTCGCTGGCGGTGGTGAAGCACTCAAGGGCGGAGCAGTTGATGGAGATCGTTCGTCCCAGCGTCACCGACGATCAGGCGGACAGTCTGCGGGATGCCGAACTTTGGCTGGCCGTCGGAAAGATCGTAAGAACCGCAACCTCGGAGCAGCGCCGGATGTGGAATGAGCGGCTGCGAAAGGCGCGTTCCCGGTGGACGTGGGAGTCTGCTGACGAGGTGCGGGCCTTGCGACATCTTCTGGATCACATCGGTGTCGGGATCGAAGGGACTCAGATGTTTAGGGCCGTTGTGCCGCCAGCGTGGTGGGATTTGGCGATGGAGGTGGTTCGTGAGCGTCAGGCTCCCCCCGTGGAGCCTCCGCCGACTCTTACTGAAGATTTGCGGCCCCCCGCGTCGGAGTCGATTCCAGAACCCACTCGGCAGATGCCTGCGCCGGAGGCCGATGGGAGCCGTTGGCTTTTCTTCCTGGCCGGAAGCCTCACTGGCATTTGTCTTGTGATTCTGACGACGTGGCTGGTTCCAGAGCACTCGAGGATTGCTGAGGACAAGGGCCTAAGTTGGAGGGAAGAGCAGATGGAGAGCTACCAAGAGGAATTGGCAGACCTGGTGACGGAACATCGAAAGGTGAAGCAGGGGACCTGGCAGGAGAACAGTGCTTTGTTGATGGGAACGACATCCATTCTGCCGCGGCACGGAAATCGATACCGGCTCTTTCTGGAATGGCTGCAACTGGACCCGCCGGAGGATAAGCGAACACGTGAGATGGTGTCGCGGTTGCTCTACGAGAGGTTTCCAGACCCGGCGTTGATCGACCTGTGGGAAAAACTGGCATCGGATGAGACCGTCGACCAAACGGAACTGAGGCAGGCTGCGAGCGACGCCCTTGCCGCGCCTGGATCCCCTTGGACTGAAGATGACAGGATCAGACTTCAAGGCATGGTCGATGGCTGATGTTTGTTGAAACGCAGGAAGAGATGAGGGCGGGATCTCATTGGTATTCAGCGAAATATTAAAATTAACATAAATTATTGAAATTTCAGTGATATTGAGGTTAATTGTTTATATTTTCTGGAATTCAATGAGACGGGCAGGTGAAGCTGACACGTAATCTGCTTCACGGGCCCTTCTCGTTGGTTCCTTCTGTCACTGCTTTCATCTGCGTCCATTTGGACTGACCCATGTTTGATTCGATCGAAAAGTTTGGAAATCTGCACATCGCGAGGCGAGCCAGTGGCGAGCCCGTTGAGTTGTTGCGGTCTCCTGACGAGGTCACGTTTTTAGCGTTCGACCAAAGGATCCAACGGTTGGTTGAATTGCATGTGCTGCGGGGTGGTGGGGCGCTGTCGGCGGAGGCCAAGCGTTCGGCGTTTGAGCGGGCAAAACTGGCGTCTGAGATCCGGGGACCGACTTTTTTGAGGATCCTCGAGGTCGGGGAGGACGATGGACTGGTCTACTATGTCAGCAATCTCAACGATGGTGAATTTGGAGAGGACTACGTGGCCCGACGCGGAGCGCTCTTGCCTGCCGCCGCATTGTCGTTGGTCTTTCAGTTGTTGGACGATTTGCTTCGCGCCGGTCGATACGAGCGGCTGGTCGCTCGGATGCGGCTGGATCGTGTGTTGGTTTCCACGCTTGAGGATACCTTCCTTCATCTGAAGGTCTTCGACTACGGGCTGTCTGCGCCTGAGCAGAAGAAGTCGTCGGAAGACGGGGATCGGGATTTGGTGATTCAGGTCGCGAGATTGCTGTTCCTTCTAATGACGGGGGAGTCGTATGTGGGCCAGAGCCCGGAGTCATTCTCGGTTCTGACCTCTCTGCCGATGAGTCTGCGGATCACGATCCGGACGGCGCTCACGGACCGCGGAAACGCTCCGACCTCAATTACGAAAGTTCGTGATGACGTGCGTGAGGCTTTTAGCGCACTGGTGAGCAGCATTCAGGCGAGGAACACCCGAAAGCAGTTGGTCGTCACCCCGGAGGTGCAGCCCCGCTCCCAGCTTCAGGATTTGCTGCTAGAAAGTGTCCCCATCGAAACGATCTTGGGTCGGGGGTTTCGCGTTGATGCCGAGGCGAACGCAAGACGCTATCCATTCTCGTTCCCAGCTGCGAATCTCAAGACCGGGCAGCAGATCTCCGTTCACCTGTTGCCTCCTTCCCGTATCGTCAACAAGGAGCTCTACGAAGCCGTGCCGCTGCAAATGTGGCGTTTCAGTCCTGAGCGGCACCCCAATATTCTGCGGTCACTCAGCGTTTGGGAGAGTCCTGACTGGACGTTCTTGACCGAGGAGCGGGAGGCTGGATTCACATTGAGTCGGCTGATGGCCGAACGGGTGAGTCTGAACCCTCAGGAGATTGTTGTGCTTTTGAAGCAGGTTTCAGCCGGGCTGGAGCAGGCCGTGGAATGCGGGGTGCCCCGGGTGGATCTCCATCCGTCCAACATCCTGCTTCAAGTCGGCAAGCCAGGGCCTACGCTGGCGCGTGAACATGAACGTCTGATGCAAAAGCGTTTGGATGCATGGCCTCCGTTTCTGGTGAAACTACGCCCTCATCTGACCATGCGCAGTTTGTATGAGCCCCTGCTCGTGGATCGGCCCCAGGAGTCCGACGATGAGGAGATTCATCTGATCGAGAGGGATTTCCGGCATCGTGCATTTGTTGCCCTTACGGCCTACCTGATGACGGGCGACCGCCAAATGGGAGACGACTTGCAATTCAGCGAGATGGTTCCGGGACCGGTGGCCGAGTATGTGAAGTCGTGCCTGTCGTTTGCGCGATCGCGGGGAAAGACACCGTCTCCAGCGGAGTTTTTGGCGAAGTTTGAAGAAATGATGTCGGCTCCAGAAGGGCCTGACTTGGCGACTCGCTTGCGAGGAGAGTCGGTTGCCATCGAAGACATGGAATCCGTTGGAGCCGTTTCGGACTTTGACGATGAATGGAGTGAGGTCCAAGCGTCATCGGAACCGGAGACCTACGCCTACTACGGGAGTGGCGGCGGCGGATGGATGGGGATTGGCGCGGTCGCCGTGGCGGTCGTTTTGGGGGTGGGGGCACTTGCATGGTGGCTTCTTTCCGACCGAGATGGAGGTCTTGCAAAGGCTCCTCCTCGTGCAGAGGTAGAAGCAGAAGTGGCGTCGGTCGCAAATCCCGATGCAGATGCTGCGGGAGCTGAACCCCAAGAGCCAGTCGGCGGGGTCCAGGATGAGAATTCGAAGTCGAATGCAGAGAAGAGCCCTCCTGTGTCGCCCGAATTGGCCAAGCCTGGTTCACGAGTTGCCGCCATGGATGTGGCCGCGAAGAGCGTAAAACAAGGAGGGAAGGGCGGTGGCGACGTGGCAAAAGTGGAGTCGGAGAAATCTCGTGAGAAAAAGGGCGATTCTCCGTCGACGCCCAAGAAGGGGGAGCCTCCGCCCTCCGCTGCAGACTCGTCGGATGCTGCCGCCACGGATTTGGACCCAGTCATGATCAGGAAGGCGATCCTACCTTCACCGGAGGAGATCGAGGAGTTTAGAGCCGGAGACAAGGCGCCCGAGGGCACCCCGGAATAACGAGACGTTGGTTGTTGCTGGAGTACGACCTTGTTGTAGAGCCAGAAGGTGAGGCGTCAATGGCAGGGAACGGTCATCGTCGCTGGAAGGGACCGTGTGAAGCCTCCACACTGAGAGTTTTGGATGCACAGGATGGTCTGGCGTAAATCTTGTTGTGGCTATGGAAATTTCCGCTTCGTCTAATTTGGCGGCTATTTGGGATTATGGGGTTGGAAAAGCGTCCACTCGATGACAATTTCCTTGGATTCGTAGGGCTTAACGTCCTATTAATAGGGTCTTCAGGCTTTGTTCGGGGTTTGACGCTACTGTCGGTTAAATGGTCGAGTTGAGTCGATTCGGTGCTTGGGCATCAAATTTTTGAGAACAATTGTTGCAAGTTTTATCAATTGTAATAAAAATCACGGTTAACTAGGAACGCGAGATGAAGGTCAACAACACAATCGTTATATCAATCGGGCAGGCGGGAAATCAAATCGCATCCCAGTTTTGGATCACTCTCTGCAAGGAGCACGGCATCGATCCCTCTTCGGGACAATGTGTTTCAGGAAGCGAGCCTGCCGGAAACTGGTCGTCCTTCTTCTCTCGCTTGGGTGAGTCCTCCCAGGGGAGCTGTGTGCCACGAGCCATCATGGTGGATTTGGAGCCGAGCGTCATCGATCAGATCAAAGCCACGACAGGTTCTCTCTACAATCCCGCCAACCTCATCTCACGCACGGAGGGGGCAGGGGGCAATTTTGCGGTCGGATACCTTGGTGCAGGTCGCGAGATCCTTCCCGAGGTGATGGAGCGGTTGGATTACGAAATCGAGCGCTGCGACAACGTCGGGGGCATCATTGTCATCCACGCGACGGGTGGCGGTTCCGGTTCCGGTTTTGGCTCGTTGTTGATTGAGTCCATCAAGGAGAAGGTTCCTGAGATCCCGGTTCTCAGCTGCGCGGTTCTTCCTTCACCTCAGGTGTCGTCGGTGGTAACGGAGCCTTACAACACGGTCTTTGCCCTGAATACTCTTCGGCGCTCGGCGGATGCCTGCTTGATCTTCGACAATGAGGCGCTGTTCGATCTTGCGCACCGCAAGTGGGACATCGAGAGCCCGACGGTGGATGACTTGAATTTGCTCATCACGGAGGCGCTTGCGGGTTTGACGGCATCGATGCGATTCAGCGGTTTCTTGACCGTGGAGATCAGTCTTCGGGAGATGTTGACGAACTTGGTTCCCCAGCCGTCGCTTCACTTCTTGATGTGTGCCTTCGCACCCCTGACGCCGCCTGATCGGAGTAAGTTCGAGGAAATGGGCGTCGAGGAGATGATTCGCTCCCTCTTCGACAATGACTCCGTGTTTGCGGAGTGTTCGCCCATGGAGGGCCGATTCTTGAGCACGGCAGTGCTCTACCGCGGCATCATGGAGGACAAGCCTCAGGCGGATGCTGCGCTTGCCGCAATGCGGGAGCAACTTCCACTTACCTACTGGATTCCGACGGCCTTCAAGATCGGCTACGTCGAGCAATCGGGCATCTCGCATCGCAAGAGCATGGTTCTTTTGGCCAACAACACGGAGATCGCGCGCGTGTTGGATCGGATTTGCCACAACTTTGACAAACTCTGGCAGCGGAAAGCCTTTGCGAGCTGGTACCTCAATGAGGGAATGTCCGAGGAGCAGATCGATGCTCTCCGTGCTTCGGCTCAGGAACTCATTCAAAGCTATCAGGTGGCCGAAGAAAGCGGTGCCAAAGCGAAGGTTCAGGATGGACCGGCGGTGTCGGCTGCGCCCGAGCTGAGTGCGCCGTCTGGAACTTCGTCGGCGGATGCGAGTGGAGGATCGGTTAGCCTCAAGGATTTGGTGGATCGGCGTCGTGCATGATCTTTGGATTCACGAGAAAGAACAAATCAGAACGTAGTTACAAGAGACTGGAGGAATATTCGTGAGAGAGATTCTAAGCATTCACGTTGGGCAGTGCGGCAATCAGATTGCCGATCAATTTTGGCGTCTCGTCCTGCGTGAGCACGGACTGACGGAGTCGGGCATGCCCAAAGACCCGGATGCGGTCGCGGGCAATGCCAACATGGAAGTCTTCTTCCACCGGATTCGTGATGGCAAGTACACGCCCCGTGCGGTCTTGGTCGATCTTGAGCCGGGTGTGATCGCTCGGATCGAGGGCGGTGACATGTCGCAGCTTTTTGACGAAAGTTGCATCGTTCGGAAGGTTCCCGGTGCTGCCAACAACTGGGCGCGCGGTTACAATGTGGAAGGCGAGCGGGTCATTGACCAGATCATGAACGTGATCGACGCCGCGGTCGAGAAGACCAAAGGCCTGCAGGGCTTCCTTCTCACTCACTCCATCGGTGGTGGCTCTGGTTCAGGACTGGGATCATTGATCCTTGAGCGTCTGCGCACAGCGTATCCGAAGAAACGCATCTTCACGTTCTCGGTGGCTCCTTCGCCCCTGATCTCGGACAGCGCGGTGGAGCCCTACAACGCCATTCTCACGCTTCAGCGTATTTTGGACAATGCGGATTCAGCGGTGATCCTCGACAACGAGGCGCTGTTCCGGATTGCAAAGAGCAAGCTGAACCGCTCGCCGAACTACATGGACCTCAACCACATCATCGCCTTGATCATGTCGTCGGTCACGGCCTCCCTGCGGTTTCCAGGAAAGCTCAATACCGATCTCGCTGAGTTCGTTACGAATCTCGTCCCGTTCCCCGGAAATCACTTTCTCACGGCATCGTTCGCTCCCATGCGGACGCAAGGTCAGGAAGGGAAGGTTCGGATCAATTTCCCAGACTTGGCGCGTGAGACCTTTGCTGAAGACAACTTCACGGCGGCGATTGACTGGCAGAACGGGGTCTACCTGTCCGCATGTGCGCTCTTCCGCGGTGATGTCCGCGCGAAAGAAGTCGAGGAAAACATGGCCGCGATTCGGAAGGATCTGAATTTTGCCAGCTATGTCCCGACCGGCGTCAAGCTGGGCTATGCTGAAACGGCTCCCGAAGGGTTCGCCTCGAGTGGCCTCGCATTGGTCAATCACACCGGTATCGCTGCGGTCTTTGAGCGTCTGGTGGGTCAGTTTGACATCATGTTCGACAATCACGCCTACACCCATTGGTATGAGGCCTCCGGTGTCAGTCGTGACATGATGAAGCAAGCCCGTGATCGAGTGGCCGAGTTGGCTCAGTCGTATCGTGATGCCAATTAGTGTTTACCTTTCTTCCCCATCCCGCCGGTGATTTGCGCTGATCGGGGTCAACTTCAAACCACGTGGACAGTCAACTGGATCGCCAGATTTCCGTCGCCTCTCGCAGTGTCGAAGAGGCTCGAAGGGCTGCGTACCATGATGGGAGCCGCGTCGGGAATTTGGTGGAGCAAATCAGTGTTCTGGCGGATCTGCGCCAGAAGGAGGGAGATTTCCGAAAAGCCGAAGGACTCTACCGCGAGGCGCTCTTCCGCGCTCAGGAGCTCCGGAAGGTCGATCCCGACCTGATTGTCGGAATCTATTCCCTCTTGGCACATCTCTATGACCGCTGGGGGAAAAATGACAAGGCCTGTGAGTTCTATCAGAAGGCCCTCGATGTGAGTGAAGCCAATGGTTTGGAGAACTCCGACAAGGTGGCGACGATCAAGAACAACCTTGCGATGATCCACAAGAATCTTCGCAACTTCGACTTGGCCGAGCAGTACTACAATGATGCCTTGGAGTGCTTCCAACATTGTGACGGCGAGGAGAGTTCTCGCGTGGCGTCGGTGTACAACAATTTGGGCGTGCTTTACTACCAGTTGATGGATGTGGATCGTGCCCAGAGAATGCACGAGCTGGCCCTGAATATTCGGCAGAGCCTCAAGGGGGACAGCATCGATCCCGGTGATCTTTCGCAGACTTACATCAACCTTGGCGCTGTCTACAAAGCATCGGGAGACTTCCGGCAGGCGGAAGCCTGCGTGGACGAAGCCAAACGTATCCGCGCGAGCGTGAACGGCTACAAGCCACGGCCAAGACGAGCGGCATCCCTCTTGGTGGATCGGACCTACTGATGGACTCCGCGGAGTATCGGCGACTGGAAGAACTGTTGACTCGGCGTCTCGAGGTCATCGCTGACCATGCGTGGCGGGATCGTGATTCAGCGGGGCATCTGGAAGAATTGAAGCGTGTCTCGGAGGCTCTTGCCGAGGAGCATCAACGCCTGCGTGGAGGGCTCCCTCCCCGATTGGAGCACTTTCTGGCGAACTCCAGCTACTCAAAGGCCTTGGCGTATGTTCAGGGCGACACCACTTCTCACTAAGCCCTTGGGAAACCGGGGCTACGGTGGACTTCTGGGCCGTCCTTGCCCCATTCAACGAGCCGTGCCTCCAGGCTTGGAGTCTCCCCAGTCCACTCCAGCATCTTTTCATGGCCCGCGACGCAGCAGGCCGTGGCCATCGCATCGCTGGTGGTGGCATCCGGGGCGATGACGGAGCAGGCGACGCGGTTCGAGAGTCCGAGTCCGGTTTTGGGAGAGACGATGTGCGAATAGCGTGTTCCGTCGAGTTCAACGAACTGGTGCAGATCCCCTGACGTCGAGACTCCCGCGCGGGAGGCTTCAATGGATGCGTCGGGCGTTCCGTCGTCAGAGGTGCGCAGCGAGATGGCCCATCCGGAAGACGCCGGAGGCGGATCCCCTATGGCGAGGTCGCCGCCCGCAGTGACGAGGGACGTGGGCAACCCGCTTTCGCGAAGAGACTTGAGGGCGGCATCTGCGGCGTAGCCCTTGGCGATTCCGCCGACATCGAGCAGCATTCCGGGCCTGCAAAGACGCACGGTTTGAGATGCCTCGTCGAACTCCACCTGTCGC
>CAXBNA010000245.1:0-8793 GCA_963976915.1 uncultured Verrucomicrobiales bacterium
CGTTCCACCGCCGAGCCGGAAGTACATCGACGGTTGACGCTCGCTCGTCGCTCCCTTCCATCCGCCGATGAAGTGGGCCGGAGGCGCGGCACCACTGATGAGCAGCACCCAGACGAAACGACCTTCGTAATCCTGGCCCCAGCGCAGGTCATGCAAGGTGTTCTCAGGCGCGAAGCCGAGTTCACGCCAAAGTCCGTTCGTCACCACACCGTCGAGCCCGGCGCACTCATCGACCTCGTTGAAGTGGGTGAGCGCTTCTCCTTCGAACAACACACGCTTGCCGTCAGCGGACAGTACCGGCGGCCGGTCCACATTGTTGAGCATGCCCTCGACGAGATCGCTCGCAGGCGTGAGGTCCTTGAGACCCTGCTGGTACTGAATGCCAATGGCGCTGCAACCAAACTCATCCGCCAATCGCACGGCAGCGACATACATCCGGCATTGGTCGAGCACTTGGTCCTCGGTGAGATCGGTGGCTGGATTGGGACCGAGATTGAACTTCATGCCCTTCCGCTTCAGCCACGCATAAACCGCCTCCGCATCGGCATCGTTCACCTCGCGCATCGCAGCATAGAGGGTGGACTGGCTGAGTCGCTCCTTGAACGCCCCTGTCGGGTTGAGCAAATGATCGGGCACAATGGCGTTGAACATGCCCATGCAGCCTTCATCGAAGACGCCGAGGATGGACTGCCTCTCACGAAACTGCCGCGCGAAGCTCCGACCCATTTTCGCGTCCTCATCAGGGATCTTGAGCATCGACAGCTCACGGACATGGCTTTGATCGTGCACAATCTCGCCCGTGGTGAGCCACTCCTTCAGGCCCTTCTTGAAAAAGGCGTCCGTGAAGTTCTCGCTCCAAATCGAAGAATACTTCACGCCTGCTTTGGTGAGCGAGGCATTGAGATTCAAAAGCCCGACGAGGCCCGGCCATGTTCCACTCCAGTTCGCCACCGTCAGGATCGGCCCCCGATGCTTCATCAGCCCCGCCAGCACATGATGCGAGTATTGCCACACCGCCTCCGCCACGATCACGGGCGCGTCAGGATCGATTCCGCGAAACACCTCCATGCCCATCTTTTGCGAGTCGATGAAGCCGTGCTTTTTCGCACGGTCAACGCTGTGGGCGCGCTTCACTTTCCAGCCCTCCGCCTTCAGCGCCTTGCCGAGCGCAGCTTCCATGTCAGATTGCGCGGCCCAGCACTGCTGGTTGGCGGCGATACGGAGGTCGCCACTGGCGACGAGGAGCACGGTTTTGGGAGGCGTTTTCATTTCGAGGCAGAGGCAGATTTGGATTGGAAGAGAAGGGTGATGAGGAATCCCGTGATGAGGATCGTGAGGGTGCCAAACACGGGCACGAGGTAATCATGGAAGGGGCTCCGCCATGCTTCTGGAACATCGGTGCCCAGTTTCGACAGCGTCATCCACAGGATCAGCGCGACTCCGAGAGCGACGCCCCACGCAGCGGCTCCGCCACAAGCGCTCCGCGCCAACATGCCGAGCAGGAACAGCCCGAGCATGCCACCACTAAAGATGCCGGCCATCTTCCACCAGATGTCGAGTGCGCTCTCGGCCCCGATCATCTTGAAGGCGACCAGCGTTCCTGCGACGCCGAAGACAAGCGTGGAAATCCGCAGTACCCAGAGAGACTCGCGACCACTCGCCTGCGGACGGAAGTAGCGCTTGTAGAGATCGCCGTGAATCAGCGTGGCCGCGCAATTGACCGAACTCGACAACGTTGATTGGGCCGCTGCAAAGATGCCCGCCACCAGCAGGCCGGTCACACCCACCGGCAGCCCCTGCTTGATGAAGAGAGGGAAAACCTTGTCCGCCGGGGTGCCTGCCGGAATCAGATCCGAATGCGTCCGGTAGTAGGCGAACAAAGCCGTGCCGATGAACAGGAACAGCGCAGAGATCGGCACATACAGCAGCGATCCCAGCCAGACGCTCTTCACTGCCTCGCTCTCCGATTTGGCGGTGGCGTAGCGCTGCACGTAGCTCTGGTCGATGCCAAAGTTTTGCAGGTTGATGAAGAGCCCGTAGATCAGCACGACCCAAAAGGTCGGTTCTGCAAAGCTCCAACCGTAGTCGCCGAGGCTGAACTTTTCAGAGATCGGCGCTTCAAAAAACACGCCCGTGTCTCCGACGCCCATGAGAAGCACGATCACACAGGCCAGCGCTCCGCCGATCAGCACCACGCTCTGCAAGGCGTCCGTCCAAATCACCGCCTCAATCCCGCCAACAAAGCTGTAAACCAGCACGATGGCACCCGCGAGCAGGATGATGCTCGTGAGGCTCCAGCCAAGCAGGGGCTGCAGGGCGATCGCGAGAAGGTAGGTGATCGTGCCCATGCGTCCGAGTTGCGTCAGCAAGTAGCACCCGACCGCATACGTCCGTGCCCAGGCACCAAACCGTGCTTCCAGGTGATGATAAGCCGACACCTCACCGCGACTCCGGTAGAACGGCACGAACCACTTCACCGCCACCCAGGCCGCGAGTGGAATCGAGAGGCTGAAGACAAACGCATTCCAGTTGGAGCCATACGCCTTTCCCGGCAGTGCCAGGAAGCTGATGCTGCTGACAAAGGTGCCGAAGATCGACAGACCCACCGCCCATCCGGGAAGTTTGCCGCTCGCCGAGGTGAATTGCTCCGCTGACGTGTTCTTTCGGCCAATCCAGAGACCGAGCGCCGTCGTTCCTGCGAGATAGACGATCAGAACGGCGAGATCCGCCGTCGAGATGGAGGTTGAATCGGACATGGTTGGGTTGGGTCGGCCGTTGGAGTTGAGCCTTTAGGCGATCACCACACGTCCAATGGACTGCGGACGTTTTGACTGATCGGCTAAAGCCTTGACTCCAACGGAGTGCAAAGCTTGGACACTTCGCTCCTGAATGACCAGCTTCAAAAGCTTCAGATCCTTGCCAATCGATTGACGATTCTTGACTTGAGTCCCGAGCGCCGTGTTAGAGTCACCCATGGCGATCATCCAACAGTCTGCGACTTACTTTTCCCAGCAAGTCATTCGAACGCGCCGGTTTTTCGTGGCGGATTGGGCGGTGCAATCCCGTTCCGACCATCGCCTGTGCCTTGTCGGCGGGGGATGCGAGTGGTGCGCGCCCGATTTCGCCATTGACCGTCACGACTTTCCCTTCGTCGCCATCGAGATGATCTGGAGGGGCAGGGGCACCGTCCGGCTCGGTCGGGAATCTCACGAAGTCGGTCCGGGTCACGCCTACATCTTTGATCCGAAGACGCCGCACCTGATTCAGGCGGACTCGTCCGAGCCGATGGTGAAGTTTTTCTTCAACTTCAGTGGCCCTCGGATCACGCGGTTGCTCGACGAGCTCCGGCTGCATGCAGGCAGCCTCTTTCGGCTGGGGGATCCGGTCCACATTGCGAGCCTCTTTGAGGAAACCATCGACCACGCGCTGAAGGCTTCGCGGTTTGGGCTCCACGCCGCTGCCACGGCGATGGAGCATGCCCTGGTGCTGTGCGCCGAGCAACGTCTGGCTCCCTCAACGCGTCATGATCCCGCCCACACGACCTACCTCCGCTGCCGAGATCATCTCGTGCGTCACTACCCGGGGCTGACATCGGTGGAACAAGCCGCTCGCGAGCTTGGTCTTTCCGCCGCCTACATGACGCGCTTGTTCCAGCGCTACGATCATGAAACACCCCTTCAAGCGCTGACTCGGCTGCGCATGAACGAGGCCTTGCTGAAGCTCCGGGAGGCCGATGCCCAAGTGAAAGCCGTCGCCCACGAGCTCGGCTACAAATCACCCGCCCACTTCTCCCGCGCCTTCAAGGCATGGCACGGCCGTCCACCGAGTGAGATGGTCGAAAAGTAGGGAGGCCATTCTTGTCCGGCTTCGTGGGGTCACGGGTCGTCGTTTGATCTATCGATGACGGACAAGACTGTCCGTCTTACTTGCCGACCCCTCGTCATTCATCCAGACTCCTGCCATGCGGCACTCTCTACTCCTCGCCCTTATTCCCATCACGGCGGCCCTTCAGATGAGTCATGCTGAGGAACTCCGCATCCCGCTCAGCCTCCCCAGTGGTCTCTACATGGACGCTGCGTGGAAGGACGATTGGCCGGGTTGCTCTTATGAAGACGGCATCGCCGAAGGCCGGGTCGAACTCGTCGAGCGCGAAGGGACCGCTGCTCTCCGTATTCTCTACCCGCCCAAAGGAGTCGGCTCCAACAAAAGCGGTGCCGGGTGGCGATTTCCCTTCAAGCGGCAGGAGTCCGGCGAGGTCCACTACACCCTCCGCTTTGATGAGGACTTCGACTTTGTGAAAGGCGGCAAGCTGCCGGGTCTCTGCGGGGGTCCCGAGACCATCACGGGTGGCGACAAGGTCACCGGCCTCGATGGTTTTTCCGCCCGTCTGATGTGGCGGGCCGATGGTCATGCGGAGGCGTACCTCTACCACATGAACCAGCCGGACAAATACGGCGACCAGATTCCATTCCCGGAAGACTTCCGTTTTCCACGTGGCGAGCCCATTCAGATCCGCCTCCAAGTCGTCATGAACACCCTCGAAGAGCGCGATGGCCAGCTGCGTGTCTGGGTGAAATTGGCGTCCGATTCCGAACCTCAGCTCGTGGTCGAAAAGACCGACCTCGAGTGGCGCGCGACCTTTGACTACGGCGTTGACAGCCTGCTCTTCAACACCTTCTACGGTGGCAGCGGCAAGGAGTGGGCGCCCACGAAGCCCCAGCATGCCGAGTTCTCGGATTTCCGAATTGTTTTCCCCGCCGTCATCGAACCTTGATCGCTGCTCCAAAAGCCGACTGCCGAGCCGAGCTCCGCGACATGCTCCGTCCCGGGCGAGAGGTGCCCTTGCTCGCGCTCGCGCCGATGCAGGAGGTCACCGACTGGCCCTTCTGGAATCTCATGCGCCGCTATGGTGGTCCCGACGTTTACGTCACCGAGTACTTCCGCGTGTCCCCCGGTTCCCATCTCAGCCGCTACATCCTCCGCTCCGTGACTGAAAACCCGACTGGCCGACCCGTCATCGCGCAGTTCATCGGCAATAGCATTCCTGACCTCACTCGCCTTTCACGCCTCCTCCAAGACGAGTACCCCGTCGCCGGGATCGATCTCAACCTCGGCTGCCCCGCACCAGTCGTATACAAAAAGTGTGCGGGTGGAGGCCTGCTGCGTGAGCCGCATCGCGTCGATGCCATCCTTGGCTCGATGCGTCAGGCCATCACCGACATTCCCTTCACCGTGAAAACCCGCATTGGTTTCGATGACCCTGCCGTCTTCGAGGCGTTGCTGCCCATCTTCGCCAAGCACCAAATCGATCTCCTCTCCGTTCACGGTCGAACGGTGGCTGAAGGCTACCGCAGCGAAGTCCACTACGACTACATCGCTCGCGCTGCGGAGGTCCTGCCTTGCCCGGTTCTCGCCAATGGCGGCATCTCCACCGTCACCGATGCCGTCGCCGTCATGCAGCAAACCCTCGCCCACGGCCTCATGCTCGGTCGCGGAGCCATCCGGAATCCCTGGCTCTTCGACCAGATCCGCCAGCAATATCGGGGCGAATCCGTGTTCGCACCCACCGGCCGCGATGTGCAGAACTACATCCAGGCCCTCTACGACGAGATCACCGACCCCGCTGCCCCGGAGAAAGGTCGTGTCACCCGGATGAAAAAGTACCTCATCTACATCGCCGTCGGCGTCAGCCCGGAGTTTCTCCACGACATCCGCCGCGCCCAAGATCACGACACCTTCTTCACCATCTGTCGCGAGCACCTCGATCACAATCGGCCGGTTGCGTTGGCACCGGAGGGGATGGATGTGAAGTAGCCGCTCGAACAGGACCCTCGAAGGGTTTGCAACTCCACTTCAGGTTGACCGAGTTGCTTCCCGACCTTGAACTTTCGGAACCGACTCCGAAAGTTCAAGATCCAAGATTTCTTCGAAAGCTCGCCCAGCCCTTTTTTGCTCAGTTTGCCAATTCGAATTTCAGTCGAAGGAAGATTCCGGGATGGTCACTCATTTTGCCTGAGAAGAAGAACTTGATCGAGTTTCGGCTTTCGTTGGTCTTGATGATCCAACCTTCACGTTCGCCATACCAATCCTCAAGATTCGTCGAACCCTCTGCGCTGACGATGACATCACCCACATCAAAACTGCGGCGAAGTTCGATGAAGGCGTGCTTGGGAGCGCTCGCATCCGCCACCCCAACAACGCCCGTGTCGGTTGGCATGGGCTCGACCCCGAACCTGATGTAGTCCGAAGAGTCATCAGTCCCCAGCGGATCTGACCCAACCGCGTATTCGATGATGTTGCTCAAACCATCGCCATCCGGATCCGCATCCAAACCTGAAACTTCGGGATTCTTCAATTGAGACTCCGAGAAATGCGAGGTGCTCCAGTTTAGCTCCGTGGCCGCAGCGAAATCCAAGGTCCGCGTTTGGGTGCTTCCTTGGGGCGTGATCACCTGGAACGGCCTCTCACGGCGCGAATTGCCATCCCCGACCTGTCCCACGATGTTGCTACCCCAACAACGAACGGTCGAGTCTGCCAGGAGTGCGATGGAATGGTCCTTGTCCGCAGATACCGCAACCGCGTTGCTGATGAGGCTCACCTCGGTCGGCGCGTTCGAATAGTTGATCGTTCCATTGCCGAGCTGACAGTTCGAATTGTAACCCCATGAGTAGACTTTCCCGGAAACTCCGACGGCCAGGGAATGTGCGAAGCCGCAGGAAATATCCATGATTGGCTCCGGAAAGGTCAGGATGCTGGGTGAATTGATGTTGGTCAGCAAGCCATTGGTTGTTCCGCTACCCCACGCGTAGACGACCCCCGTGACGGAGAGGGCGAGGCTGTGAGTGTCTCCTGCACCGACGGCGATGATATCTTCCCCACTCATTCCGGACACTTGCACGGGAGTGGGACTACTCGATGAGCTGCCATGGCCCAACTGGCCGGATGTCCCGCGACCCCAGCAGTAGACCCTGCCATCTGCAGCCGCCGCCACCATGTGATAGTTGCCAACCGCGACCGTCTTCATCGACGGCAGACCTGCGACAACGCGCGCATCAGGCCTCGAAGTCGTTGTGCCGTCTCCCAGCTGTCCATAGTCATTGCCAATGCCATTCTGTCCCCAAGTCAGAAGCGCACCGTTTGTTCTGATTGCAGCGCCAGCCCATCCTCTGCTGTCCATCATTTCGACGGAACTGAGGTTGGGCACGAAAGAGGAGCTGCCTGCGAAGCGGACTCGTCCATCCTCCAGAAGTTCATACTGCACATTGTTGTCGCGGCTCGGGGCGAACCGAACGCCGTCATAGCTTGTCCGTTGTGGCCGGTTGAGCGTCGAGGCGCCGGTGACAAAGGGATTGTAAAGCTCATCGCTTAACGTACTTCCGGTTTCCCATACATGCCCTTCAGAATCGACAAACGCGCTTCCTTGATATCCTGCACCAATCGCGACGATGTCTGTGAGACCTGGATCCACGGGGCGGTAGGTCTTCTGAGGGATGATTCCATTTCCCAAAGCGCCCTGATCCGTCATTCCCCACACCCAGACTGATCCGTCCTCAAGCAGAGCACCCGCAATACGCTCCCCGGCAGTGACATCAACGACGTTCTGTAGATCCGGCAGCAATGTCGGTGTTTTTCGAAGGACGACATCGCCGAGGCCAAGCTGACCAAAACCATTCCAGCCAAATGCGTGGACACGCCCATCTTTGCCAATGGCGTAGCTTGACCAGAGGCCGGCCGCTGCTGAGTGGATGCCAGACAAGCCGGGCACTTGTTTGGGGGTCACTTGCTCACTGGGCCAGGAATAGCCAAGCTCTCCGTAGCGGTTGTACCCCCAACTGTAAACCGTACCATCCGTGCGCACTGCGAGGCTCTGATTCGCGGTGCTGGTGTAGCTGCCGTTTTCCCTGTAAACGAGCGCCCCGCTTCCAGCCGCGATGGACTTGACGTGGCTCAGGCTGCTCACAGCGACCGGCGTTTTCCGGTTCGTTGTGGTTCCATCACCGAGTTGGCCGGAACGATTGTAGCCCCAGGCAAGCACGGAGCCATTGCCGCGAAGAACCAGGTTGTGCGATTGGCCGGCAGAAAGGGCCACGGCATCGGTGATCCCGGATACCTGGATGGCGACGCTCGTCTGGGTTGTCGCTCCGTCACCCAGGCCCTCGGCGATATAGCTTCGGCCCCAAGTCCAAACACTTCCATCGGCGCGCCTCGCGAGCACCTGGGCCTTGCCGAGGGAGATCTCAACGATGTCTGCCATGCCTGCCATCGGGACAGGGCTTCCATAATCATACCAGTACCAGACAGTGCCATCCCGCTTGAGGGCCACGCTTAAAGAACCGACATTATTCCAGCCACCATCCGTGGACCCAGAAACGCGATTGCCTGCCGCCACCTGGAGCACGTCAGATACTCCGATGATCAATTCTGCCACGGACCTGCCACCACCCCATTGCAGAACTTTCCCGTCAGGTCGGACGTAGAGGAAGTGGTCCGCACCAGCGGCCAACGCAGGGGATCTGTAGGAAGGGGGCCGCAAGTCTCCGAGATCGCCAAAGACCTTGCTCAGAGCAAGAACGCCCCCCGTTACCGAGCTGCCATCAAGATCAGGAACAGGTTCAGCGTGGTCTAGAATAAGATCCCTGATTTCCCGGGATGAATACTCGGTGAAGTGTGCCCACAACAGTGCGGCCGCGCCAGCCACATGGGGCGTGGCCATGGAGGTCCCGCTCAAGACTCGATAGCTGCCTGCCGGAGAGGTGCTTAAAATCGCCACTCCAGGCGCGCCAATATCGACGG
>CAXBNA010000246.1:0-8790 GCA_963976915.1 uncultured Verrucomicrobiales bacterium
TTCGGAGATTGAACCCTGATGAGAACCCTTTACCCTGAGTTGGAGTGGCGCTCCCGGTAGCGGGTGCCACCACTTCGACGTTGTGCCAAGAAATGAGATCGCCTGACAAAGCTATCCGGTTGGCCGAGCGCGAAGGTCTTTGCAGCGTTTCCAGCAACACCAAGTGGAGGACACTACTTGGATTGATCGAGCAGTTCCCCTGCAACAAGCGGATCAAGTGGATCGACAGGGATGAACCGACCCGCTGGCAGGTCGGCATGTGGCAGCCCCATCCGAATTACGTAGAGGCGTCGGGAGGCCCAGAGGAGCTGAAGTTTATGGAGTGGGTCGAGATCGAACGGTGCGAGCGCCGTCAGATGGGCCGTCTTGTGCAGGCTCGACTCCTGGATCATTCGGACGAGATTCGAGACGTATTGACTGCAGAGCGAGCAACGTTTGAAGAGGGTGACGATTCCTTCAAGATTCTCGGCTACACCCGCCCAAGAACGGAAACCAAGGCACAACAAGGCGGAGCACAGAACCCCTGACCCGCCGCGAGTTCTAGCCGTCATGCACACTACAACCCCAACCCGCAGTCGAAGCCGCGCCCCCGGTCAGGGGTCCTGTGTCCTTTGACGTTCTGCTCAAAAAATGAAGCGCCCCGTCAAGATTGCTATTTGGAGCGCCGCCACACTTTCTGTCATTGGCTTGGCTCTGTGGGGCATCCTACTTTGGAGCTTTTGGAGTGGTTCAGGCTCCACCGTGGAGCAGCGTGAATTGTCCCCTAGCGAGCTATCTCAGGCCATGAAGCACCTGAATCCGAATATCCGTGTGATTGCCGGTTACACGGCGAGTTCGTATGGTGGCTGGCACGGCGATGGTGGCAGCGTCGATATTTATCTAGTCGACGCGAGTGGCACCGATGAGTTGATCACAGGCTTGAAGCGCTTTCACGAATCAAAGCGGAAGGAATGGCCCGAACACTACGACTATGATTGGAGCGAATCAGCAAGACCTGATCTGAGCTCGCTGGATGACCTTATCCCTGAGAAGTTTCAGCCACAATCAGGCGTGTATGTGATCGGACGTGACCGCAACAGGACCCATGCGATTAGCATCGAGAGACAGAAGGGCTATGTGTGCTTTGCTAGTTCTCGCTCATGAGAAGCCAATCGAAACAAAAGCAGAACAAGATTAGATGAGAAGGCAGCGGGGAGTGCGGAGGCGCATTGTGATAACCTGACTGCCTATGAAGACGAAAACCTCATCGAAGAAGAAGCAAGCGACACGGACTCAACCCTCCGCAGTTCCTGAGCGGACGATTGGGATTGACCTTGGAGATGTGAAGCACGCGGGTTGTGTGCTGGATCGGGAAGGCGAGATCGTTGATCCGCGAACCATTTGAGGTTCGCCGCCGCTCACACCCTCCGTAGAAAAGTTGCCAGGCAATTTTGGTGGAGGGCGGGGAAAGCGGTCGCTGCGCCCTCAAACGGGATGTTTCAGGTGTCCAAAGCATCCGATATGCGAGCGGCCTATCAGATGCCTCGGATCACCGAAACGTTTGGATGGATGAATCATTTGCCCAGGTGGAACAAAAGCGCAGATCCATTGACACAAGGGCGCTCCAGCGGCACCCTTGGCCCGATTTGAATGCCGCCCATCGCGTGAAAACGATATGCGGATGGATAAACCAATACTGTTCTCCTCAAAAATTGTGACATGCCTACGTCCAGCAGAGACTTCGGACCGGGAGGCAACCTTTTCTCTCTACGAAGAGCTATTCCGAAATCACATTGAGCAGATCTGGGGATGGGACGACGACTGGCAATCTCAGAACTTCGAGACTGATTGGACAGAATCAGACTTCGAAATCATCGAGTTTGGAGGAGTGCAGGTTGGCTATCTCCAAACACAACTGAGATCCGACCCAAAACACCTTTTCGTGATAAATCTTGGCTTACGCTCCCAATTTCAAGACCAAGGAATTGGCACCGAGGTGATGCACATCTTGGAGACACGGGCGGGCAACCTCGATGTTCCGATTCGGTTGAACGTCTTTCGAACAAACCCTGCAGCCCTCCGATTTTACACACGCCTTGGTTACGAACAGGATGAGGTCACAGAGAGTGGTGCGATTCTCATTCGAAAATCTTCAACTGAAAGCGAAAATCCAACAGGAGAACAAGCCGACGCTAGCAAGCCCGATCCCGCATCGAGTTGATTGACTTCCGTGATTCGAATCTTTAACCTCCCATCGAAACCGCGCTCCCGGATCGGGCTGCCAGGTCTTGAACGTTCGGCCAAGAAACAACGTCTCTCGACATGAAGCCTTATGCGATAGCACTTCTCATTCTAGTTGGTCACTGTCTGGCGCTTGCTGACGATCTTGACACCATAGTGCGAGAGACCTCCACGACGCAACAACGAGGGGATGCTTACTATCGAGCTATCAAGGCAGACTTTGCAGCGATTGCACCAAAGCTTCTTGAGTTGATCTTAAAGCACCCGGTATTGACAGGTATTGGCCCCAGCACGAAAGAGCCGTGGAGCGAAGATGGCTTGATTCCGGGAGATAGGATTGGCTGCACTCTTCGCCAGATCTGGAGCGAGTTTACAAAGTCTTCGCCGGAACGAGCGACTCATCTCGCGGTGTTTCTTGACCTGCTCGAACATACGCCCGCAGGCGAGGAGCGTTCACTCCCGATCACCGAGATTAGGGTGAGGTATGAGTTTGGCGCAGCTCTGGGCGACAAGTCGTTGCCGCCTTTTGCGAACATCTTGCCACGACTCGACCGTTTAGTCCGGGATGACATGTTCCCAGTCACACTTCGCCGCCAGCTTTTGGAGATACTTTTTGAGCAGGCCGACCCGAATCCCTACCTGGATACTGCGATCGAGATTTCGAAGGGGGGGACCAAGTTACAGGAGGCGGAAGCCTTCAGGTTTGCGACCCCCACTATGCAGGCGTCGCGATTCACACCAGAGAACAGGAAGAAGTATGTGGTTCACTGCTACAAGCTTCTTGAAAGTATCGACGACGGCTCCGGGACTGGCTACTTCTTGGCTATGCATGTGGGTCAGTTTCTCGGTGTTAAGCCGCTGGTGCCATACTCCAGCCCCTTCCAACCCAATCAGAAATTGCCAGAGTATCAGGACAACAGAGGCTTGAAGAAGTCATTTTTTCAAGACACCGTCATCAATGCAAAGAAGTGGTGGGATGAACACAAGAGCGAATACCAGTAAAACTAGGCACAACAACGCGTCGTAGCCAATCCACACCCGCTTCGAGACGAAAGCTTCTCGTGAACTCCAATATCAATCTCGTTTCGAGCTGGCGCTCTCCGGTGTGGATCGGCTAGACTCAGACGTTCGCCCAAGAACTGAGCCACTCCCGTGAAACTGTCCAAGCCAGTCGATCCAAATGATCCAGTGCGATCCCTCAAGCACTGGGCAGAGGAGCTCTCGGCAGAGCAGGATGGACAGTCCACATTACAGTATGAGTTGATTGAGGCTCTACTTGGACTTCGCAGTCAGGGGATACGAGACGGGTGGGCGAACTGGAGTGGTGGCAGCGTTGAAATGCTTGATTTGCTTCGTGCCCACCTGCCGTCCGGCAGTCAGCGTGATCGGATACTTGCGGACTTGAACGAGATACAGGTTTCAGCCGAGACAGAGGGACACTTCGCTTGTGACGAGATCGACCGCCTTTCTGCGGACCTCTTGCGCTGGTGTATCGAGCGTCCTCAGTGGATTCGCTTGCCTGAAGGTTATCAGTTTTGGCTGGACGTTCCCAGAGATGCCGTGACGCCTGAAGCAGGTCGTGCTATTTCACCTCTCTCTCGCCTCCTTGAAGGGGTGCGAGGTCTTTTCAGCCGTAAGGCATCTCCACACCATGAATGACCATACCAAGGGCGAACAAAACGGATGCAGGCAACGGCTCGAAGGCTATCTGTCGTGTCAGCAACGCCTCCCGCTCGCCGTCGCCTGATCCGGGACGTTATACGGAAAGGATACGCATGACCTCGGAAGCACAGAAAAGCAGAAGAAGTAAATACTTCATAATCATCGCCACGATCATAGTGCTTTGGATACCATTCACAATTGGACGCGTGCTGCTGGGCGTAGCTCCATGGGGGCCACGGATCGGCGGCAAATTGCCGAATGGCACCGAAGTCTATTTTCAAGCACGTCTAGTGCATCCTATCGAAACGGACGACCGGTTGACCGTGATTGCTCCCGGCATGGCACCAAAACACTACTGGGTTGATCGAGTTCACGGTGGTTTTGAACACGTGGTCCTAAAGCACGACCAAACCGGAAACCAGCTTTGGGTAGAGTCCGATGGGAAGGTCGGCGCCTCCATTGATCTAACCACCAGCGATTTCCGCGCTGAGCTTGACCCGCAACACAAATGGGCACAATACGGAACCGGTATAACACTTGACTCAGGAAAGACCAGCAGTCTCATCTCGCTACTCCGTCCGTGGTAGCCGAACAACCACGAGCCGAATAACCAGCCGGCTGCACCGAACGCCGGGATCCCGTCTCAGTTGACAATCGGACACCATTGGCCCGGCGTCGGTGAGCCGGGACGCTCGTGCTTGGAATGGTGGCGGTGGGCCGAGGCGCTGGCTATGCCAGCAGGGGCCCGGCTTCGGGTTCGGCGAGGAGGCGGTGGAGCTCGGCGACGAGGGACTCGACGGGGACTTCGGTCTGGCTGCGGGCAATGAGGTTCTTGAGGACGACGGTGGGGTACTCTCCTCCGACGACAACGGCAAACCTGGCCTTCTTCTCCTCGGCGGCTTGGAACTGCTTGCCGATCTTGGCAGGGCTGAAGGGGTAGTCGATTTTCAGGCCGGCTTGACGGAGGGACTGGACGGCGGCGAGGGCGGCGGAGCGCTGGGCTTCGTCCGCCACGACCACGTAGGCGTCGATGGAGAAGGCGTTGAGGAGGGCGTCGGTCAGCTTGAACTGGGCTCCCGGGGTGCGGGACAGGAGGATGCCGAGGACGACATCGCCCATGGCGAATCCGGCGGCGGGCATGTCGGTCTTGCCATCGCTCATGAGGGCGCAGAGCTTGTCGTAGCGACCGCCGCCTGCGACGGCGCGGAGGTTGTGCTTGAGGTCGAAGACTTCGAAAACGGTGCCGGTGTAGTAGGCGAGTCCACGGACGATGGAGGCGTCGATCTGGATGTAGGACCAAAGTCCGCGGGCTTCGAGATTGGCGCGCAGATCCGCAAAGACGGGGTGATCTCCATCGGTGCTGTCCATGAAGGCGCGGACGGTGTCCAGATCGATCCCGATCTCCCGGAGCTTCTTGGCCGTTTCTTCGGGCGCGGTGCGCTCGATCTTGTCGATGATCTGAAGGAAGGTGGTGCCGTGCTCTTCGGCCACGTTTTGATCGGCGAGAAATTGGGTCCAGATCTCGCGGTTGCTGAGGCGGATGACAAAGTCTTCGGCGCTGACACCGAACTCGAGCATGACGTCGATGGAGAGGGCGATGAGTTCCGCATCGGCGGCGGGGGAGGTGTCGCCGAGGATGTCGGCATTGAACTGGATGAACTCCCGGGTGCGGCCTTCCTGGGGTTCCTCGTAGCGGAAGCAGGAGCCGATCTGGAACCACTTCAGCGGCTTTTTGAAGTCGCGCTGATGGGCGGTGGCGAGCCGGGCCAGGGAGGGGGTGACCTCGGGACGGAGGGAGAGCTCACGGTCGGCCTTGTCCTTGAAGCAAAAGAGCTGCTTGGTGATCTCATCACCGCTTTTCTTGCGGAAGAGGTCCGTGCTTTCGACGACAGCGCCTTCGTACTCGACGAAGCCGTAGCGACGCGAGACCCGGCGCCAGGTGTCGAAGATGAAATTGCGTCTCGCGCAGTCCTCGGGGAGGAAGTCGCGGAAGCCTTTGACGGTTTTGAAAGCGGCCATGGGAAAAGGGGACAGAGAGGCGGTGGCCCGAGGGGGGCGGAACCTGCACGCTCGTGGTGCAAAGGGGGTCGCGGACTACTCGCCGGGCGTGGGAGCGGTGGGCGGGCTGGAGATCGGAGCGAGTTCAGGCACCGCAGGATCTGCCGGAGGGGTGGGCGCCGGGATGGAGGTGATGACGGAGGGAGAGGGGGTGGGGGCCTTGACCTCCTCTGGCAGGTCCGGTTTCGGATTGGCTGCCGCTTCGGCTTCAGCCAGGGCCTTTTTCTCCGCAGCCTCGGCGGCCTTCTTTCTCTTTGAGGCGAGGGCGGCGGCGTTGGCGGCGGCCTTCTTCTTGTCGTTAGCCAGGTAGGTCTGGTAGTCCGGGCCTTTGCCGGTGATGCGGACGGGCGTGCCGAGGTCGACGCGGTCGAACATGATGGCGGCGATCTTGGAGGGCATGCGCATGCAGCCGTGGGAGGCGGGTTTGCCCGGGTTGGGGATCTTGCCCACGTGCATGCCGATGCCGTCGTTGGTGAGACGGAGGAAGTAGGGCATCTTCGCGGGTTCCATGCGGCCGCCCTCTGGAAGGAGATCGCGACCGACCTTGAAGTCGGAGTTCACGAGGTCCCCATCGGAGTCGTAGGCTTTGCCGTAGACGTTGGATTTCTTGTCCGCGACTTTCTGGATCACCGAGAATTCGCCGGTGGGGGTGGGAAAGCTGCTGATGCCACTGGCGACGTACGTCCAGCCGACTTCTTCCTTGCCGTGGTGAAGCGTGGCGACCTGCTCGTCGAGATCGACATGGATGTGGGTGATCTTTTTGTCGCCTCCGTTCCAGGCATACATGCCCTCGCGCTTGGGTGGTTCTTCGACCGCCACCGGCTCGGGCTCGGGTTTCTTGAGTGCGGCGCAAGATGCGAGCGCGAATGCGATGCCCAGGCTGAGGACATTCCGAAGCGCAACCCAGAGGGCAGGACTATGTGGGCGGAGGGTGGAGTTCATTTGCACAACGGTCGGATTTTAACCCCATCGGCCAGCGATACAAGCGGGAGCATGGGGATCAGTCCTCATCCGGGGACAGGGCCACGGCGAGTTCGGCGGGAGTTTTGACGAGGAGATCGGCCCCGTGGTCCTGAAGTTCCTTCTTGGACCGGAAGCCCCAGAGGGCACCGATGGCGTACATGCCGGCTGCCTTGGCGAAGGCCATGTCGACACCCGAGTCACCCACATAGGCGCAGCATTCGACCGGAATGTCGAGGATGGCGGCGGCTTCGAGCGCAGCGGCCGGGTCGGGCTTCCGGGGAACCGTTTCCCGCTGGCCGAAGACGACACTGAAGGTGTGCATGGGGAAGAAGTGGGAGCAGCACTTCACCGTGAAGAGGTGGGGCTTGTTGGAAATGCAACCGACGCGGATGTCGCGCTCTTTGAAGTAGGCGATGGCTTCCAGAATGCCGTCGTAGACGCGGGTTTGGCTCTTCCAGAGCTTCTTGTAGTGGAGGGCGTAGTCGGCCACGCAGGTCTCGATGGTCTCCGGCGTGCGGGCTTTTTCGGGCAGGGCGCGTTCGACGAGCTTGGCCATGCCATCGCCGATGAACTCGGGAAAGAGGGCGGGGTCGCGTCGTGGGTAGCCGTGATCATCGAGCATTCGGTTCACCGATTCGGCGAGATCGGCGAGGGAGTCGATGAGGGTTCCGTCGAGGTCAAAGAGAATGGCTTGGAGTTCAGGCATGCGCGCTCAACGTCGGGAGGGGACGGGGAGGGGTCAAGGAGGAGAAGGGGGGGGCAGGCCTATCTCGTCGGTCCCCGCGAATCTCCATTGCGCCCGATCCACTCCGATGCTTGGAAGGGGGGTGCTGACGGACTATCATACACATACGCCGCTGTGCCTGCATGCGACGGGAAACCCGGTGGAACTGGCGGCCCGGGCCGTCGAGGTCGGTTTGGCGGAGTTGGGGATCTCGGATCACAACCCGATGCCGGAGTATTTTGACGACTGGCGGATGCTGATCGGCGATTTTCCCGCGTATCTCGCATTGGTCGAAGAGGCTCGGGAGCGATATCCGCAGTTGCCGATCCGGCTTGGGTTGGAGTGCGACTACCTGGAGGGGCGCGAGTCGTGGATTGAGGAGACGGCGGCGATGGCGGAGTGGGATTACCTGATTGGGAGTGTTCACTACATCGCGCCCGGCTGGGACATGGACAACCCGAAGCATCTCTCGCGGTGGAAGACCGAGGCGGATGTGGAGGAGATCTGGGCGACCTACTGGAGGATTTACGAGCGGTGCATTCGCTCGCAGATGTTTGATTTTTATGCGCATCCGGACTTGGCCAAGAAGTTTGGGCTGCGGCCGAAGGGGGACTTGCGGCGATACTACGAACCGGTGATTCAGGCCTTGGTGGATACCGGTGCCGTGATGGAGGTGAGTACGGCGGGCTTGCACAAGGAGGTGGCGGAGATCTATCCGGCGCAGGGGATGATCGAGATGGCGTTTGCGGCGGGCGTGCCGGTGGTGATCAATTCCGATGCGCATGCGCCGGGAGAGGTGGGGCGGGACTTTGACAAGGCCCTGACGACCGTGAGGGCGGCTGGCTACCGGGAGACGGTGCGGTTTTGCAAGCGGGAGCGGTCGGTGGTGAAGCTCCCTGAAACGTGGCCGGTGAGTTGAACGGAGGCGATGAAGTCGATTTTACGAGCGCGTGGTCGCGAGATTGCGTTTCCCCGGCGGCCCCTGGTGATGGGGATCGTGAACATCAACGACGACTCGTTTTGCGGCGATGGGACCTTGGATGTCGGAGCGGCGCTGGGACAAGCGGTGAGGCAGCTTCACGAGGGCGCGGACATCATCGACATCGGTGCGGAGAGTGCGCGGACCAACCGGGGACCGATCTCTGAGGAAGACGAAGTGGCTC
>CAXBNA010000247.1:0-8717 GCA_963976915.1 uncultured Verrucomicrobiales bacterium
GGGGCCTTGAGCTATCAATGGAAAAACGGGGCAACTCCAGTGCCGTTGGCCACATCTCCGGTGCTCGTGCTTCCCGTACCCACAGCGGCGGATTCTGGCAGCTACTCACTTGAGGTCACCCATGGCCTCGGCGTGGAAACGATAGGCCCCATCGACGTTAACTTCGTGGATCCTGCTCCCGCAGACATTCGCGCCACGGCGAACGCGGCGTCTGGAACGGGAGGTTCCCTGATCTATCCCATTCCCGACGGACGGTTCTTTGTCTCCATCGGCTTCAGCGGCATGGGGCTCTACGACACCGCTGGAAACGCCACGCCGATCCCGTCCTTCAATGGAACGGTGAACTGGGTGACACGCCAGGCGAACGGAGGGTATCTGGTGGTTGGAAACTTCACCCAGGTGGGTGGCCAGCCCGCCAAATGGATGGCGAGACTGAATCCGGACTTCACTCACGACACCGATTTCCAGGTCAAGTTGGGAACGTTCAATGGATTCGGAGGTGCCGCGGTTCATCGTGTTCTTGAACTGCCGAACGGTCGGATCGTGGTGGCGGGTGGATTCTCTGATCTAGGTGGGGCTGCGGGAACTCAGAGTGTGGTGATGCTGAGGCCGGACGGATCGCGTGATGCCGCCTTTGTATCCCGTGCGGCGGATGCACCCGTCGTTACCGGACTCGAATACGATGCGGCCAACTCGACGATCCTCGTTGCAGGCTTGGGTTCCTCCACCTACAGCGGCGTCGTTTCCCAGATCCATCGTCTCTCCCTGACGGGTGTGCGTGATTCGTCACTGACCGTGACTTCGAACAACAGCCTTCGATCCATGGCGCTTCAGGCAGATCGAAAGATCATCGTGGGCGGAGATTTTAACACCATTCAGAGCACAGCGAAGCTGGGATTGGTGCGTCTGAATCCAGATGGAACCGTGGATACGGGTTTCACCGCCGAGAGCATCGTCAACTCGACGAACACGATCGGTGGGATCAAGAGCATCGCCATCGACGCAGACGGAGACATCGTGGTTGCGGGAGATCTGAAGGGGATGAACGGCATCGGGCAGAATCTGATTGCGCGATTGAGGCCGGATGGTTCGCGGGACACGAGGTTTGACTCGGGCTTCGGCTTTGACAGCGGCGGAGGGCGCGTCGAGCGCGTGGCCATCTCTGCCGATGGGAGCATCTTCGTTGCGGGGGTCGTGACGAACTACGATGACGTTCAAATCAACGATGTGGTGATCCTCCAAGGCGACCGCGTCCCTCTGGCCTTTGCGGAGGTGCCGTTCAATGCGGATGTGCAGCCTGGCGGGACGATCACGCTGAGTGCTCTCGGAGTTGGAACCTCCGCCGTGAGCTACCAGTGGTTCAAGAATGGCTCGCTGCTATCCAATGGTGGTGACATCAGCGGGGCGGACACTGCCACCCTGGTGATCGCCAATGCGGATCCGGCGGATGCTGACTCCTACTCCGTCGAAATCACCAACCTCTCGGGCACTCTCTCAGCGAGTGCGATCGTGACGGTTCTGGGGGCGCCGGAGATTCGCGAGGATCCGCTTGGCGGCACGTTTGCGGTCGGGTCCACGGTGAGTCTTCTTGTCAGCGCGGTGGGGCAGGACACACTGAATTACACGTGGTTGAAGGATGGATCGCCACTCGCGGATGGCGGCAGTTTCTCGGGAGCCACAACTGCCACACTGACCATCACCAATGCCCAAAAAACGGACAGCGGCAGCTACTCGGTGACCGTCAGCAACGGGCTCGGGTCCGACACCAGCGCTGCGGCGGCGGTGAGTGTGATCCTTCCCCCGGGCGGCTTTTATGCGGGCTTCCCGGTGCCCGCGGGAACGAATACTCGCATTCGCACGGTGCTCCCATCTGTCGGGGGGGGAGCCTTTGTGGGCGGCGCTTTCAGCTCCGCAGGACCGACGGGTTCGAACACCAGCGCGAGCCGATTCGCTTTGCTGCAGAATGACGGAACGGTGGATGCCACAATGCCTGCGCTCAATCCGAACGGCGACGTCTACGATCTTGCCTACCACGGGACGGACGGGATCTTGGTGGCCGGAAGTTTCACAATGATCGGAGGTCAACCCCGCCCGTATCTGGCGCGTTTCACCGCAGCCGGACTGGACACCGTGTTCAACACGAATCTCGGAACAGGGCCCGATTCGCAGATTTCGGATGTTCTCGTGCAGCCCGATGGCAAAATCCTCATCGCCGGTTTCTTCAGCAACGTCTCCGGTGTCGTTCGGAAAGGCATTGCCAGGATCAATGCCGACGGCACCATTGATGATTCATTCGTGCCGCCCGTTCCGAGCTTCGGGTTTGGCTACAGCATGGCTCTTCAGCCGAACGGGAGGATAGTGATCGGCGGATCCTTCAACTACTCGGGCACCAGCAACATCGCTCGACTTCTTCCAAACGGTGCGCTTGATGTGAGTTTCAGTGCGACGCTTAATTCAACAGCGCAAAGCGTCGCTTTGCAGGCGAATGGGAAGATCGTTGTGGGCGGCTACTTCAGCAATGTCAATGGACAGGCAGGATTTGGAGCGCTTGCTCGACTGAATGTGGACGGCACCACCGATGCGGGGTTCCCGGCGGCGGGTCCGTTTCCGAGCACGGTGAACACCATCGCGATTCAGGCGAACGGACGCATTCTAGTGGGCGGGAATTTTCAGAGCTACTCAGGCGGTGGCAACGGCTTGGTCCGGCTCGAGACCGATGGCTCGGTGGATGCGTCCTTTGTGAGCGGCACCGGCTGGAGCGCCTATGCCGACGTTCATGACATCGCAATCCGCCCCGACGGCGTGATCTGGGTCGGTGGCAATGGCTACCAGTTCAACGGCCAGACGGTGAATTACCTCGCCGCCTTCAATGGGGACGAGCCTGCGGCTGAAACGACTTTTGCTTCATGGGTCACGGACAACATGTTGCCTCCGGGCAAGGATGGTCCGCTTGACGATGCGGACGACGATGGCGTGTCCAACCTGCTCGAGTATGCGCTTGGGATGAACCCCAAGGTATCCGATGCCCACCTGCTTCCGCAGCCTCAAAGGGGCGGTGGACTCCTGTCATTGACCTACCAGCGCCTTCGTTCGGATGTGACCTACTCAGCTGAAACCACTACGAACCTGAGCAATCCGGCGTCGTGGACGATATCCGGCGTGGACCAGGGGACTCCGGCCCCCGATGGAACCACGACCGCCAGCATTCCGATCTCAGGAGCCGGTGGGTTCTTGCATGTCGAGGTGACATTGAATCCCTGATTCCAACCGGCGGATTCGTGATTGGCGGGGTTGCGGGTATGGTCTATAATTACCATAACTCATGCGTGCCATCCTGTTTTCAGTCCTCTTCATTGCAGCCTCGTGGGTGGTCACTCGGCCTTTCATGCCGATTGAGCAACCACCGGGTGTGTTGATCGCGAAGGATCCGCAGCAGGGAGAGATCGTGGAAGACGTTTCTCCCTTGCGGGTGGGAGACTGGGTTCTGCAGCCGTTGGCGACGTATTTGGTTCAAGCGCGTGTGCTGGGTATCAAGGGATACAGCTCTGACGGGACCTCCGAGATTGCACCTTATGACCTCCTTCTTGGTTGGGGGCCGATGTCCGACTCGGCCATTGTCGATGACATGACCTTCGACCAGCGCGGTCGGTTCGGCTATTGGGGGCTGGGTCGCGATTGCCCAATTTCTGAGTCGGAGGTGAATCACCACGTCGCCAACACGCATCCCATCCCGGCCAATGATCAGGTTCGACGCCAGATTGCCTCCCTCAAGGTGGGATCTCTCGTTCGCTTGCGTGGCTATCTGGTTGAAGCTCGAAATCCGCAAGGTGGTGCGCCCTGGCGGAGCTCCCTGACCCGCACCGATCTGGGCGACGGGGCCTGCGAGATCATTTACGTGGAGTCGATCTCAGTTTGGTAAGGGTTTTTGGAACTGCTGCGACTTTCTGAATGAATCAAGGATGGTAGGGACTCCTTTTCATCTGAACTGTAGGTCTCATCGCCTCTTTGAACCTCAATGATTCCATGAGCCTGAATGATGACTCCGATCCGCTGTTCGAATCCATCGGGGTGGCAACACTGACCAAGGACGGACATCTGTACGTGATTTTGCGTGCGACTGAAGAGCCGGGGTCTGACCAGATACTGGGGGATGCATTCTTTGTCATGACGGAGGACGACCCGAGCTATCGAACATACATCGACGCGGTGGGAGGTTTGAGGCCTGGGCAGTCCAAACCGATTCCTCCGTTTGAGGACTCATCCGGATTCTAAGGCAAGGCCTCTGAGCGTTGGGGTGCCATTGTCAACTCCTGCAACTCAGCACGATCAATGGACGTTAATTTCCTTGGTCTCTCCCGCTTCCCTAGACCGACATGAACCTGAAAATCACCTTCCCACGGCTGATGGCCGTGTGTCTCTTCGTGCTTGGAACCAGCTTCGCCGAGGAGGCGAATGGGGTTCGTCCTTGGCCCAACTATCAAGTCTTTCTGTGGATGGGGGGCGAGGGGCAGAAGGCGGCTTCCAATCCCGTGCTGCACGAGAGGCTGAAGGAGCTGGGTGTGACGGCGGTGTCGGTGTCTCCCGGATCGGACACCTCGATGTGGCGCGATGCGGGGCTTGGTTTTTACGTGGAGAACATCGTCCGCGAAGGGCTGTGCCTGAAGTTTCGATCCAACGTGACGAAGTGGGGGGACTTCGTGGGTGAGTGGATGAAGACTCGTGACCCGAGGGCGCTGGTGCGTGACCATTGCCTCGATGACCCCTCCTGGCAGGAGGCAATGTCCAAGCAGGTGCGTGACGCCGCGGTGCGCCATGCGCCGGAGCTACCCTGGATGTACGACCTGCGCGATGAACTCTCGACCACGATCTCGGCGAATCCCTTCGATTACGATTTTTCACCGATGGCACTGGAGGCGTTTCGGGCGTGGCTCACGACACGCTATGCCGATCTGGACGCCCTGAATGCACAGTGGGGCTCCCGTTTCCTGTCATGGGAGGAGGTGGTGCCCCACACGACAGATGCAACCAAGCATCAGGTGGCGACGGGTGAAGCGGTTCCCGAGGATGGCGTCGATTGGCAGGCGGTGAAGCGGGTCGTCTTTGATCCGTCGAAGGCGATGGCCGAGCCGGAGAAGTGGAACCTCGCTCCGTGGGCGGATCATCGGACGTACATGGACGTGAGTCTGGCGCGGGCGCTGGAGACGTTTCGGCAAGCTTCGCACGGGGTGGATCCGGCGACGCCAGTGGGGATCGAAGGAACGCAGATGCCGAGTGCGTTTGGGGGCTACGATCTGTGGCGGGTGTCGCAGGTGCTCGATTGGGTGGAGCCGTACGACATTTGCAATTCGCGGGAGATTTTGGGTTCATTCATGAAGGGAAAGCCGATCCTTTGTACGGTGTTTGAGAAGGAGACCCGCGCAGCGCAGCGTCGCCTCTGGCACCTCCTGCTGGAGGGTGACAAAGGCTGCATCGTCTGGTGGAGCGAGGACGTGATCGACTGGTCGAATCCTGAGCTGCCTTTGACGGCGAAGGGCAAGGCGCTGGCACCGGTGTTTCATCAACTGACCTCGCCTCTGGCGCGGCTCTTCATGCTCGCGGAACGGGAGCGTGATCCGATTGCCATCCAGTACTCGCAGCCGAGCATCCAAGTGGCGTGGATGCTGGAGTCCTTTGCGGACGGACAGACGTGGGTGCGGCGTTTCTCGAGCTACGAGTCGGACCACAATCAACACGCGCTGGTACGCAACGGCTGGCTGAAGGCGCTGCAGGACCTCGGCTTCAGTCCGGAGTTCATCGCGGGTGAGTCTTTGGCAAAAGGTGATCTTCAGACGCATGGGGACAAGACGCGGCTTTTGGTGATGCCTCAAAGTTGGGCTGCGAGCGAGGCGGAATTGAAGGCGGCGAGGGCCTTCGGGCGACGCGACAATCGATTGGTGATTCGGGATGGTCCGGCGGGGTTGTTCGATGAGCACGGGACGCTGCGTACGAAGGTGGACTGGCCATGGGGAGAGTTTGACGGTGTGGCGACGACCGACCAAGTGCTCCTGGAGGGCACGGCGGCGGGAGTGGAGGAAACCCGGATGTGGAAAGACTCCTTGGCGTCCTATTGCGCGGATCGTTTGAAGGGGGACTTTGACGGTTCTCGATTGGAAGAACTACGCGAGATGCTGGCGGAGCGGGGCACGCGGCCTGTGGTGAAAGTGCCACTGGAGGCAAGGGTGCGTGTGCATCGCTTCAAGGTGGGCAAGGGTGCCCGCTTGCTGGGTTTTGAGCGAAACATCGAGTACAAGATGCGCGAAGAACTGGCTCAGGTGGGTGGCAATGAGGCCTTGGAGCAGCCGACTATATTCGAGGCGAGTTGGTACGAACCGTCTTTCGTTGTCAACCTTCGCACTGGGGAAAGGCTGGGGCGGACGAATCGAATCTCCGTGGACCTCGATCCCTGGGAGCCGTCGCTGTTTGCTCTCTTCCCTGAAGAGCCGAGCTTCGATGACTTGATTGCGGAACTGACGGCGATCGCGGAGGCCGAGGCGATGGCTGGGAAGAAGTAGTCGGACCAGGTCGTTCTCATCGGCCATGAGTCGATGGATGAGTTTTTCAATCGTGGTGTTGCTGGGTATGGCCGCGTCGCAGGTGGCTGGAGGGGAGGTCGAGGTTTTGAAAGACCTCGAGTACGTCCAGCGGGACGGCGTGGCACTGAAGCTGGATTTGTATCGACCCACGCCGCGTCCGGTCGAGCCGGTGCCGATCGTAGTCTGGGTGCATGGCGGCGGCTGGTTGAACGGCAGCAAGAACAAGTGTCCAGCCGTTTGGTTGGCCGAGAGCGGCGACTACGCCGTGGCCAGCGTGGATTATCGATTGGCGAGCGAGGCGCCATGGCCGGCACAGATGGAGGATTGCCGGGAGGCGGTGCGCTGGTTGAGACAGCATGCGGCAGAGTATGGCTTGGATTCGGAGCACTTCGGAGTCTGGGGCAGTTCCGCCGGAGGGCACTTGGTGGCGCTCATGGGCACCTTGGAGGTGCCTGCAAATGAGACGATTTCGTCCCGTGTGCAGGCGGTCTGCGATTGGTTTGGCCCCAGTGATCTGCTGACGATGCCGCCCAACGTGATCTCTGAAACACGGACGCGGGCGCAGGTTGAGAAGTCCAACGGGGCTGTGCTTCTGGGTGCAGCCGTCATGGACATCCCGGAACGGGCGAAAAGTGCGAGCGCACTGCATCAGGTGAGCGCTGGGGACGCCCCGTTCTTGATCATGCATGGAGATGCGGACCCCGGTGTGCCGTTGGAGCAGAGCGTGAAGCTCCATGAAAAACTCGTTGCTGCAGGGGTGCCGTCCAGCTTGGACGAGGTGAAGCAGACGGTGCGGGCGTTCTTTGATCGGCACCTGCATCCTGCCAAGTGATCGGGGAGTGTCCAATCTGACCGGTCGGAGGCGTCTTGTTGAAATGAGAGTGTTGTTTTCCATCCTCCCGTGGTTGCTGCCTGCCGTGCCCCTGTGCTCAATGGGAGCGTCGCCTGAAAGGCTGAACGTCTTGATGCTGATTGCAGACGACTTGCGAAACGACTTGGGATGTTATGGTTCGGTCAAGGCGATCACTCCAAACTTGGATCGGCTCGCCACTCGCAGCGTGATCTTTGATCGGGCCTACTGCCAGCAGGCGGTGTGCTGGCCGTCGCGGAACAGTTTCTTTTCCGGCCTGCGACCGGAGCGATTGAAGAAAACGAACTCGACCGAAACATTCAGGACGTCTTTTCCTGAGCAAGTATCGCTGCCCGAATGGTTCAAGACACATGGCTACTTCACGCGGGGACTTGGCAAGGTGCTTCACAATGGGCAGGACGATCCCCAGTCGTGGAGCGAGCCGCTTTATGAACCGCCGCCGCTGCACTACGCGAAAACGGAGAACGTGGGCAAGCATCCGATCATCAACAAGTCGGTGCCGGAGAATCGGGTGAATCCCTTGTTCGAATCGGCCGATGTGGATGACGAGGGCTATGAGGACGGGCTGACGGCGAGCGAAACGATTTCAACACTGCGGCGCTTGGCGGGGGATGAGAAACCATTCTTTCTCATGGCTGGCTTTCACAAACCGCACACGCCCTTCAACGCACCCAAGAAGTATTGGGATTGGTACGAGCCTGACAATCTCGCGCTGGCCGCGAACCCGTTTCCGCCGGAATCGGTTCCGGAGAAGTATGCGTTGCTCGACTGGCCGTATGTTCGGAGTTTCGCTGGGATTCCTCAATCAGGTCCGATGCCGAATCATCTGGCACGGCAAGTCCGTCACGCCTATCTGGCCTGCGTCAGCTACGTCGACGCGCAAGTGGGGCGGATTTTGGAGACGGTCGACGAACTCGGGTTGAGCCAGTCCACCATCATCGTCGTGACTTCGGATCATGGTTATCAACTGGGCGAGCACGGTCTTTGGTCCAAGCACACGAACTTTGAGTTGGCGACGAGGGTGCCATTGCTCGTTTCTGTGCCGGGTCATGCGAACGGACGCACGGAGGCGTTGACGGAGTTGGTCGATCTCTATCCGACGCTGGCGGAGGTGTGCGGTCTTCCCAAGCCGAAGACGGATGGAAGAAGCTTTGCTAAAGTTCTCCGTGATCCCTCCGCCATCCATCGTGAGACGGCGATGAGCACCTTTCCGAGGGCGGGTGCGCGAGGCTGGTCCATTCGGACGGCGGAGGTGCGCTACACGGAGTGGCGGG
>CAXBNA010000248.1:0-8692 GCA_963976915.1 uncultured Verrucomicrobiales bacterium
GACCTTGGCGGCCGAGGTGATCTTCTTGAGCAAAGCCTCGCTCAGGGGCGCTGGCGGAACGGGTGGTGCGGAATCGGCTCCACTCGCTGCCGGAGCAAGCTTCCAGACCTTCACCTCGCGAAAACTGCCGCTCGCCAGCCGCGTGCCATCGGGGCTGAAGGCCAGAGACTGGACCAAGGCACGATGCGCCGTTCCCGTTTTTTCACCGGGATCCTGAACCTCCGACACCAACTGTCGTGTCGCCAAATCATAGACAAAGATCCGGTTCGACCGGCCGCAGGCCGCATAACGCCCATCCTGAGTCAGGGCGACGGTGTAAATCGGATGCACACCGGCCGCCAGCGCCTGCCACGCCACCGCACGCTCCTGCTGGACCGAGCTCTTCGCCCCCTGATCGATCCACTGCTTGAGGAGATCGACTTCCGCCTCCGTGAGCTTCACCGCACCCGACTTGTTGTTGGAGGGCGGCATTTCCATGTCTTGCTCATGCAGCGAAGCCAGCACGATGAGGCTCTCACCGCTCTTGCCTGGAACAATCGACGGACCGGATTCCCCGCCCTTCTTCATCAACTCCGGCGTCTCCATGTTCAGGTCCGCCTTGGTGGTGGTCTTGTTGTGGCAGGAGATGCAGTTCGCCTTCAGGAAGGGAAACACGTCCCTGTAAAAATCCAGCTCGGTCGCCGACGCGAGCGAGGGGAGAGCGAGGAGAAATGGAAGCAGCTTTTTCACGGTTCAGGGACAACGAGTACACCTACGGTGCAAAGACCGTCCACTGTGCAGGATTGTACAGTGGCTGGGAATCAAGGAGGGATGGCATTCTTGCCGTCCGAGTGGGCTTTCAAGGAAGACGCCGGGAACGGCATCCCTCCTTGTCTGCACTCGGCTCCAACGACCCTGCTACTTCGCAGCCACCTCGGTGGCTTCCACCGAGATGCGGATCGGCTGCGAAACGACGATGTCGACGGTGTCCTTGGGGGCAGCGGCAGCGGTGACGGATTTCATCCGCTTGGCGACTTCGGCCATGGCCGCTTCAGCCGCCTTCTGTTTCTCCGCGGCCTTTTTTGCGGCGGCTTCATCGGTGGCGGCGAGTTCTTTCGCCTTCGCGGCAGCCGCTTTGGCCTCGGCCTCGACTTGCTTCTGCTCGGCTTCGGCAAGCAGCACGGCGGCGGGGTTGTAGCGGTATTTGCTCACTCCGATGCCGTAGAAGGCGAGGGTGTAGTCGCCGGGTTGAACCTTCAGCGTTGCCAGATCGAGTTCGACTTCGTGGCTGGTGGCCTTGACCGGAATTTCGAACTCCTTCAGGCCGGTGAAGCCGTCGCCGTAGGCTTTGAGCTTGAGCGTCGTTCCCGTGAAATCGTTCCGCCACGTGAGTTTCAGCGGGATCTTGAGTTTCTCACCCGCCTTGGCTTTCCACACCTTGTCTTCCGCAGCGGCGATGGTGACCGGGGCACCCTCGGAGTCGGTCACAGACACCGGAATATCGGCCATCAACCGCGGCGCGGGAATGTCGCTCTTGGCGTTGCGAGATGGCCACTCCATCGAAGCAACGCGGCAGGGACGAGTCACTGTCGTCTCACCGACCATGGCACGTCCGTACATCGTCGCGATGCTGAAGGCGGGCTTTGCAGCACCATCGGCACTGATGATCAAATGACCGACCGACTTGCCCTTGGGAATCCGCAATCCGGTCGCGCTCACGCCGGGTGGCAGGCCGTCCATGCCGAGTTCAATCTCCCCGTCAAAACCATCGCGGCGAATGGCCAGCACCTCGAAGGCGACCGATGTTCCGGCACGGAGGGCGAGGGGCTTGGAGAGCGCATTGCGATCTCCATTGCGCAGCGTCATGTGCACCGACCAGGCGGCGAGAGAAAAGTCGGGCGTGGCCTGCCGCACGATGAGGCGATACACATTGCCGGGATCATTGCGCGTGCCGCCGAAGAGATCGCGCACTTGGAGGCGATAGGTGCCGTCCTCTTTGACCTCGAACTTGCCGTTCACGTCCGGTGACCCCACGTTGTAGGGCGGGCCATCGTAGGAGTAGCCGTTGGTCGAGACCTTGACGGGGCTGGCGATGTCATACAACTCCGCCACATCGGCGAGCACTTCCTTACCGTCGGATTTGGTGACGCTCTGGACGAGGACGAATGGGTCGGTGTTCAACCCCAGCCGCTCCGAGGCCACCTCGACCCACCAGGTCTCGCCCTTCTTGGCGGTGAACTCGAAGGTGTCGACATCCGCCGCTGGAAAGAAGCTCCCCGCGATGTCGCAGGGCAGCGTGATTTTTTGCGCTTCGGCAGGCTGATTGTTCGGCTCGGCTTCAGCGACCGCCGCTGCATCGGGCATGCCAGTTGGTGGCCATGACATCGCACTGACCGTTTGCGTCAAGGCTTGACGCGGTGGAGGTCCATCGCCTTTCAGAGCCCGCAGAGCCAGGCGATAGAAATGCGTGCTGCCGCCTTGATAGGTCAGGTCGTTGACCTTGATCAGGTAGGTGCCATTGGCGGGCGGGGTGAACTCGATGACGCCACCTGTGCGGTTGACCAAAAGATCGCGCCCTTCGGAGTCGGCAATGATCAGGACAGGCGTGAGCTTGGAGTCGATGCCAACCGAGGCACAGTCCACCGCCAACCGCTGACCCTTGACCCCTTCGAACGAATAGAAATCGACCGCCCGCTTGGTCATCGTCGCATTGCAGATCGAATTGACCGGCAGTTTCAAGGCGGTCTCCACCGAGTTGTTGGCCACGGTTCTCGCTACTTCAGTCAAGGTGTTCACGGAAAACGCCCGTGCCGAGGAAACGCCGAGACGCGACATCACCCGTGCGTCATGCACGCCGACCGGAGCATCCTTCGCGATGGCGACAACGAACGAGTTCTCCTTCCCCGCCACCGGCCTCGCCGTGATCGTCGGTGTCGAAAAAGTCAGCTCTGTCACATCTTCCAAATTCTCTCCGGTGATGGTGACTTCCACCTCAGTGCCGACCTGACCGCCCATCGGCGTGACGGTGAGAAGGCGCGGCAACGGCAGCGTCACCTGCTGGCCATGCACGGCGGCGGTAATGAGGGCGAGAATGCAGAGAATGCGGGAGGACATGATCGCACTTCTACGGTCCCAAATTGTCGCTCCATTCAGATCGCTGCCAGAGCGGGCCGTTTTCCGCATGATTGCAATCGCGTGGCATGGCGAAGCCGCGTGGAGCCGATGGACGGAAAGGTACCGCCCCGCTGTTTGAGCCCCCCTCATGCATCGCCTCTTCCACATTGGTGAGAAGCCTTTTCAATCGAATCGTTTGGGGCTTTGACGATGAGTGCGCCAAATTTGGGATGACAAACATCCGGCTCCCACGTCAATCTCCGTTCCATGTCCGACGAAAAGCGTCCTCTCCCCATCGCGCTCGATGCCCTGAGCTACCCCTTTGTGCGTTTCGGCTGGTGGGCGCTGACGGTCCTGTGTGCGGCGGGTTTCCTCTTTCTGGTGGCCATCAGCACCGGACTCGACGGTCACATGCGCATCTCCGGTCGCATCCTGTTCGCCGCGCTCGCACTCGTCGCAGTGATCATACGCTGCTACTTCACGATCATTGAGCACACCCTTACCGGCTGGGGAAAGGAATCGTGGCAGAGTTCCTCCCTCGACACCGACGGTCTTTGGAGTTCCCTGCTCAGTCTTCTTGGTCTGGCGCTGATCGCGTGGAGCCCCGTCCTCGTTCTAGCTTCGGTGGTGGAAGGCTCCGATGAGTGGCCAGAGGTGATTCACCAGGCCCTCTCGGCGATCGGATGTGAATACTTTTGCATGGGCACCTTGGCACTCGTCGTGTTCAACAATTTCTCCCAGGTGCTCCCTCATTGCATCCTCCCCGCGATCTTCAAAAGCGGCCCCGCCTTCATGCTCGCGGGTGCCGCTCTGGTCTTGGTACCCATGGCCTTCGAAGGGGCGTGGGACATGCTGCCAGACTCCATGACCGCCTTCCTCCGCGGCCTGCTCGCCTCCGGCCCTGCCGCCTTCTTCATGATCGCCCACGCCCGGCTCATCGGCCTGCTTTACGTCGCCAATCGTGAGCGCATTGGCTGGGAAGGCTGAGCCGGGCTACTCCTGCAGATCACTCCAGCTCAAACCATCCCGAGCCAGATGGTTCTTGGGTCACTCGGCTTCGAGATTCGTCTTTGATTGATCGTGTCCGTCGAAACCGTTCCTTGGCTCAATGCGTTCTTTGTGACAGCCTTTTCTCCTCCAGCGCCATTGCCGTGATCCCCATGAAATCCCTTTCCTTTTTCCGTTCTCTTCTTTGTCTTGTCGCACTTTCCCCGGTGACACTGGCCTTCGGTGGGTTGCCGGAGGCCTTGGACACACTCCGGTCCGTGGGTCCCGAGGGTCAGGGCAATGAAGCCGCGTCCACGGCATGGAATGAGGCTGCGGCAGCCAAGCCGGAGGAACTGGTGACGATCCTGGCGGGCATGGATGGCGCGAATCCCATCGCTGAAAACTGGCTGCGGGCGGCGGCGGGTGTGGTGGCCGACAAGGCCATTTCCGAAAAAGCTCTGCGGGTCCCGGCTCTGAAAGATTTCCTCATGGACACCTCCCATGACGCGGCGTCCCGGACCTTGGCCTTCGATCTCATTCAGCGGGCCGACGCAGATGTGGCCAGTTCGATCACGCCTTCCCTGCTCCAGGATCCGAGTGCGGCGCTCCGGCGGCATCCGGTGGGACGGTTGATCGAAGAGGGCAAGGCAAAGCTGGAGGCCGGTGACAAGGCGCTGGCCATCGCGGCGTGGCGGAAGGGATTGGAAGGTGCCCGGGATCAGGATCAGATCGATGAGCTGGCCCAAAAACTCCGCGATCAAGGCGAGGAGGTGGATCTGCCAACTCACTTTGGTTTTCTCATGGACTGGCATTTGATCGCGCCCTTCGACAACGCGGATCGCGGCGGTTTCGATGTGGCCTACCCTCCAGAAGAAAAGGTCGATCTCAACGCCACCTACGACGGCAAGGGACAAGAGGCCAAGTGGGTGTCCTTCAAGAGCGAAGACGAGTACGGCATGGTCGATTTCAACAAGCCCTTCGACATGCTCAAGAACGTCGTCGGCTACGCCTACACCGAATTCGATTCCAGCGAGGAACGTCCGGCGGAGATCCGACTGGGTTGCAAGAACGGCTGGAAGGTCTGGCTCAATGGCGAGCTGCTGTTTCAACGCGACGAGTACCATCGCGGCATGAAGCTGGATCAGTACAAGCTGCCCTGTCAGCTCAAGAAGGGCAAAAACACCGTCCTCGTGAAATGCTGTCAGAACGAGCAGACCGAAACCTGGACCGTGGAGTGGCAGTTCCAGCTCCGCATTTGCGATGCCACCGGCACGGCCATCCTGGCTTCCAAGCAGCCCTAACTAAAATCTTTCCCCACTCATCGCCATGAAATCCATTCTTTCTGTCCTTCTCGGTGCGGTCGCCTCGCTGCCGGTCGCCAGCTCCGCTGCCGACTGGCTTCAGTTCCGCGGTCCGAACGCCTCCGCCGTCTCGGCCGATGACGTCTCGCCGGGCCCGAAGCTGGCCACGGCTTGGTCGGTCGATCTTCCCGGGCGCGGTCTCTCGAGCCCCATCATTGTGGGCGACAAGGTTTTCCTCACGGCCTCCAGCGGACCCGAGCAGGAGACGCTGCACGTACTGTGTTTCTCCGCGAAAGATGGATCGAAGCTCTGGGAGCGCACGCTGAGTGCCACGGGTCGCACGATGTCGCACAAGAAGACCTGCGTCGCCGCACCCACGCCCTGTAGCGATGGCGAGCTCGTCTATGCGCTCTACTCCTCGAACGATCTCTTCGCCTTCGATCTGAATGGCAACCTCCGCTGGCTCCGCGGACTGACCTTTGACTACGCCAACGCCAGCAACAGTCTCGGCATGGCCTCCTCGCCCGTCGTCGTCGGCAAGACGGTCGTGGTGCAGAGCGAGAATGACAGCGAGTCCATCGCGCTCGGCATCGACACCGCGACCGGGAAAAACCGTTGGAAGATGGATCGCCCCAAGGCAGCGAATTGGACCAGTGCGGTGGTTTGGAAGGGTGCCGTTGCTCTTCAGTCGAAAACGGGCCTCACCGGGATTGATCCGATGACCGGCAAGGTCAAATGGGACTATCAGGACGGAGCGGCGACCATCACCTCCAGCGCCGTGACCCCGGACGGCATTTACATTCCTTCCAATGGGCTCACGGCCATCCTCCCCGAGAATCAATCCACCAGCCAACTCTGGCGGGCCGAGGGGCTCAAACCCGGCACGCCAAGCCCGCTCGTCATCGGCGACGCCATTTACGTGGTCAACGGCGCTGGCGTGATGGTGAAGGCCTCCATCAAGGATGGCGAGGAGCAGTGGAAGCTCCGCATGAAAGGCCCCTTCAGCGGCTCTGGCGTCGCCTCGGGGCAGTTCATCTACATTGCCAATGAGCGCGGCCAATTCCAAGTCATCGACACCACCGCCGAAGAAGGCGAAGTCGTCCAAATGATCGAGCTCGACGACACCATCCTCGCCACCCCCGCGATCAGCGGCGGTGCCGTGTTCATTCGAAGCGACGCCAAGCTCTGGAAGCTGGCGGGTGAGTGAGGAGACAAAGTGATGGAGTGCTCACAATGCACTGCCTCCAAGGAGGTTTGTGACAACAGGTGAAGCATCACAAATGGAGTCGATCGTTACCACCATTGAGCACTTCGGGATTTCTGTTGGTTCACCCGACAAATTTCCGACTGATTTGGACTGGCACTGGTCTGAACTAGACATGTTCCCGCGGCAACCAACGAAGTTTAGTTCGGAATTCAAAGCGGTTTCAACGGACTTGAGCTTGCGTCCACTTGGCCGACACGGATTTCTCATATTCACACCCTGCGCAACCGATGCGAATCATGCGCTCAGTCACGCAAATCTGTGCAGGCTGTTCCCCACCGTCTACAAACTCAAGATCCAACTCTTCCCTGAAGCCTACGGCGCGTTTATAATTTCAAAATCGATCGGACGACTGAGGTTGCTTGCTCAGCCTACCCAAACCGATGACGTGTTGGCTTGGAAATACATAGTTGCCGATGTCGGGAGTAAGGTCATTGAGACATACGATCCGCCACTGCGAGACTTGTTGATATCGATGATTTGTCGGGACGATCACTTGGGTCCACTTGGAAAGAGCTTTGCTCAAGGTGCAGGATTGGTTCCGCAGGCGTCGCGCAGCTCCGAGAGTTGGTCCGATTCCCAGTCGTGAAGAGCCGGGCTCGTTTGTCGCTCTGCGACACGGCGATGAGATTGCGCAGATTGATTCGACAAACTCCCGTGTTCCGTGGAGAGACATGACAAGATACGAGCTAAGTTGCTAGGCAAATAGTGCCGACAATGAGTCTCGTCAGGTCTATTTGCCCGTCTCGAGCATCTCGCGTGTGATCACGATCCCCCAAGCATACCAGACTCCTCGCTCATCTGATTTAATGAAAGCGCTCCCACGAATTCCGTGGTCTTGCCACAACTCCATGGTTTCCGCGTCAAGCATGCCTACGGTAGGGGGGGCGGTTGGTTGATTCCGGATGAACTCGGGCATCATGAACTCGGGCTCAATTTTGCTACCTTTGGCCAAGAATCGGTAGGACGCTGCGGGCAAAGAAATGATCTTTTTGTCCGTCTCTGAGGTGATTCCCAGCAGCACTCCACGGAAAGTGGCGGTCCCGCGAAACTTGATGGCAATCGTATCTCCGGCAGCGATCAGAAGGGGCGGAGAGAGGGCATCGGTACGTTCAGGATCTTTGCGTGAGTCTTCATACTTTACGGGTTCGCCATTGAAGAACAGTTCGGTATCGCCTTTGGCGACGAGATGGATCCGTCCAAGCAAACGGTCACCGGACGCTTCCTTCGGACGAAATCCAACTCGCTCAAGGCTTTGCGCTCGCTGGCGTTCCTTGCTGACGGAAACTGCCTGAGCCAACTGCTGCGCTTTGGTGAAGTTGACTTCCAGCTCCTTCAATTCGGCATCATAGGCGTTCAGGAGCTGAGTCAGTTTGCTACGGTTCTCTCGTTCGAAGCGTTCCCTGCTTTGTAAATAGGTGTCCTGAAGATTCCTCAGGCGAGGTTGGTCCGAGAGTCGGGCGGTGAAGCTTGAATGTGGGAAGTCTTCGCCCGAGCCAAAGGTTTCGAGCTCGGCTTTGGTTTTGAGAACCGAATTCAATTCCCCCTTTTCGGCTTGGTCATCAAGGAGTCGCTTGAGGGCAGCGGCGTAATTCGAATTGAGAGTCGCGATGTTGAGGGTCGCATCCGACAACCGTTGCTCAAACGCGTTTCTCAGGGTGACCAACTCGGCTGGTTCAGGAGGCTTTGTTTGAGCCTGGCTGGGGCAAGAAATCGCCATCAACACCGCAAATGCAAGGCACATCGAGCAGGTTCGGTAGATCGACTGGGCGTTCATGTTTGAAAATGGCTGTCTCAGTTTGATTCCAGAATTGATTGAGGCACAAATCAACCCTAAAAATCGTAACTCATCAGCACCCGTCGCGAGGCCCGAAGGCTTTCGGAGGACCGCGTTGCCGATGGACTCGATGATGTTCATGCCTTGTTTGCGTGCCGTCGCTAGGTCTGCGGGGTACAATTGCCAGGCAAAAAAATCGTGCTCGGTTGTGCTATCCCCGCGATCAGCGGCGGTGCCGTGTTCATTCGAAGCGACGCCAAGCTCTGGAAG
>CAXBNA010000249.1:0-8625 GCA_963976915.1 uncultured Verrucomicrobiales bacterium
CCGTCGAACCGGAATCGACGATGACGATTTCACGCGCCAACTCCGCCGCGCTGGCGAGGCAGCGCGGAAGATTGGCCTCCTCATTGTGGGAAATGATGGAGATCGAAATGGGCAGTGGAAGGTCAGCCATGGTCCCGGACGAGACCCAGTGTGGCGAGGGAGCGCCATTGGGCAAGGGGGGAGGCGGGGGAGGAGTGGAGGAGTGGAGGAGTGGAGGAGTGGAGGAGTGGAGGAGTGGAGGAGTGGAGGTGGGGCCGCTGTAGCCGGGGGTGCCATGCAAAGGCCACACGACGCCGGAGCGCGGACCGCCGAGTCCGCAGCAGGGTGGTGCGGGAGTTGGACGGTGAAGTCCGGGAGATGCCTGCGGAGAAGTGCTCGACGTTCGCGAGTTGATCCTTGATGGCGAAGTCTTGGCTTCTTCAATGCCGTGGCTCCCTCGTCGGATGATCGAGCGAGACACAAGATGCGGTTTCTTGCGACCGATGTTTGTGAGCTTGAGCTGACAACTTGGGAGAAGTGGAAACGACTGAGTGAATAATCGATCCAGTCAGCTAAACACTCCGAATTTCAAAAGATGACTGGCTTTCCAGTCCTGAACGCGACTCGGCCATACGGTGAAAAAGTCAGTTGAGTATGGACAACCTTCACGAACCTCTCAAGAGTCGAGGTCATCCAGAAAATGCCCACGAGCACGATTTCGATGAGACGGTCCCCGACCGGTTGGATGCTTGCGGTTGTGTTGCTGGCTTGGATTATCATTCTGATCCAGCATTTCAGGGGACGGATTCCGGAGGGTGGCTTGGTCCTGTTGGTTGGCTTTGGAATCGCAAGTTTTGCGCTGGGTTGGCTGGTCTTTGGTCGCCATACGGTCTTGCTGGTTGGCGACGGTCTTCTGACGATTCCGTCGTGGTTCGGAGGAATCAACATTCCGCTGGCAACTAAACCAAGACCACTTCATAATGCGGCTTGAAGGCAACCTGCAAACAGGACTCGAGCACCTATCGCTTGATGCAGAATCGAAAACGACTGAGTGCGTTTGGATTAGGCTGAGGGAGGATACTCCTCCGTCAACAGGAGGCTGTGAGGCTGCGATTCGTTTAACCATTGAGGAAGCAGATCGGTTGCTGTCTTCGTTGCTGGAGATTGTTCACTACACGCTTCCCGAGGTCCGAAAACTCTACCGAGATTGACGGGGTAGGTGACAAGCGCGTTGCCCAAAGGGATATTGGATCGCTGATGTTCACCACCACCCCCAAAAAAAGGCCGGGATCTCTCCCGGCCTTTGCCTTTCCTCGGCCTCGCGGCACGGCGCATCCTCGATGGACCTGATCCGCTCCCGGCTCAGCCGCCGACGGCGGAGGTGACGACCTCGCTCCATTGGCCGACGGTGGTGTCTTCGACGTGGAAGATGCCGCGGTATTTCCATTGGGTGAGGGCGGCGGGCTGGGGATGGGTGTCGGTGTAGCCGGGGGTGGTGTCGAAGGTGAGGGGGCCGAAGCCGTTGCCGTCGCCGCGATCCACCTGGAGCTCGAGCATGTCGAGGAACTTGCTGTAGCCCTGCCAGGTCCAGCCGATCAGGACGCCGGCGGGGGTGAGTCTTCCCAGGTTCAAAGACGTGATGCAGTTGACGGAGAGGAGAGTCGAGATGCCTGCCTGCAGCGTGCAGGTGAGGCGGGGGAGACTCCGGAGGTCCACCTGCAGCGTGCAGGTGAGGCGGGGGAGACTCCGGAGGTCCGCCTGCACCGTGCAGGTGAGGTGGTCGAGACTCCGGAGGTCCACCTGCAGCGTGCAGGCGGGGTGGTCGAGACTCCGGGGTGCAAAATGCACGACGACAGTTGAGGGAGGGAATGGAATCTGATGTTGTCGATGGATGTGACTCTGAAGGCCGATCGGCGGCGGAGCGCGGATCGCCGAATCCGCAGCGGGGTGGGGCGTGAGTTGGAGTGGAAGTCGCGTGAGGTCGAATGGCGGGAGCGTGGATTGGATCCCCCGGGCGTTGTGGATGGAAGCAGGAGTGCCATTTCCCAACGGACCTTGCTGCGGGCTCGGCGGCCCGCGCCCCGGTCGTGTTCTGGCCTGCGGAGGTCGATGGCCGAAACGAAAGCGGTGTCGCGGCCGCCGCACTCCAAGAGGCTGGCGCGTGGTGCGGGGGCAAAGTGGTTCGCACGGTCCTCTGTGCGAGATCGCAGGCCGGGGGACGAACCTTCCGCACAGGGGACTGTGCGGACCACCTTGGGGGAGCAACGGCGGCGGCGGGTTCTGGACTGCGGCAGCCTGCTGCCGCTCTGGATGGGGCCAGCCTGCTGGCCGTTGGGGGGGCTTGCTTGCGGGCCCGTGGTCACGGAACCCTGAGCAGCGGGCTGCTCGGGGGGGAAGCGGCAGCGGGCTGCCGCAGTCCAGGGTTCCGGGGAAGGGCGGAGCTACGCGAAGAGGTGCGTGAGCGGCTGGCCTTTGTCGGCGACGGTGAAGGGGCGCTTCGTGGGTGAGTAGAGGACCTGATCGAGCGGGAGGCCGAGGCCGTAGGCGATGGTGGCGTTGAGCTCGGGCGGGGTGACTTTGTTCTCGGCCACTTGGGCGCCGTCTTTGTCGGTGGCGCCGTATTTGACACCGCCCTTGATCCCGCCGCCCATCATGACGGCGGAGAAGATCGGGTAGTGGTCGCGGCCCTGGTTCTGGTTGATCTTCGGCGTGCGGCCGAACTCCGAGGTGACGACGATCATGGTGTCGTTCAACATGCCGCAGCGCTCGAGATCGGTGACGAGGGTGGAGAGCGCCACGTCGAGCGTTTCGCACATGCGGGGGACATTGATGAAGTTGGCGGTGTGGGTGTCCCAACTGCCGAGGCTGACCTCGACGAAGCGCACGCCGTGCTCGACGAGGCGGCGGGCGAGGAGGCAACCCTGGCCGAAGCGATCCGTGCCGTAGGCGGCGCGCATCTCTTTGGATTCCTGGCTCAAGTCGAAGGCCTTCAGATCCTCGCTGCGCATGAGGCGGACGGCGTTGTCATACATGTCGCCGTAGGCCTTGACGTCCTTGGTGGCGAACTCGCTGGTGAAGCCGTTGTCGATGAGTCCGGCGAGGTCGCGGCGGTTGTTGAAGCGTTCTTCGGTGACGCCTTTTTGCGGGCGCACGTTTTGCAGGCCGGCCTCCGGATTGCTCATCATGAGGGGGCCGTGTTTCTTGGCAAAGAATCCTGCTCCGGGATGGCGGCTGTCGTTGCCGATGTAAACATACGGCGGCAGGGCGGGATTGCCCGCGCCTTGGAACACGCTGAGCCACGCGCCGAGACCCGGATGGGTGATGGTGCTGCGCAGACCGAAGCTGGTGTGCATGAAGTAGTTGGCCTGCTGGTGCGCGGCGGTGTTGGTGGCCATGGAGTTGATGACCGTGGCGTGGTGCATCTGCTTGGCCATGCGCGGCAGGTACTCGCCAATGAGGATGCCGTCGGCGGAGGTCTTGATGGCCTTGGTGGGGCCCATGACGTCCTTGTTCTCTGGCTTCGGATCCCAGGTGTCGAGATGGCTTTGACCTCCCGTCATGTAGAGGAAGATGACGTTGCGGGTGGTGGGCACCTGCTTCAGCGGCGAGCTGCCGACGCCTGCGGCATGGGCGCTGGAGGACAGGAGACCCTCGGCGGCGGGGAGCATGCTGACGCCGAGCATCGACTTGGCCATGCCGGCCATGAACTGACGGCGATCCGGTTCGTTGGAGAGTGCTTTCATGAGGGGCGGTGGGTGGGCGGTTGCGATGACGGGTTTAGCGAATGAACAGGAACTGCTGCGTGCTGAGCGAGGCGAGCGTGAGGTCTTCCCAGAAGGTCTTGGAGTCCGGCCCGGCGGCGTCGAGAGAGAGGAGGATGGCGGTCTTCTCATCTTTCGTGGCCTTGCGGGTGAAGAGAGTCATGAAGAGCGCGTCGATCTTATCGGCGGTGTTGGCCTGACGCCCAAGCGTGAGCGAAAGTGCCGACCACGGATGGACGACCTGCGCCGTGATGGAGCTGTTCATGATGGTGAGTGCCTGCGGCACGGAGGCCTCGTAGTTAGCGTTCTCGATCACGTCCCGGTCGGACTGGCCGAACTCGCGAATGAAATGCCCGGGAGGGGCGGGGGAGACGAGCTCCGACGCGCGGACCCAAGTTTGATGAAGGCCCTTGCGATACTTCTCGTAGCTGGCACGGGCCTTCGGATCGGTGATCTTCAGCTGCTTCATCTCGGCGTCGATGGCGGCTCGTGTGGCCTTATCAAACTCAATGTCGTTGTAGCTGGCTCGGGTGTCCTGCATGAGGTTCATCATCGCCATGTCCATGTCGTCGCCGTCTTGGCAGGCTTCGGCCATGAGCTTGGTCACCTCGGGGTCGCCGGAGTTCTTGGCGGCTTCAAAAAAGCTCTTGGAGACGGTCTTCCGCAGGACGGTCTGGCTGCTGCCGAGGGTGCGCTGGATTTCTTTCGCACGGGCGTCGTCCTTCTGGGCCCGTGCCTCGTCGAGTTCTTCGCGGAGACGGTCGAATTCCTTGTTCTGCTCGCGCATGTGATCCGCAACCTTGAGCGAGGCGCTCTTCAGCAGATCCGGGCTGGTGGCGTCGAGGATTTGATCGAGCAGCTTGCGGTTCTCGCGGTTGCGACGCTCGGTTTCACGCAGGGTCCAGTTGGGCTGGTCCGGTTGGGTGCTCACGAGGGTGACGAGCGAGTCCCAGATTTGCTCGGCGCTCATGCGGCGGAAGACTGGGCCAGGGAAATGGTAGGGCGTGCCAGGCTCAAGATCGGCCTTGGTGCTGGCGCGTGTGAAGAGGTCGGTGTTCAGCAGGACGCGAAGGAAGGCCTTCATGTCGTAGCCGCTGTCGATCATCTGCTTCTCAAGGAGGGTCTGAAGCTCGGGCACGACGGCGACGGAGTTGTCCATCAGTTCATCGAAGGGCTCGATCAGCGCGAGGCCGAAGGTCTGCTTCCACAGGCGGTTCACGATCACCGACGCGAAACGCGGATTTTCCGGCCCGGTCAGCCATTTGCCAAACTCCATGATGGGATCGTCGCCTTTCTTCAATTCGACGGGTTTTCCGAACATGACCGAGGCGGGTACGACATCCTTGGGCTTGGCGTTCGTGTACTTGTAGTCGTGGGGGAGCTTCATCGAGTTGCTGCGTTCCACGACACGGGTGCTGCGCAGCGGACGTGTGGCTTCGGAAACCGCTTTTCGGATGAGGTCCTGCGATTCTTTGTCGATGCTTTTGTCAGCCTTCACGGCCTTCTGCATGGCGGTGAGGGCATCGGACGAGTAGCTCGTGCCGGTCATGTTGTGCGTGAACGCTGCCATTTCGTAGAACTCCATCTGGGTCCACTTGTCGAAGGGGTGATCGTGGCATTGAGCGCACTCGAGGCGGGTGCCGAGGAAGATGCGGACCGTGTTGGAGAGATTGTCGAGCGCCATGCCCTGATCCCGCATGTAGTAGCCGACGGCCCCGTTGTCGTAGCACTCGCCGGTGGCAGTGACGAGTTCCTTGACGAACTGGTTGTAGGGCTTGTTGCGGCGGAGCGAGTCGCGGATGAAGTCGAGGTAGGCCTGGGCGGTGGTGTTTCCACCGATTCCGGTGCTCTTGGCGCGGAGGATGTCCGCCCAGTAATTGGTGAAGTGCTGGACGTAGCCGTCGGAGGCCAGCAACTGGTCGATCAGGCGGGCGTGTTTGTCCGGGGCCTGCCAGGTGAGGAAACGCTGGGCCTCGTCATAGGTGGGGATGCGACCGACCACCGTGAGGTAGGCGCGGCGGACGAAGACCTCCTCGGAGATCTTCTCGTTGGGCGTGATTTGTTTGGCCTTCCAATGGCGGGCCAGAGCGGCATCAATGCGGGCAGACGCACGCGTGGTGTCGATCTTGGGCTTGGCCGCCTCCACCGCAGGAGCGGGGGAAGGGGTGAGCAGGGCAATCGCGAGGAAGCAGGAGGGGAGAGACAGCAGCGTCTTCATGCAGCCTACTACAAAGGCGGGCTGAAATTGCTGTCAGTGGGAGAGGGAATTGACAATTCCGGCACACTGGTTCGCAAGGGAGGGGGGCATAAGAGGGCTGGGCAGCCTCCATTCGAATGAAGGCGGATGTTGAATCTGGAAGAAAACTCGCCCAAGTGAGTCGGGGAAATTTTTCAAATTCGTTGTCGATAGCGTCGCCTGAAATCCAACTCACTAAACACCGATGCCTGCTGAATGTTGGTTGTGTTTGTCTCCGATTCTGGTGGCGTTGATCGCTTGGTCCGTCCGGATTTCGGCTCACAGAAGCGCCTCATGGCCGACGGTCGAGGGTGTCGTGACCGGGGCGCGAATCGTGCGTCAAGGGGAGGGAACAGCCTCATGGTGGCCCAAGGTGCGCTACACGTATCAGGTGGATGGAACAGACTTTGAAGCTGATCGGATCGCCATGGATGGCTTTCTCATGAGTGCGCGGAACGCGGAGGCGGTCGTGTCGCGCTATCCTGTGGGAGCCGTCGTCAGAGTCTACCACCATCCGAAGAAAATCAGTTTCTCAGTGCTCGAGCCTGGGGCGCGTGGAGGAACGCTGTTTGTGATCGTCATTGCCGGGGTCTTGGAGGTTTTGACCCTTTTGCTGTGCTTCGAGTCCATGGGGTGAGGTTAGGACCCGCATTCATTGGTTTCTAAGGCTTGGCTATGGGAGACCGTTCGAGTACGGTTTTGCTTCTTGCCGCCATGAAGATCACTCCGCTCCTCCTCTCCCTTCTCTGCGTTTCAAATGTGGCGTGGTCCGCTGCTGAGCCGCCAGCACCGAAGCCGCAGCCCAAACCACCGACTCCGCAACCCGCGCCGAAGCCTGCGCCGAAGCCTGCGCCTGCGAAGCCCGAGGTCGCGGCGGAAAAGCCGGAGGCAAAACCCAAGGCTGTGGAAGACAAGAAGCCGGTGGCCAGCGCGGAGGAATCCAAAGACAAGAAGAAGACCATCGAGGAACTGACCAAGGAGACGAAGAAGCTCGGCGGTTTGTTTGAGCTCTTCATCGATGAGAAGAAGGGCAAGGCGCTGATGCTGGTGAAGAAGCCGCAACTGGGACCGGAGTACATTTACTTCACACACAGCGTGGATGGCGTCGTTTCGGCAGGCTACAACCGGGGCATGTATGGCCAGGAGGTCGTGTTCACGATTCGGAAGAAATGGGACCGGATCGAGTTCGTGGCGGAGAACACGGCGTTTTATTTTGATCCGGAGAACCCGCTGGCCAAGGCGGCCGAGGCGAACCGGTCCGACGCAATCCTCGCCAGCCAATCGGTGCTGGCCGAGGACGAGCGCGGCTGGTTGATCGAGGCGGACCCGCTTTTCCTCAAGGAGACCCTGCTCATGCTCAAGTGGCCGGGTTCCAACCCGGACAAGTCAGTGCTCGGGAAACTTAGCGATGTGAAGACGAAGTTTGAGACGATTCACAACGCCACGGACAACACGGTGGCGATCGTCGAGTATGTCTTTGAGAACCCCTCCCCCAAGTGGGTGACGGACCATGGGGTGAATGCGGACGACATCGCGGACCCACGCTATGTGACGATCAAGGTTCAGCACTCGCTGATCCAGATGCCGGAGAACGATTACAAACCGCGCCAAGACGATCCGCGCGTCGGCTACTTCATGACGCAGGTGACCGATTTGACCTCGCCCGAGGTGACGCCGTATCGGGACGTCATTCATCGCTGGCATCTGAAGAAGCAGAAGCCCGGCACCAAGCTGAGCGAGCCTGTGGAGCCGATCACTTTCTGGATCGAAAACACCACGCCGGTGGAATTTCGCGACGTGATCCGCACGGCCGCTCTTCAATGGAACAAGAGTTTCGAGAAAGCGGGATTCAAGGACGCGCTGGTCATCAAGCAGCAGCCCGACAATGCGAAGTGGAGTGCCGACAACATTCACTACAACGTGCTGCGCTGGACCTCGTCGCCACGGCCGCCATTCGGAGGTTACGGCCCCAGTTTTGTGAATCCGCGCACGGGACAGATCCTTGGGGCGGACATCATGCTGGAGTATGCCTTCGTGACGCGGCGTGTGTTTTCGGACCGGCTGTTTTCACAAACGGGTCTGTTCAGTGCCATTCAGGATGAGCCGGAGCAGGCGGAGGGTTTCTTTGGCCGTCCGCATCTCTGTGCGGCGGGGAATTGTCTGCAGCACGGGCTGCTCTTTGGTCGGACGGCCTTGCGCCTGCGCGCAGCGGATCGTCTGGAGGTGGACGGCCTGGTGAAGGAGGGACTCTACTACCTGATCCTTCACGAGCTCGGGCACACGCTGGGGTTGAATCACAACTTCCGCTCCAGCTACCTGCACGATCCGGTCAAGGTGCATGACCGCGCGTTGACGGAGAAGGTGGGTCTGACTGGTTCGGTGATGGATTATCCGATGGTGAACGTGGCGCCGAAGGGTGTGGAACAGGGGCAGTACTACACCACGCAACCCGGACCCTACGACGACTGGGCCATTGAGTATGGCTATAGCGAAGCGCTCGAAGATCCGGTGGCGGAGCAGGAACGTTTGGCAAAGATCGCGTCGAGGTCGCATCGCCCGGAGATGGCCTTTGCCAATGATGCGGATGACATGCGTCGCGTGGGGCAGGGAATGGATCCACGTGCGATGATCGACGACATGAGCAGTGAT
>CAXBNA010000250.1:0-8620 GCA_963976915.1 uncultured Verrucomicrobiales bacterium
GTCTCCGTGAAGCCAATGTCCAGCTCACACAGCTTGTTGAAATCGTCGAAACGATGAACGATGACACGCTTCGTCAATTTCTCGCGGCCGCCAAGAACCTCCGAGACAACATTTAGGCGTCCACCCCAACCATGGCCACACTCAAAGTAAAGAAACTCAAACGCATCCCGGCGGAAATCACCGTTCCTGGAGACAAAAGCATCAGTCACCGCTCCGCAATGTTTGCGGGCCTGGCGCAAGGCCGCACTGTCATCGAGGGATTTCTCGCCAGTGAAGACTGCCTGAGCACCGTGGAGGCCATGAAATCGCTTGGAGCGGAGGTGGAGGTTCTGGGCGAAGACGAGGGCTTGGGCATGACCAAACTGGCGATCACGGGCTTTGGGCGCACATTAAAGGCCCCCAAGGGACCCATCGACTGTGGCAATTCGGGCACCACCATGCGCCTGCTCTCCGGCATTCTCGCCGGACAACCGTTTTCCACCGAGTTGATCGGCGACGCCTCCCTTTCCAAGCGCCCCATGAAGCGTATTGCCGATCCCTTGGCCCTCATGGGTGCCAAGGTCGAGGGGCAAACCGACAAGATTTGCGCTCCCATTCGCGTCACGGGTGGCGATCTCAACTCCATCACCTACGAGCTCCCTGTCGCGAGTGCCCAGGTGAAGAGTGCCGTGCTCCTGGCTGGCCTTTTCGCCCCTGGAAAAACCTCGGTGATCGAGCCGGTTCGAACGCGCAATCACACGGAGCGCCTCATGTCCCACTTTGGCATTAAATGGCTGCGCGATGGAGATCAAATCACGGTCTATGGCGGACAGGAGCCTCGTGCGACGGACATTGTCGTTCCCGGCGACATTTCCAGTGCAGCGTTCTGGATGGTCGCTGCCGCAGCCACTCCTGAGTCCCAGATCACGCTCAAGAACGTGGGCCTGAACGACACACGCACCGGAGTGATCTCCGTTCTGCTCCGAATGGGGGCCAAGGTCACGCAATCTGAAATCACCTCCCAGGGAGAGCCGCGGGGCAATGTCGTCATCCACGGCGGAGACCTTCATAATACGGTCATCGGCGGTGCCGAGATCCCCAATGTGATCGATGAACTTCCGATCCTTGCGGTGGCAGGCGCACTTGCTCGCGGCACCACCCGCATCCAGAACGCAGGGGAACTCCGCGTGAAGGAAACGGACCGCATCGCCGCTGTGGCATCCAACCTTCGTTTGATGGGTGTCAACGTGACCGAGTTTGATGACGGCATGGAGATCGAAGGCGGTGCTAAACTGACAGGCGCGACGATTCCGACCTTTCACGATCATCGGATCGCCATGGCTTTTGCCATTGCTGGACTGTTCGCCGAGGGAGTCACCACCATTGAAGGTGCTGAGTGCATCGCCACTTCCTATCCGGGCTTTGAGAAGGATCTGGCCAGATTTATCACCGATGACGGAAGCCCTCAGGCCATCCACGTCACTTCCACCGCCCCCGAGAAACGTCGCTGATTCATGTCCACCTCCTCTGCATCGCATCCAGTCATCACGATCGATGGCCCTGCCGCGTCGGGAAAGAGCAGCATTGCCAAGCTCGTCGCAGCTCACTTGGGGTGGACCTACGTCAACACCGGCAATATGTACCGCGCCATTACTTGGGCCGTTCTTGATGCCAACATCGACCCTTCCGATGCCGATCAAGTGGCAGACTGCGGCATCGGCGTCACCCTCGAATCGCCCATCGTTGATGGTGCCACCCAAGTCCACATCAAGGGCCGCCAACTCTCGTCCGAAGACCTGAACAGCGACCCCGTCAATCGGGCCGTGTCTCACGTTGCCCGGGTGCCCTCGGTGCGGGATCGGCTCGTCGCCGCCCAACGCGAACTCGCTCACTCAGGTCCCTTGGTCATGGAAGGCCGCGACATCGGCTCCATCGTCTTTCCAGACTCACCGCTCAAGATCTACATCGATGCCTCTGAAGAGGTCCGCGCCTCGCGCCGCCAGGCGCAAGGCCATGCCGATCAGGTTTCCGAAAGGGACCGCCTTGATTCCACGCGCAAAACCGCTCCACTCGTGATTCCGGAGGGAGCCACGGTGATCGACAATTCGCACATCACTCTCGAAGAGGCGGTGGAGGCGGTCCTCGCCACGGTCCGACCCCAACTTGCCCAGCCGGCCGAATAGGCCAACCTAGTCCACCATCGTGAAAGACGACTCTCGCCCCTCCATGCCGTTCACCTATGGATTGGGCTACGTGTTCTTCAGCGCGCTCGCGAATGGCCTCTACAATTATCGAGTCATCGGACGCGAGCGACTCAACCTTCCAGGTGGAGTGCTCATCGCAAGCAATCACGCCAGCTTCTTGGATCCCCCCTTTGTCGGAAAGGCCTTTGACGAGCCACTCCACTACTTCGCTCGACACACTCTTTTCAGCCATCCACTGGCAGGCTGGCTGCTGAGACGCTGGCAGGCCATTCCGATCAATCGCGACAAGCCCGACGCCGGTAGCCTCAAGGCGACGATTCGACTGCTTCGTGCTGGAGGAAAAGTGCTGATTTTCCCCGAGGGAACGCGCACGCCCGACGGAACCCTCCAGCCTGCGGAAGCAGGCGTGGGTCTTTTTATCGCCAAAGGCAAGGTCCCCGTCCTGCCAGTCCGCATCTTTGGAACGTACGAGGCGTTTTCCCGACATCACAAAGTACTGCATCCATCCAACGTCACCGTGGTCATTGGCGACCCTTGGTTCCCGGAAACCGATCCCGCAAAGATTCAAGGCCGGGACCTCTATCAATCGCTGGCCGACGAAGTCATGGATCGGATCAATCAGATCACTCTCTGATCAAGGCGGCCCAACGTGGGCATCCGGTCCACGAACTCACTCGCCCAACTGCTTCGCCCACTCAATCGCGCGCAGCATGCCTGTCGCCTTGTTCACGGTCTCTCGATACTCATACGTTGGATCGGAATCCGCCACCACGCCTGCCCCCGCTTGCACGTAGGCCTTGCCATCCTTCAAAACGCAGGTCCGCAGGGCAATGCAACTGTCGAGGTTTCCATCGAACCCAAAGTAGCCCACCGCCCCCGAATACGCGCAGCGCTTGCTCTTCTCCAGTTCATTGATGATCTCCATCGCCCGCACCTTGGGACTTCCGCTCACCGTTCCCGCAGGGAACGTCGCCCGCATCACGTCGTACGCATTCTTTTCCGGGCGCAGCGTGCCCTCCACATTCGAGACAATGTGCATCACATGGGAGTAGCGCTCGATGATCATCAGGTCCGTGACCTCGACCTGCCCAAACTCCGACACCCGACCCACGTCGTTTCGAGCCAGATCCACCAGCATGATGTGCTCAGCCCGCTCCTTCGGGTCCTGAAGGAGATCCGCCGCCAAGGCGTCATCCTCCTCCCCCGTCTTTCCCCTCCAGCGGGTCCCCGCAATTGGGCGAATCTCGATTTTCCCGTCCATGCACTTCACATGGACCTCAGGCGAACTCCCGACCAACGAAAACCCCTGCGGCAACTGCACGCAAAACATGTACGGCGAGGGGTTCACGTGCCTCAAGGCCCGATACAAATCCACCGCACTCCCAGTGTAGTCGGTCTCAAAACGCTGCGACGGCACCACCTGGAAAATGTCCCCGGCGGCGATGTACTCCTTGGCCTGAACCACCATCGCCTCGTACTCCGCCTGCGTCGTGTTGCTGACCGGTGCGGCCAGGGAATCGCTCGAAATCGGAGCCAGCGTTTGCAAGGGCCGGGCTGCGAGGGGCTTGGCCAAACTCGCCATCAGTCTGGCAATCTGCTCCTTCGCCCAGGCATAGGCCGCCTCCAGCGACTCGTGCTCATCCGTGTGGACATTGGCCACCAAGCTCATCTTGCGATGCTTGTGATCAAAAATCACCACGGTGTCCGTGATCATGAAAACCATGTCCGGCAGGCCCAATTGATCCATCGGTGCCTCAGGGAGCGTCGGCTCAAAAAACCGTACCATGTCGTAGCTCAGATACCCCACGGCACCGCCGTGAAACACCGGGAGCGAAAACCCAGGCACCGGACGATAGGGCTCCATGAGACGCTCCAACTCCGCCAGCGGATCTGCCGCACAGGTCACCTTCCGCACCTGCCCGCGCTCCTCGATTTCAATCTCGCGACCCCGTGCCGTGAAGATCAGCCTCGGCGAACTCCCCAGCAGCGAAAACCGCCCCGAGTGCTGGGTCAATTCCGCCGACTCGAACAAGAAACTGCACCGACCGTCGCTGATCTTGCGATAGGCGGACAAGGGCGTCTCGTAGTCTGCCGCCAACTCCGCCGTCACCGGCACGAGGTTCCCCTGCTCGGCCAGCGAGCAAAACGCATCAAAATCGGGCTGCAAATACGGTTCCACCATGGGTCAAAACAATGAGCGCCCATACTGGATGCGAATCCCAAGGCCAGCAACCCGCAGCTTCTGGCCACAAAGCAGGAATCCGTAATCAGGGATCAAAATCCCATCAATCCCAAGAAATCTTGTCCAAAAACGCTCTCCCGCTCGTCCACAGCTCAACCACAAACGTCCGGGATCGCCATTGACCACCCTCCTCAGCCTGCTCTAAAACAAGCATACCCAACCATGGCCAAACAATACTCCCTCGGCATCGACTACGGCACCAACTCCTGCCGTTCCCTCCTCGTGGACCTCAGTGATGGAACCGAAGTCGGCTCCACGGTCTTCCCCTATCCTTCCGGTGAGATGGGCATCCTGCTCGATCCGCGTGATCCGCATGTGGCCCGGCAGAATCCACAGGACTATTTGGATGGGCTTGAAACCGTGATTCAGGGAGCCCTCGAACAGGCCAAGATCCACGTCCCCGGCTTTGATCCCGCCGAAGTCGTCGGCATCGGTATCGACACCACCGGCTCCACGCCCATTCCGGTGAACGAAGACGGCACACCACTGGGCCTGCTTCCTGAGTTCGTGGACAACCTCAACGCCATGGTCTGGCTCTGGAAGGACCACACCGCGCACGCCGAGGCCGAGGAGATCACGCGGCTCGCTCACGTCATGCGGCCCAACATCATCGCCAAGTGTGGCGGCATTTACTCGAGCGAGTGGTGGTGGAGCAAGATCCTCCGTCTCCGCCGTGCCGACCCTGCCGTCTTCGAAGCCGCGTTCAGCTTCGTCGAACACTGCGACTGGATCCCTGCCGTCCTCGCTGGAGATACGAATCCCCTCACCCTCAAGCGCAGTGTCTGCGCTGCCGGACACAAAGCGATGTTCAGCGACGAATGGGGCGGCCTACCCGACAAGGAGTTTCTCGCCAACCTCGACCCCGCCCTCGCAGAACTCCGCGACCGCCTCTTCTCCACCGCTCACACGGCCGACACCCAAGCCGGGAACCTCTGCGCCGAGTGGGCGGAAAAGCTCGGCCTCTCCGAAGGCATCGCCATTGCCGTCGGAGCCTTCGACGCCCATATGGGCGCAGTAGGGGCCGGCATCAAGGAGGGCACGCTCGCCAAGATCCTCGGCACCAGCACCTGCGATCTCATGATCGCCCCCACCGACAAACCGCTCGCCGATATTCCCGGCGTCTGTGGCATCGTCAATGGCTCGGTCACCCCCGGTTTCTATGGCATCGAGGCCGGCCAGAGTGCGGTCGGGGATATTTTCCTCTGGTTCGTCAACCACCTCGTCCCCGACAGCTATGGAAAGACCTTGGGTGAGAAGTTCGAGAACATGGAAAAAGCCATGGCTGGTCAAAAACCCGGTGCCACCGGCCTGCTCGCGCTCGACTGGAACAACGGCAATCGCACCATCCTCGTGGATGTCCGCCTGACGGGTCTCCTCCTTGGCCAGACCCTTCACACAGAGGCTCACGAAATTTATCGCGCCTACATCGAGGCCACCGCCTTCGGGGCCCTCACCATCATCAAACAGGTCGAACAGTACGGCGTCCGCATCGATGAGATCGTGAATACAGGCGGCCTCGCCATCAAGAACCACACCCTCATGCAGATCTACGCCGACGTCATCGGCAAGCCCATGAAGGTCAGTCAGAGCGAGCAGACCTGCGCCCTCGGGGCCGCGATTTTCGGTGCCACCGCCGCCGGGATCGACACCCTCGCCAACGTCCAGTCCAAGGTCACCGCCACCCGGGAGAAGGTCTTTTATCCCATCCCCGAAAATCAAGCCGTCTACGCGGAGCTTTACATCCTCTACCGCACCCTCCACGACGCCTTTGGCACCACCGACTTCAGCGGCAAGGTGAACCGGGTCATGAAGGACCTGCTCGACATCCGAGCGAGGCAGAGCTGATCGAGAGGGATTGACTCACTCCGCGCCAACCAAGCGCCGCCTCAACAAATCCAGGGCAGCCTGGGAGGTCAGGAGCTTGAAGCGGTCCCGCGTTCCGGGTGAATACCGCCTCTGAACCACAGTCTCCCCGTCTTTGGACGCGAGAGCGATGAACACGGTGCCCACCGGCTTGTCCTCGCTGCCGCCCGTGGGACCCGCGATCCCGGTCACGGCCAGCGCATGATCGGCGCCCGAAACTCTCAAGCACCCCTCGGCCATCGCTCGCACCACGGGCTCACTGACGGCACCGTACTCCGCCAACAAAGCTTCCGGGACACCCACATGCGCCACCTTGGCCTCGTTGGCATAGGTCACAAATCCGTGCCCAAACACCGCCGACGCGCCACTCACGTTCGTGATTCGATGGGCAATGAACCCGCCCGTGCAACTCTCGGCTGTCGCCACCGTCTGCCCCAGTTCCAAGAGTTTGGAGACCACCACTTCCTCAATGATCTTCCGGTCCTCCGACACGATGGCAAATCCCAACCGGGCACGCACCAGAGCGCACCCATGCTCCACGATCTCGGGCGCACCGGAGATGCGCACATCCACGTCGCCCTTGCCGATGCAGTAGCCGAAATCCAGCGCCTGAATCGCTTCCAGATCCTTCTCGATCTTCTCCACGATGTCCGACTCACCCACCCCGGTGATTTTGAGATAGCGCATCGTCCAGCTACCACTCAGAGACAGCCACTCCCGCAGCCTCGGCTCCACATGAGTCTCCATCATTGGCTTCAGCTCACGAGGAGGTCCAGGCAGCAAAAACACGTGGCAGTGAAATCCCATCACCGCTCCCAGCTCGGCGGACAGATACAGCCCCGGCGCCGTGCCAAAGGGATTGTCCATCACCTCGGCACCTTGAGGCACCATCGCCTGACGCAGGTTCGATGGGGAGAGCGCCTTGCCCCGCTTTTCGAAGTAGGCGTGCAAACCCGCCACAATGGACTCATCCTGAGTCATGGGCAGCGCCAGAAGATCCGCGGCCGTATCCCGCGAGAGATCATCATTCGTCGGCCCCAGTCCACCCGTCACCAGCACCACATCCGCACGCTTCAGGGCCTCCTCCATGGCCTCCCGAACGGCAATCCCATCCGGCACAATCGTCTGCCGCGCCACCGTCACACCCAGCCCCGCCAACCGCTGGCCCAGCCAGGCCGCGTTCGTGTTGATCGTGTCCCCCAGAACCAGCTCGGTCCCCGTATTCACCAATTCAATGCGCATAGATCGTCATCTACGCCCGCCAAACTCCCTCACGCACATGATTTCCTTCAGCAAACGGAGATTAACCGCCTGACGACACGCTGCCCGGAGGGCGCATGACCACATCAATCATCGGCTTCGTGGCTCGTCTTGATGATGTGGATCGTTCCGTTCTTTTTCCCCAGCGTGAACAGGAACTGCCAGACATTCTCACAACCCGCCAGCGACCATGGACAAGTGTCGGGTCCAAAGAGCCACGTCTCCAATTGGTCCATCCGCTTCCGTTTCTCTTTGTGAATGTGCACGGACGAGCTGGTTTCAGGATCGCCATCATCAAACCACAATCTCAGGGCGTGATCCCGATCCTCCGCAGGAATCTGCGAGACGAAGGTCCCTCCGTCGTATTCCGCAATGATCGTGTAGCAATTCATCATGTTCTTCTGGGTGGTCCCCGGCTTCATAGGTACCGCTAGAATCCGGCCGCCAAGCTGTGGCGGCGAATTCCAACGCTCTCGTTCTCAAACGATCGCCCGGCAGCGGCTCAGGCCTTTTTGCCCTTCGCCTTGGCTCCGGCCTCGGCGGGCTTCTCGGGTTCGGGGGCACCGATGAACTTCGTCACCCCGGGCATGGGCATCGGAGTGGGCTCGAAGCTGTCGTTCCAGGCCAGGGTATCGGGAGCGAGATCCTGCATGGATTCGGTGATCTGCTTCCAGGTGAGTTGCTGACCGGTGTAGGCCACTTCGCGACCCATGATGGCCACCAGAGTCGAGAGCATCATCCGCTCGCCGTTGTTGATCACCTCGCCTTTGCGGATCGCATTGAAGAGGGCCTCGTGTTCGAGGTCATACATATTCTTCTCCTCACCACGGAAGCGCCAGCGCTTCTCGCCCTCGATGAAGGGAGCGCCGCCCTTGCCGACGATGAGGGTGCCTTTTTCGCCGCGCACGATGTCCTTTGTCTCGCTGTGGCAGCCTTTGATCTGGCGAGATCCTACGTGACAGACGATGCCGTCGTCCCACTCCCAAGCGGCGTGGAAGTGATCGAAAATGTTCCCACCCTCGGCAGGAATCTGCCGACCTCCGGTGCCCAGGCAACTCTTGGGCGGTGTGTC
>CAXBNA010000251.1:0-8532 GCA_963976915.1 uncultured Verrucomicrobiales bacterium
GGAGGGCGGCTCGTGGGTGCCGATAGGCGGAGGTGGCCTATGGCATGAGACGCCTCGGGGGAGGGCCATGAGCAGCGCGGGGGTGGGCATAGGACGGTCCAAGGGTGGGCATAGGGGACGGTGGCCTATGGCATGGGACGGCTCGGGGGAGGGCCATGGGCGGCGCGGGGGTGGGCATAGAGCGCTCCAGGGGTGGCCATAGGGGACGGCGGCCTATGGCATGGGACGCGACGGTGGACGCGGTAGGGCGTGACCGCCGGGCACGCCGCGCAGGCCGAAGGACGGGCTTCGGCACCGGGGATCGTTGCAGGCTGAGGCGGGTGGCATCGGGAGTGGTTTGGCCGTTGCAGGTCCATCTCCCAACCCGGTCCGCCCGGCGGTCGGACCCCACCGCGCTACGCGCCGGGTTCGTCGTGCCGATCACAAGACGACGGAGCGCGGAATTCATTCCGCAGCAGCGGCCTTGGGTGTCTGGGCCTGTCCTCGGTGAAGGACCCTCATCCTGTGATCGTGCATCGCTCAGTCATCCGCAACTCACCCGCCAAACCCGCCCTGCTGCGGAATGAATTCCGCGCGCCCTTCGAATCCCGGCCTGCGGTCGGACCCCGCCGTACTTCGGCAGGGCTGGATGGTCGGCTGGGTTAGGCTGCTCCCGCGACTTCGCGGTTCTTCTCGTCAAGACGACGGAGCGCGGAATTCATTCCGCAGCAGCGCCCTTGGGTGTCTGAGCCTGTCCTCGGTGAAGGACCCTCATCCGGTGATCGTGCATCGCTCAGTCATCCGCAACTCACCCGCCAAACCCGCCCGGCTGCGGAATGAATTCCGCGCGCCCTTCGAATCCCGGCCTGCGGACGGATGCCGCCTCGGCAGCCAAGGGGTCGGGAGAGTTACGCGGCTGCCACCTCGCGGTTCTTCTCGTCGATCTGACCATTGAGGGTGCAGAAGTCGTAGATGAGGCCGATGATGAACCCTCCGCCGGTGAGGATGTAGAGGATCGCGGTGATCCATTTGCCTTGATAGAAGCGGTGCGCACCGAAGATGCCGAGGAAGGTCAGCAGCAGCCAAGCGACGGAGTACTCGTAGGGGCCGGACGTGAAGCGGGCGTCGGCATTGCGATCCATGGAGGGGATGAGGAAGAGGTCCACAATCCAGCCGATGAGGAAGAGCCCGCCGGTGAGGAACCAGAGGATGCCCGTCTTCGTCTTGCCGAAGTAGAAACGGTGGGCCCCGGTGAAGCCGAAGATCCAAAGAAGATAGCCGATGGCTTTGTTGTGGGTGGAGATGGAGGTGTTGTTCATGGTGGTTTGAGCATGCCGCGTCCTGCCGTGTGATCCACTGCAAACTGGCTACCGAATTGGAACGCTACCGTTCTTTGTCGCCTGAGATCGCTGCATGACTTTGCCTTGATCGTCCGTAAGGGTCTCTCCTCGATTCATGAACCGCCTTTTCTCGCTCCTGCCCATCGTCGCGATTTCCTGCGCCATTCTATGTCCCTCCGCTGCCCGCAGTGCGGAGACCTATGACCTCGTGATTTACGGGGGTACGTCCGCCGCCATCACTGCGGCGGTTCAGGCGAAGGACATGGGGCTGAGCGTGATCATCGTGAGCCCAGACAAGCACCTTGGCGGGTTGACCAGTGGTGGATTGGGATGGACGGACAGCGGAAAAAAGGAAGCGGTCGGCGGCCTGTCGAAGGAGTTTTATCATCGCGTCTATCTGCACTACAAGAAGGACAGCTCGTGGCGGCAGCAGAAGGTGACGGAGTATGGAAACAAGGGGCAGGGGACCCGGGCCATGGATGATGCCTCGCAGACGATGTGGGTTTTTGAGCCGCATGTGGCGGAGAGGATCTACGACGACTGGGTGAAGGAGCGGGAGATCCCCGTCGTCCGTGACGAGTGGCTGGATCGCGACGGTGGGGTCACGATGAAGGATGGCCGGATCACCTCCTTCAAGACCTTGAGCGGCAAGGAGTATCACGGCAGGATGTTCATGGACGTGACCTATGAGGGCGATTTGATGGCGACGGCGGGGGTGTCCTACCATGTCGGAAGGGAAGCCAGTGCGACGTATGGCGAAGAATGGAATGGCGTTCAGACCGGGGTGCTGCACCACGCGCACTATTTCAAGGTCCCCGTCGATCCCTACAAAGTGCCGGGTGATCCTTCGAGCGGCTTGCTGCCGCGAATTAGCGCCGAGCATCCGGGTGAGAAGGGGGCCGCGGATCATCGAATTCAGGCTTATTGCTTTCGCATGTGCCTGACGAATGCGGAGGAGAACCGGATTCCATTTCCAAAGCCGGAGGGCTATGACCCCTCGCAGTATGAGCTGATGCTGCGCGTGTTTGACACGGGTTGGCGGGATCATTTCAACAAGTTTGACCCCCTGCCGAACAAGAAGACCGACACGAACAACCACGGCCCCTTCAGCACGGACAACATCGGCTACAACTACGAGTATCCCGACGCCAGCTACGAGAAACGCCGGGAGATCATCGCCGAGCATGAGCTTTATCAGATGGGCTACATGTACTTCCTGGCGAATGATCCCCGCGTTCCAGCGGAAGTGCGTGAGGCGATGAGTCAGTGGGGGCTGCCCAAGGATGAGTTTCAGGACAACGGTGGCTGGTCGCACCAACTCTACATCCGCGAGGCGCGGCGGATGGTCGGGCATTATGTGATGACGGAGAACGAGTTGCTCAAGCGGAAGCCAACCCCCGAGTCGATCGGGATGGGGTCTTACTCGATGGACTCCCACAATGTGCAGCGGTATGTGACTCCGGAGGGTTATGTTCAAAACGAGGGCGACATCGGAGTCAGCACTCGCGGGCCTTACCAGATCGCCTTCGGGTCGGTAGTGCCGAAGAAGGCGGAATGTGAGAATCTCTTGGTGCCGGTTTGTGTGTCGAGCTCGCACATTGCATTCGGTTCCATTCGGATGGAACCCGTGTTCATGATTCTCGGCCAGTCCGCCACGACGGCGGCCGCCATGGCGTTGGAAAAGGGAATCGCGGTTCAGGACGTGCCTTATGCCGAATTGGAGAAGCGCCTTCTCGCTGACGGTCAGGTGCTGGTCTGGGATGAGCCGCTGCCCCCGGATCACTCCAAGAAGCTGGAGGGCATTGTCGTGGACAATGAAGAGGCCACGAAGGAAGGCACTTGGAAGATGGCGGCGACGATCGGGCCGTGGTACAAACGCGGCTACGAGCACGACAACAACGACAAGGCGATGAAGGGCAAGATGTCGGCCGTGTTTGAGGCGCAACTCCCAGAGTCGGGCGAGTATGAGGTGCGTTTTGCCTACGCAGCCTCCAACAATCGTGCCACCAATGTGCCGGTGACGGTGCGTCATGCAGGAGGCGAGGAGACGGTGATCGTGAATGAGCGGGTGAAGGCCCCCTTCGATGAGATCACCGTGTCGCTGGGAAGGTTTCAATTCGAGAAGGATTCGCCCGCCACAGTGACGGTCTCCAATGAGGGGACGGACGGGTACGTTTTGATCGATGCGGTTCAGTGGCTGAAGAAGTGACTCGGTCCTGATCTGGTCTGGTCAGGATGGCGTCGGCGGCCATCTTCGGGCTGGTCGATGGGGGAGACTGTCGGCACTTCCTTGTTGCGGGTGTTTAAGCGGGGGTGAAGACCGAGTTTTCGTGGGCTGGCACCGTTCGTGCTTTGCTGATTCTCAGCACATGAAGGGCTACTACCGCCACACCAAAATCATCGCCACACTCGGGCCAGCCACGGCAGCGCCCGAGCAACTACGCAAACTCATCGACGCCGGGGTGGACATTGTCCGCCTGAACATGGCGCATGGCAGCCCGGAGTGGGTTGGGGAGATTGTGAGGAGCATTCGAGAGATGTCAGTCCAAGCGGAGCGGGATGTGGCAGTCATGATGGACGTGAAGGGGCCCGAGATCCGAACGGGGATCGTGGAAGAGGACCTCATTCTTGAAGAAGGCGAGTTGTTTGAATTCTACACGCAGCACCCATCGGGTGACATTCGTGGAGTGGATGTGAACTATCCAGGCTTGCCCGGAGACGTGCATGTTGGGGACACAGTCCTGGTGGACAGCGGTCTGATCCGGATGGAGGTCGTCGATAAGGACTCGCACCACGTGAGATGTCGTGTTCTGACCTCGGGAAAGATGGGTTCCAAGCGCCACATCAACCTTCCGGGAGTTCACGTGCAGCTTCCCTCGTTGACCGAAAAAGACGAGCGTGACCTCGCGGCGGGGATTGAGTATGGGATCGATTTTGTGGCGCTGTCCTTCGTTCGCGCGAGTGAGGACGTGGAGACCTTGAGGAGCTTTTTGAGGCGGCATCACTCCAAAGCACGAATCATCTCCAAGATCGAGGACCAGATGGGTCTCAAGAATCTCGACTCCATCGTCAGCGTCTCCGACGGAGTGATGGTGGCGCGCGGGGATTTGGGGATTGAGATCGACTACCATCAGTTGTCGATCATTCAGCGGCAGATCGTGGAAGTCTGTCAGGCCAAGGGCAAGCCCGTGATCATTGCCACGCACTTACTCGAGTCGATGATCAGTGCCCCGATGCCGACGCGAGCCGAGATCACAGACGTCTCCAATGCGGTTCGGGAAATGGCGGATGCGGTGATGCTTTCTGGGGAAACCACGATGGGCAAGTATCCGCTGGAGTCGGTCGGGGTGTTGAAGGCCATCATTGAGAGCGTGGAGCCGACGGTTCGGCGGAAGATCAATCAGGATTTGGTCCTCAGTGAGCCCAAAACCAAGATGCTCCGGTCGGCGGCCTATTTGGCGCAGGAACTGGGGAAATCCGGAATCATCGTCTTCACCCGAAGCGGGTTCCTCGGTTACGTTTTGGGGGCGCTGCGGGCGCGAGGCGTCCCGGTGTATGCATTCACCGACATCGAGACGGTGTTCCGGCATCTGCTTCTGCCTTGGGGAGTGGAGCCCTTTTTAATGCAGTTTTCTGCCGACCCCGAGGAGACAATCCTGAATGCGATGGCCGTGTTGAAACGGCGGGGCTGGTGCCCGCCCGGCACTTGGCTGGTGGTCATCACCAACGCACTGGCGCACGATGTGATCATTGATACGATCCAGGTGCGCGAGGTGAAGTGATAGGTTCCTGAGAACCCATCGTTATGACGGGTTCATGAAACGGCTGCTTCTTTCTCTTGCCCTCCTCCCGTTGACCTTGGTCGCGGCGGATCGTCCGAATGTTCTGTGGATCACCAATGAAGACCATGGGCCTCACATGGGATGCTACGGAGATGACTACGCGACGACGCCCAACATCGATGAGCTGGCTGCGAAAGGGATGCTCTACAAGATGGCTTGGTCGAATGCCCCCGTGTGTGCTGCAGCTCGAACCACGTTGATCGCGGGGATGTACTCGCCCTCCACCGGTGGGCAGCACATGCGCAGCATGGTGCCGTTTCCAGAGGGCAAGAAGATGTATCCCCAGTTTCTCCGCGAGGCGGGCTACTACTGCACCAATTGCAGCAAGGAAGACTACAATCTGACGAAGCCTGGAGTCGTCTGGGACGAGTCGTCGAGGAATGGCCATTGGAAAAACCGCCCCGACGGCGCGCCCTTTTTCGCCATCTTCAACTGCACCCTGAGTCATGAGAGCAAGCTGCGTGTTCGCCCTCACAAAGCGATTCATGATCCGGCCAAGGTCAGGGTTCCCGCCTACCACCCTGACACGCCGGAAGTGCGTCAGGATTGGGCGCAGTATTATGACACGGTGACCCAAGCCGATGCGGAAGCCGGCAAGGTACTCAAGGAAGTGGCGGACGCGGGTTTGGCAGACGACACGATTGTTTTCTTTTACGCCGACCACGGCTCTGGAATGTCGCGCAACAAGCGCTGGCCCTCCAACTCAGGGCTTCATGTCCCCATGGTGGTGTATTTCCCTGAGAAGTGGAAACACCTCGCGCCAAAAGAGTATGAGGTCGGAGGAAAGTCGGACCGATTGGTGAGCTTTGTGGATTTGGCGCCGACGCTGTTGAGCGTGGTCGGGATCCAGCCCCCAGAGTGGATGCAGGGGCGTGCCTTTGCTGGCGAGCATCAAGTCGATGGCCCCGAGTTCATGCACGGTTTTCGCGGTCGGATGGATGAGCGCTACGACATGGTGCGTAGCGTGACGGATGGTCGTTTTGTTTATCTGAGGAACTACATGCCGCACCTCTCGCAGGGGCAGCACGTGAACTACCAGTTTGAGACGCCTTCGACGGCGACATGGCGTGCCTTTTACGATGCCGGCAAGCTCACGGCTGCTCAGTCGCGCTTTTGGAACACGCCGAAGGAATCGGAGGAATTGTATGACTTGGAAACCGATCCCGATGAGGTCGAAAACCTGATCAGTTCGCCCAAACACCAAGCGATCATCAAGCGGCTTCGGGGCGCGATGAAAGCTCAGGTGTTTGCGATTCGCGACACGGGGTTCCTGCCCGAGGGGGAGATGCATCGCCGTTCCGCAGGGAAGGCCCCTTACGACATGGCGCATGATGATGGCCAATATCCGTTGATGGACATTTTTGAAGCCGCTGAGTTGGCGACCACGGTCATCCCGGATGACTCGGGTCGGATCAAGGCGCTGATGGCAGGGAAGGATCCTGCGGTTCGCTACTGGGGATCGATGGGAATGTTGATTCGGGGTAAGGAGGCCGTCGGTTCGGTTTCGGGCGATTTGGAGAAGGCGATGAACTCGGACGATTCGCCAGAGGTGCGGATCGCTTCGGCGTGGGCCTTGGCGGAGCATGGAACAGGGGAGGCTCAAGAGAGCGCGGCGAAGGTGCTGCTGGATCTGGCCAATTGGCAAAAGACCGAGAACGTATTCACCTCGCTCGCGGCGATGACCGCGATCGACAATCTGACCAGCGCGGTGAAACCGAGTGTGGAGACGATCAAAGCGCTGCCGACGAAAGGTAAGTCGCCGGATGGTCGCTACAGCGGATACATCGGCAACTTGATCAAATCGTATGGTTGGGATCAAGAGGTGAAGCCGCTTCAGTAGGTGAGCGGCAGAGACCTTGGTGGCTTTGGTGGTTCCCTGAAGAGAGTGGGTCTCGGTCTTGCGACTGCGGGTGCACGCGTGGGGCGGGGCCCTCCGAGCTTTTTACTCGCCAAGGGGAACCGGTTTGCCTAGCGTCAGGAGTCGTACTTCCTTCTCATGTCACCGCGCATCGCCCTCGTTCTGATTTCCTGCATTTTGAGCATCGTCACCGGCGTGGTGATCTCTCGCGGCGGCGGAGAGTCGGGCTCCGGAAGCGAAGAGCGATCCCGCCCTCTGATCGGTTTGTCCATGGACACGCTGAAGGAGGAGCGCTGGCAGGTGGATCGGGATCTGTTTCGGGACAAGGCGGAGGCTCTGGGGGCGGACGTGGTGATTCAATCGGCCAACAGTGATGACGCCCGGCAGATCCAGGATGTGCAGGCACTGATCACGCAGGGAGTGGACGTGCTGGTCATCATTCCTCACAACGGAGCGGCCATGGCGAAGGCGGTCCAGTTGGCCCACGAGGCGGGGATTCCGGTCCTTAGCTATGACCGCCTCATCACGGGCTGTGATCTCGATCTCTACATCACTTTTGACAATGTGAAGGTGGGGGAACTACAGGCCCAGTTTCTGGCAGATCGACTGCCGCCATCCGGAAAGATGCGACTCGTGCGCATCTACGGATCGAAGACCGACAACAACGCGAAGCTGTTCAAGGAAGGCCAGGACAATGTGCTCCAGCCACTCATCGACGCGGGTCGGGTCGAGGTGGTGTTTGAAAACTGGGCGGATGACTGGAAACCGGAGAACGCAAAGAAGATCGCCAACGCGGCGATCACGAAGAATGGGCGCGGCTTCGATGCCATTTTGGCTTCGAACGACGGGACGGCGGGCGGGGCAATTCAGGCCCTGACGGAGGAAGGGTTGGCGGGGAAGATCCTCGTCACGGGCCAAGACGCCGATCTCGCGGCCTGCCAGCGGATTGTCCAGGGAACCCAAACAATGACCGTTTACAAACCCATCCGACTCCTTGCTGAGGGGGCTGCAGATGCCGCGATGAAGCTGGCCACCGGAAAACCCATCATCGTGGCGGATGGAGTCGATAATGGCGTCATGGACGTTCCTTCCATCCTCCTGGACATCGTCGCGGTGACGAAAGACAACATGCGAGAGACGGTGGTAAGGGATGGGTTTCGCAGCGAGGTGGATGTGTATCGGTGATAGTGAAGGTGGTTATAGTCTTAATGTATGGAAGACTCTGTCATATACGTTATCATCATTTGGATAGGTGGATTAAGCTATTTGGTGAAATAGGAGCGATCGAAACTTATTGAACTACGTCAAATGGAAGGAATTCAGAAAAACCCAATTGAAGAGGCATTTACAATGATGCCTAGGAATGGAGCGGTGAAGGACTCGGTTTGGGTTCCGCGAACGGAAGAGGAGCGGCGAATTCGTTCACTCTTTGCTGACCAAGGAAAATCGATTTGCTTGGATGGGCCAACTGAAGTGGTCCCGGGAAACGGAGCCAGGCGCTTATTGAAAAGTT
>CAXBNA010000252.1:0-8447 GCA_963976915.1 uncultured Verrucomicrobiales bacterium
CTCTACCAGGCTGAGCTACAGCCCGCTTGGCCATCACTGGCGAAAACGGTCCCGACGGGGGCGGGATGGTAGGAAGGGGTATCCAAACCAGCGCCGTCTGCAAGTGCGATTGTTTGGCGGTGCGGTCGCCAGTTTGATTCGCCTTGGTGCTTGATGCTGAGGCGGTGGCAGTGTTGGTTGAAGCATGACAATGTCTGCTTCTCTGGAGAAAATCGAACGTTTGCGTGTGGTCCCCGCATTGGTGGTGGACGACGTGAACTCGGCCGTGCCTTTAGCGGCGGCTTTGGTTAAGGGTGGGTTGCCATGCGCTGAAGTCACACTGAGGACGGAAGCGTCGATGGAGGTGCTTCGTCGGATGGCCAAGGTGGAGGGTCTGTTGGTTGGTGCGGGAACGGTGACCTCCGTTGAGCAATTGGAGGCGGCACTGGAGGCCGGTGCGGATTTCATCGTATCGCCGGGGCTGGATGATGAGCTGATCCGCCGTTGTCAGGAAGCGGACGTGTTGATCATTCCTGGGGCGGTGACGCCGACAGAGGTGATGCGCGCCCAGAATCTGGGGATTGGACTGGTGAAGTTTTTTCCGTGCCATGCGTTCGGTGGATTGCCAACCCTCGACGCATTGGCGGGTCCATTTCCGACGATGCAGTTTCTGCCAACGGGTGGCATCAATCCAACCAACATGAGCCGATTTCTGGCCCATTCCAATGTCACGGCCTGCGGCGGGACATGGATGGCGCGCCGGGAATGGATCAAGGGTGGAGCCTGGGACCATGTGGAAGCCGCCTGTCGTGAGACGCAAACCCTGCTCATCAAACCCAGCGAAGGCGGCGGGGCTGCAGGAGGTTTCCGAAAAGGTGGCTGATCTGCAGCGTATCTCTCTTTCTTTCGACCATTGCTCAACCTCCAGCCATCTATTCTATGTCACGCCGACCTCCTTCTGAAGCCTTTGAGAAAGTTCCGACTCATATTTTTCCAGACTCCGCCACGGCGGCGAGGGATCTCGCTCAGGAGGTGCGTCAACTCATTGAGGAACGGGCTGCCGCTGGAAAAACGGCCGTGCTCGGAATGGCGACCGGGTCCACTCCAGTGCCGTTCTATCGGGAGTTGATTCGGCTGCATAAGGAGGAGGGACTGAGCTTCAAGAATGTGGTCACTTTCAACTTGGATGAGTACTATGGGCTCTCGCCCCAGCACCCGGAAAGCTACGCGCGGTTCATGGCGGACCAGATCTTTGATCACATCGACATTCCCAAGGCAAACATTCACATTCCAAGCGGAGAGGTGGCGAGCGATGCCGTGTTTTCGCATTGTCGTGAGTATGAAGAGCAGATCGATGCTGCGGGTGGGATTGATTTTCAGATTCTGGGGATTGGTCGAACGGGTCACATCGGCTTCAATGAGCCGGGTTCCAGCAGGGATTCCCTGACTCGCCGGATCACTTTGGACCGTGTGACTCGGCAGGATGCGGCGAGTGATTTTCGCGGTGAGGAAAATGTCCCTCACTTTGCCATCACGATGGGGGTGGGAACGATCCTTCGGGCGAAGAAGTTGGTTCTGATGGCCTGGGGAGAAAACAAGGCGGCGATGGTTTCCAAGGCGGTCGAGGGAGATGTGACGGAAGCGATCTCGGCTTCGTTCCTCCAGGATCATGCCGATGCACGGTTTTTCATCGACGAAGGAGCGTCCAGAGAGCTCACGAGAATCAAGTTGCCGTGGCTCGTCGGACCTGTCTCGTGGACGCCACGTGAGACTCGGCGGGCGGTGGTGTGGCTTGCGGAGAAAAAGGACCGCTCCGTGCTGAAGTTGGTGGATGAGCACTACAATGAAGGAGGCCTCTCGGACCTGCTGTCGGAGCAGGGGCCAGCGTATCAGCTGAACATTCGAATCTTCAATCAGCTCCAACACACCATTACGGGCTGGCCCGGCGGGAAGCCTGACGAGGATGACACGTATCGCCCGGCACGGGCGAAGCCGTATCCAAAGCGCTGTGTGGTCATTTGCCCCGAGCCGCAGGATGCGATTGTGGGGATGGGGGGAACCTTGGAGAGGCTGGTGGAGCAGGGGCATGAGGTTCATCTCATCGCGATGACATCGGGAAGCCTCCGTGTGCCTGACTTTGAAGCTGACAAGTTTGCGGGAACGCTGAATGAACTCGCGCAGGTCAGTGACGAGCCTGAAAAATGGACGGAGCAGGTTGCGTATGCGACCGAGGCTCTTCGGCTGCTGGACGAGAAAGGGGAGTTCGGTGAAGACCCACCCCTCCTGCGACGCTTGAAGGGGCTGGTGCTTCGGGGTGAGCTGCGAGATGCCGCCCATACGTTGCGGGTAACGGCGGACCGGATCGTCTTTCTGGAGTTGCCGTTCTATGAGAAGGGACGGTATCGGCGCTTTCACAGTGGCGAGGAAGATGTGGAGAAGTTGGCCGATCTGCTCCGTCAGATTGCCCCGCATCAGATCTACACCACGGGCGATGCTGCTGATCCATCGAGTGTGGCCGGGATTAGCTTCCAAGTCCTTGAGGAAGCCATCAAGGCTTGCGGAGACACCGATTGGGCGGGCGCTTGTGCGCTTTGGTTGTATCGCGGCAAGGAGCGCCCTCTGGAGCCACACGAGATTGATATGGCTGTGCCAGTGAGTCCATTGCAGCTCGAGGGGAAGATGCTGGCGTTGGCACGTTTTGGAGCACTCACCTCGCTGGAGAAAGAGGCCCCCGATCTCCATCGGGCGAATGCTCGTCTCTACGATGGTCTTGGCTTGGCTGAATACGAGGCCATTGAGAGCTTTCAGCGCTGGAGTCGGAGCTGAGCCGATCCCAGGGGGGCAGCTCCTTCGAATCCACAAAAAAGGCAGGGTCAAATGACCCTGCCTTTTCGAAAAGGGATCTCAACCGGAGTTAGTTCAGCTCGCCGAGGACACGCTTGATGTCATTCGCCTGTTCGGCGGTGGAGGCCTTGGCATCGTGCCAGACCACCTTGCCATCCTTGATCAGAAAGCACTGTCTGGAGGCGAGCTTGCCCAGCATCATTTTTTCCACCTTGAAGGCATCAACGATCTTGCCTTCGGGGTCGGCGATCAGGTCGTAGGGAAGACTGAAGTCATCGCTGAACTTCTTTTGGGCATCGACCTTGTCCATCGAGACGCCGAGTATCTGGACCCCATCCTTGGAGAGGTCGGCGAAAGCGTCGCGCAGGCTGCAGGCTTGTTTGGTACAACCCGGAGTGTTGGCCTTGGGGTAGAAGAAGACGACGGTTGGGCCCTTCGCATACACGTCGGTGAACTGAACGGATTCTCCCTTTTGGTTGGGGCCGGAAACGTCAGGTGCTTCATAGCTGACCATTTCTCCCTGCCCGGCGGGCGAGGAGGCTGCAAAGAGGGAGGAGAAGAGGCCCATGAGGAGGGTATGCTTGATTTTCATTGGAGGTTGGGGGTCAATTGTGGTTGGTGCTTCGGAAGGATCTTTGTCAACAAAACCACACGAAGCTATTTTACGCTTGCCGAGACATCGGGGATTGCCGATTTCAAAGTCTTTACGCCAGCTTCCGTGGCCTTGGTCTGCCAGAGGTACACCTTCTTGAGGCTTTTGATCGATGCCAGATGTTTGAGCCCTGCATCGGTGATATCGGTGCCGTAGAGGTTCAGGGTGTGGAGGTTCTTGAGTCCCACAAGTGCAGCCAGTCCAGCGTCGGTCACCTTGGTCTGGCGCAGATCAAGGTCGGCCAAGCGGGGCATCTGGGCGATGGTCTTGAGGGCTGCGTCTGTGATCGCGGTCCGTCCAAGATCGAGGTGGGCGATCTGCTCCTTGAGGGGGAGAAGACTTGCGATCTTCTGATCCGTGCAGGCGGAGACGCCCGTGAGGAAGTCGACCCGAAGAAGCGGAACGTTCACTTGGAGTTCGGCGAGCTGCGCCCCTGCGTCCGTCGCGCTCTTCTTAGCTTCATCCGAGGCCGGCTGAACTCCTGTGGCGAGCCTTTTGTAAAACTCATCGTGCTCACGAACCTTTGGTTCGATGGGCTTGGGTTCATCGGGATCGACAGGTTTTCCCTCAAGGTTTCCCACCCATCCTCCGAAGTCGGCCCCCTCATCGATCCACTTCTTGAACAAGGCCATTTCGGCTTTGGTAAGCGGGTCGCCCTTCGTGGGCATGAACATATCGTCGTCCTCAGGCAGGGTGACGACCTCATACATGTAGCTCTTGGCAGAATTTCCAGGCGTCAGCACAGGGCCGTTTTCACTGCCCTTGAGGATGGCCCAGGCAGCGTCCATGCGGAGATCGGCCTTGGGTTCCTTTTTGCGGCCCTCGTCTTCGTACGGCGCTTTGTGGCAATTGAGGCACTTTTCGGTGAGAAAGGGCAGGACCTCTTTCTCGAAGTTCACCTCGGACCGAGCGGTGGGGAGAATGGCGATGCTGGCGATTGTGGCCAGGGTGAACGGGGAGGGAAAAGGCCGGAAATGCTTCATGGATGGCAAGATTGGTGCGTCTAGGGTGACAGAATGGACTCAGGGTGAGGGAAACGCTTGCGGGAGACGCTTGTTTCATGGAAAACTGGTCTCAGATCCTGACTCCCAAAGCTTCATGTCCAAACCGCTTCCTTACAAAATTCCATCTCGCGATGCGATGGAAGCCACGCTTAGCAAAAAAACACTGGCGATCGTCATGGGTGGGGGCGCGGGAACACGATTGTATCCCCTCACGAAAGAGCGCGCCAAACCCGCGGTCCCTTTGGCTGGCAAGTACCGTCTGGTGGACATCCCCATCAGCAATTGCATCAATTCGGGGGTTCGTGACGTGTATGTGCTGACGCAGTACAACAGTGCTTCTCTCAATCGGCACATCAATCGGACGTATCGGTTTGATCTCTTCTCGAATGGCTTTGTCGAAGTGCTAGCGGCGCAGCAAACGCCCCTGGGTGAGCATTGGTATCAGGGGACGGCTGACGCCGTGCGAAAGAACCTTCGTTACTTTCTGGAAGAGGATTGGGACTACTACCTCATTTTGAGCGGTGATCAGCTCTACCGGATGGATTTCCGGGAAATCTTTGAGCAACACTTGCGGACTCAGGCTGAAATCACCATCGCGACGATCCCGGTCGATGCGAAGGCGGCGGCTGGATTTGGCATCATGCAGACCGACGAAGCGGGGCGGATTCATGAGTTTGTCGAAAAACCGAAGGAAGCGTCGGTTCTGGCGTCGTTGGCCATGCCTCGAGAGATGCTGAAGGATTTGGAAATCGAGGACGATGAGCCCCGCTATCAAGCGTCGATGGGGATTTACCTCTTCAATCGGGATGTCTTGGTGCAATCCTTGGACAACGATCTGATCGATTTTGGGAAGCACATCATTCCCGGTTCCCTCAAAAAGCGCCGGGTGCACTCGTTCAACTTCCAAGGCTACTGGGAAGACATCGGAACGATCGCGTCCTTTTTCCAAGCAAACTTGGATCTGTGCGAAGTGGTCCCGCAGTATGACTTTTTTGACTCAGCCGCGCCCATCTACACCCACGCCCGGTACCTGCCCGCGACGAAGATCAACGGGGCGAAGATCCGCAAGGCACTTCTCTCGGATGGTTGCATCATCTCTGAGGCAACTTTGGACACGGTGGTACTGGGAGTCAGAACAAAGATCGAGACCGACACCACCATCACAAACTCGGTGATCATGGGAGCGGACTACTATGCGGGCGCGGAAGGGACGGATCCCAATAAGCCGGCACCGGGCATCGGACGTGGCTGCAAAATCGAACGTGCGATCATCGACAAGAATGTCCACATTGGCGACAATGTCGTGATCACACCCAAGGGCAAACCGGAGAACATGGATGCGGAATTGTACCACATCCGCGATGGGATCGTGGTGATTCCGAAGAACACGGTGATCCCCGAAGATACGTGGATTTGAGCTGACAAAGGGAAGTCCCCTTGGTTTCGAGAGTCAGCGAAGCCACATGAACTCGTTGCTCATGAGCAACGCGTGGCAGAGCAGGGACCAAGCCGTGGGTGGCTGCGGGTCCGAGGTGGCGGACGAGGCGAGCCTACTGTCCGCGAGTGTCAGGAAGTCGAGATCGCGTTTCGCTTCGACCGTGGAGGGGTCTCGCCCGAAAATGCATTGGTAGGCAAAACGCAGACGCTCCGGATCGGTTGTGCCATTCAACCGATTAGCAAAGGCTGCGGCGGCGTCTTGGATCATCTCGCTGTTCATGAGCAGGAGTGCCTGGGGGGAAACGATGCTGGTCTGCCGCTTGCCGGTGGAGGAAGCGGGATCCGGATGATCGAACTGCTGAAACAGGTCGTAGAGGTTGTTGCGAATGATCGGCAAGTAGAGGGCGCGGCGAGGACTGTCGTAGTTGGTGCTGTCCTTGGACGTGTGGTTGAACAGGAACTGACGATTTCTGCGAGGCACCGTCTTGCCGCCAACCGCAAGGTCAAGGGTGCCCGCGAGCAAGTGAACGGAGTCTCGAATCTCCTCCGCTTCAAGTCGGCGGGTGGGGAATGCGCTTAGCAGGCGATTCTCGGGATCGGCCAGAGATTGGGCCTTATTGAAAGCAACGGAACTTTGACGATAGGTGCTTGAGGTGAGGATGAGTCGATGCAGGGCTTTGAGGCTCCAATTGTTGTCCGTGAACCATCGGGCCAACCAATCAAGGAGTTCGGGGTGGCTGGGCTTGTCCCCGAGGATTCCAAAGTTGTCAGGCGTGCTGACAAGACCGGTCCCGAAATGCCACTGCCATACGCGATTGACGATGACCCGAGCCGTCAGGGGGTGTTCGGGGGATGCGATCCAGCGGGCGAGCTCAAGTCGGCCGCTCTGATCCGCTGGCAACGGCTGCTGCGGTGCGCATGACGACAGGAAAAGCACGTTCAACCTCGTCTCCAAGATTGAGGTGGCTGCCTCGGATGTGGATGGGCAAACGCTGAAACACCTCATCCGCCTCGGTCACCGAGATTACCGTGGGCTGATCCGGAAGGCTTGCTTCAAGGAGTTCCGCTTCGTCCTTGAGTCGGAGGATCTGATCGGCGGTTTTCTGTGGCACGAGCGGAAGATAATCGGCAGGGAGCGCCAGCAGGCCCTTGGCCTCGGTAATGACTTTCCGGGCAAGAGTGACGTCCTCTTCTTCGACTTTGGTCGTGGGTTCCATGGCAGCCGTGAACAGTGGCGCGTAGTGTCTCCGCAGGCTGTCAACGTCCTTGCTCTCTGTCGCGTTGGCCCAAGCCATGAAAAACGGCTCCTGACTTTGGTTGGCAAGATAGATCCGACAATTGAGAAGAATCGGCCATGCGAGAGAGTGTTTTTTGGCGACCTGCTTTGCTTCTGCCGGAGTCGGCGTAGGGGTGAGCTCAAGAGCGGCAATGAGGTAGTCGATGGCCTTGGCTTGGGCGGCCTCTCGAAGATTCCTCATGGCGGTGTTCTCTTCTTTCTTCAGCTCGGCCTTCTTGTCCTCCAACTGCTTCTCTTGAGCAATGACCTCACCGAAGTCTTCGAGGGATCCGAGTGGGGATTCATACCACTGGGAGATGGCGCCGCGCTTTGTGCCATTCAGCGAGCGGGTGCTCTTGAAAATGGCCGCCATGGCGTAGTAGTCCGGCTGCGTGATGGGGTCGAATTTGTGATCGTGGCAGCGCGCGCAGCCCATGGTCATTCCTAGAAAGGCGCGGCCGGTGGTGTCGATCTGCTCATCGATGATGTCCATCGCCAGCTTCTCCTTGTCGGCTTCGGCGAGGACTTTTGCGCCCAGATTCAGGAAGGCCGTGGCGGTGCGTTGCCGGCTTCGGATCCCGACGTTCCGTGCAGGCAGCAGGTCGCCCGCCAGTTGCTCAATGATGAAGCGATTGAAGGGGAGGTCGTTGTTGAAGGCACGGACGACGTAGTCGCGATACCGCCAAGCCGTTCCCAAAGCCAAATTTTCATCGAGACCGTTCGAGTCTGCGTAGCGGGCGACGTCCAGCCAGTGGCGACCCCATCGCTCGCCGTATTGAGAGGTGGCTAAGAGGCGATCGATGAGATTGGAAATGGCAGACTGGGGTTTGAGACGAAAGTCGGCTTCAAAATCGGTGACCGCTTGAGGTGCCGGAGGAAGTCCAGTCAAATTGTAAGAGACGCGGCGGATGAAGGTTCGTGGATCGGCAGGCGGCGCTGGGGAGAGGTTTTTTAGTTTGAGGGCCTCCAGAATGAAGGCATCAACGGGGTGTGATGCCTCGTTTTCCGGCGGTCTGACGTCGGCAATCGGCGTGAAGGACCAGTGCCTGCGGCCGGCCTCAATGGTCATCCCTGTGTGGGGGGCAGTTGCGGAGGCTATTGGCTCGGTCCGCGGATCGGGGGCCCCAGCGGCGACCCATTGCTCCAAGAGAGAAATCTCATGATCGGTCAGCCGACCATCAGGCGGCATCTCCATGTCTTCGGTTTCGTAGCGAACGGCTTGGATGAGGAGACTGGCATCCACGTTCCCCGGCTT
>CAXBNA010000253.1:0-8422 GCA_963976915.1 uncultured Verrucomicrobiales bacterium
ATTGCTCGTGGTGGCGGTGTTGCCTGGTGTGGATTCTTGAGGGCGTTACGGGACACCTCCCGTTGGAATGGGTAGCGCCGCACATCGTAGGCGCGAGGGAAAGGCTTTTCCCGACAGATGAAACTCCCCTCCAAGTATTCATGATGAAAAGAGATGTCCGCCCAAGTTGCCTTGGGCGGACAAGCTGCCGGGCTAGTATTCGCTCGGCAGCATGATGACGTGATCGGTGAAGTAGAAGGCCACTTCATCGAGAGGGAAGTCTGTGAACTCGATCCGCTTGGAGAAGCGGATGTTCGAGTTCCCATCCTCGCATTCGAGGGTGGCGGTGTGGTCAGGATTGACCTTCAGCCGCCAGACCTGGAAGGCTTCGGCTGCGACTTCGCGGATGGATTGGGCGAAGGCGATCTCATCGAGCAGCCAGTAGGCTCCGCCGCTTTCGGCGACGTATTGTGCGCCGTCGGTGTAGAGCACGTTGCGTGCGATGCCGTGGCGATGCCATTGCTCCGTGCCGGTGAACTGGCGGAGATCGGTTTTGGTGAGTGTGTTTTGATTCATGTTTTGCTCCTGGTTTGTGTTTTTACCCCGCTGCGGGGCGCTGGTGCAAAGGCGGAGGTCATGAGGCTGCCAGTCATGCCCCCAACACGGGAGCGGCAGCGAATGGAGCGGGCCGGGGGTTGATGGGCAGACGGCCTCTGCCAAAACCAAGCTGCCCTTGCAGCGGGAAAACATCAGGAGCCATGCACGAACACGAACCGCCGGGAGACAGTCAACGGCGTCACGCGGCAGGTGAGGGCGTTACGGGACACTTCCCGTTGGAATGGGTAGCCGCCCACGAAGTAGCGGCGAGGGAAAGGCCTTTCCCCCCTGAAAATCAGTGATGAACGGAAGGCTTGTAAATTGGAGATGAAATGGATATAATTGGATATTGAATGGATACGCAATGCTGCAAAAACTCGCCCCAGAACCGCCAATAACCGCAGAAATGCTCAAGCTCATCGCCTCGCTCGATGAGTTCAAAGGGCAGTGGCGTGCCTTCAAGCGCCTCTCACGGGATCAGCTCTCGCAGCTCAAGAAGATCGCCACCATTGAAAGCATTGGCTCGTCCACGCGCATTGAGGGTAGCAAGCTCACCGATCAGCAAATCGCCACGCTTTTGTCAGGACTCAGAATTCAGGAGTTCAAAAGCAGGGATGAAGAAGAAGTCGCGGGCTACGCGGCTGCGATGGACACGGTGTTCGAGTCCTTCGAGCACATCCCGGTCACGGAAAATCACATCCGCCAGCTTCATCGGACGCTGCTCCAGTTTTCGAGCAAAGACGAGCGGCATCGCGGCGACTACAAGACGCTCGACAATCATGTGGCCGCGTTCGACGCAAAAGGAAACCAGCTCGGCATCGTCTTTGAAACGGCATCGCCGTTTGAGACGCCCTTTGCCATGAAGCGGCTGGTCGAATGGATGATCGAGGCCGAAAGAGACGGCGACCTTCACCCGCTGCTCGTCACGGGCGTGTTTGTGGTCTGGTTTCTTGCCATCCATCCGTTCCAGGATGGAAATGGTCGGCTGTCGCGGGTCTTGACGACTCTGCTCCTGCTACGGCACGGCTACAGCTATGTGCCGTATGCCTCGCTGGAGTCGGTGATCGAGGAGAACAAAGAGTTCTACTACAAGGCGCTGAGAAAGACGCAGGCGACGATGCGGAAGAAGCGCGTGGAATGGGATGCCTGGCTGCTGTTCTTTCTGCGCTGTCTGGTGCGCCAGAAGGACAATCTGAATGTGAAGGTCCAGGTCGAGCAAAGGCGTGTCGAGGCCAGTTCACCGCTGGCCGCATCCCTCATGAGGCTGCTGGACGACGCGGAGAGCATAACGCTTGCTGAGGCGGTCAAAGCCACCGCCGCAAACCGTAATACGCTCAAGGCGAAGATGTCCGAGTTGGTAGATGCCGGATTACTGACGCGCCACGGGCGCGGCAGAGGCGTCCATTACACGAAGGGCAAACACGAGAATTGAAATTGGGTGCCGCCCCGTGCTGGCGGTGCGCGTCGGACGCGCAAGCCGCAATCGCAATGCCGTGGCTCAAGGCTTGGCTGTGCCGGGAGCGAGTATCTTGTCGAAGTCCATCTCCAGGAATTCCAACAGTTCCGGGGAGATGCCCGCCTTTTGCGCTGCGCCGGGTGGCAGCAGATTTTGCAGGCCGGTGGCCGTCTGCGTGTTGAAGGCATCCCGGCGTGCCTCCCAGGCGGCTTCGAGCTGCGCGTCCTGCGGCTCACGACCGGCGTTCAGACCCTGCTGATTCATCAACTGCGCGCGCTGACGCATATAGGCATCCACGGAGTCACCCTGCGGCTCGGTGAGGCCGGCGGACTGCTGGATCATGTTACGGAAAAACTTTCCATATTCCTCGGGGCGGTCTTGAAATCCGGCGATCTCGGGCAGCATGCCCAGCACTTCGGCGTGCTGGCGTTGCAGGTCGAGCAGGCGGCGTTTCTCGTCCGCGCTCAGCGTGGCCCTGGGTGAGCGTTTTTGCAGCGCCATCGCGAACCATGCTGCTACGCTCATGCCCGCCCTTCGCGACATGCCGCCGCACATCATCCCCTCGACCCTTGGCGATGACGCTGGTGCGCTCGGAGCAGCCAGTCACGCGATGGAGGCATGGCAGCCTGAATGACCAGTTGCCAATTGGTGCATATAGCCCACGCCACTTGGTAGATGACCCGCTTGTCTCCACCCGCAGGGTATTCTCATCTCACACGTTGACAAGAGTCTGCGCATGGTTAATGGAACGTCCGTTTATAAACAGCCATTTAACTCCAATGCCCATGACCCTCACGCGCCCCACTCGAGAACGTAACCCGAAGGCGCGCAAGATGCGTATCCTGGTGGCGGCGGGGGTGGTGTTTGCGAAGGCGGGGTTTGCGGCGGGAAGCGTGCGGGAGATCAGCCTGAAGGCGCGGGTGAATGTGGCGTCGATCAATTATTACTTCAGCAGCAAGGAGGGGCTTTACCGCGAGGTGCTGCTGGCGGCGCACCGGAAGTTGCTGGAGCAGGAGCCGCCGCCGAAGCCGACGGAGGAACCTGAGCAGTCGTTGCGGGAATGGATTCAGTTTTGCCTGCGCTTTGTGCTGCTGAGACGCACGGCGCATCCGGTGCTGGGACGGCTGATGGCGCATGAGATGCGGCAGCCGACGGCAGCCTTGGGCGAGCTGGTGAAGCTGATCATCAAGCCGAATTTCGCGAACCTCGTCAAAATTGTGAATGCCTTGGCGGGAGACTCGCTGGACAAGGATGGGCGGGAGATGGCGGCGCATCAAATTGTTGCGATGTGCGTCCACTTTGACCACAGCCGTGAGGTGATCGGGCGGCTTGGATTTGCCGTGCCGGAGGCGGAGGCGGGTATCGCTCGGCTGGCGGACAGCATCGCGGACATGGCGCTCCGGGGACTCGGGACGCCAAAGACAACCCTTTCCAAGAAACGCACTTCAGCATGAAAACGACCTTACTCTGCATCTTAACCGCTGCCGCGCTTGCGCTGGTGGCTTGCAACAAAGCTCCGGCACCGGCTCCGCAGGCGGAAAAGCCGAAAGTAGCGCCGGTGATCGTGAAAGGGGCCACCGTGCAGGCCGCTGAACGTGCCTTTCCGCGTTTCCTGCGTGTGACGGGGCAGCTCGCCGCACAGAATGACGCCGTGGTGGCGGCGGATTCGATGGGGCGAGTGGTCTCGGCTTCGATTGAACGTGGTTCCGTGGTGAAGACGGGCGATGTGCTGGCGAAGCTCGACGAGCGCCAGCCCAAGCTCTCTCTGGCGGAGGCTGCGGCCTCCGTGGGTCTGGCGAAGGCGCGGCTGGCGCTGGCGAAGAACGAGCAGGAGCGCAACAAGCCGCTGGCGGAGAAAAAGGCGGTGGCGGATGCGGATTACCAAAAGCTGCTCACGGAAGTCGCCGCGCGCGAGGCGGAACTGGCGGCCTCGGAGGCACGTCAGGCCTTGGCGCAGAAGACGCTCGATGACTGCGTGATCCGCGCGTTGTTTGGCGGTGTGGTGGCGGAGCGCATGGTGGAGCCAGGCGAGTATGTGAAGGCGGATTCCCCTGTCGCCCGCGTGGTGGATCTGTCCACGCTACGGCTCGTGCTGAGTGTGCCGGAGACGGAAGTTGGCGCTCTGGTCATCGGTCAGGTGGTGGAGTTCACCACGGCGGCGTTCCCGGCGCAGCGCTTCACGGGCAAGTTGAAATTCCTTGGCGCGACGATGCGCGAGGCCTCGCGTGATCTGGTGATTGAGGCGACGGTGGACAACGCGGAAAGCAAATTGCGGCCCGGCTTCTTTTGCGATGCGCGCATCCTGCTTCGTGAGGAAAAAGCCGTCGCGGTGCCGGAGGGGGCGCTGCGCATCGAAGGCTCGCGCCGCAAGGTCTTCGTCATCACCAAAGACAACACGATCTCCGAACGCCTCGTGGAGGTGGGAGAGACGCGCGAGGGCTTCACAGAAATCCGGCGTGGAGTCGCCGCCGGTGAGCCGTTGCTGGCTAAACCCAGCGCAGAGGCCGCCGATGGGCTTCGCTTTGAACCCGCCGCTTAATTTTCACTTCACACGCTCATGCAATGGCTCGCCGCTATCTCCGTCCGCCGCCCGGTCTTCGCCAGCGTCATCATCCTCGTTTTCGTGGTCGTGGGGGTGCTGGGCTACACGAAGCTGCCGGTGGATCGGTTTCCAAAGATTGACTTCCCCACGGTCAGCATCGTCACACGGCAGGACGGCGCGACGCCGAAGGAGATCGAGACCGAGATCACGGACAAGATCGAGGAGGCGGTGAACACCGTCGCAGGCATTGATGAACTGCGCTCCATTTCAAGCGAGGGCATCTCGCAGGTGCTGGTGACTTTTGTGCTGGAGAAAAACATCGACGTGGCCTCACAGGAAGTGCGGGACCGCATCGCCCGTATCATCCCCGATCTGCCGGAGGAGGTGGACGCGCCGATCATCGAGAAGCTCGATCCCGATGCCGCGCCTATTTTGAACATCGCCCTCGTGGCCGACAAGCCGGTGCGCGAGATCACCGAGTTTGCCGACAAGGTGTTGCGGCGGCAGCTTGAAAGCGTGGGTGGTGTGGGGCAGATCACGCTGCTGGGCGGAAGACTGCGGCAGATCAATGTGTGGCTCGATCCGATGCGGCTGCGCTCCTACAATCTGACCGCTGCGGACGTGCAGCGCGGCCTCCGCGCACAGAACGTGCAAATCCCTGCCGGCACGGTGAAGAATGCGGCCAGCGAGGCGGGCTTCCGCGTGCTGGGCAAGGCACGGAGCGTGGAGGAGATCGGCATGCTCGTCTTGCGCGAGGCGGACGGCGGTCTGGTCCGCGTGCGTGACGTGGCGCGGGTGGAAGACGGGGCCGAGGAGCAAAAAACCGTGGCCCGTAACAATGGCGTGCCCTCTGTGGTGCTCTCCATCCGTAAACAAAGCGGCACAAACACGGTGGCCGTGGTGGATGCGGTGAATGAGAAGCTCGGCGATGTTAAAAAACTGCTGCCCGCAGGCTACGATGTCGAAATGGTGCGCGACACGTCGCAAGTCATCCGCACCAGCGTTCACGCGGTGAAGGAGCACTTGGTGCTGGGGGCCATTTTCGCCGCCGTGATCGTTTTGATTTTCCTTGGCAACTCACGCGCCACCATCATCTCCGCGCTCGCGATTCCCACCTCCATCATCGCCGCGTTCGGCGTTATGTGGGCGCAGGGAGTGACATTAAACGTCATCAGCCTCGTCGCCCTCGCGTTGGCGGTCGGCATCGTCATTGATGATGCCATCATCGTGGTGGAAAACATTTTCCGCCACATGGAAGAGAAGGGCGAGGACTCCTTCACCGCGTCCGTGGAAGGACCGAAGGAGATCGGCATGGCCGTCCTGGCCACCACGCTATCGCTGCTCGCGGTGTTCGTGCCCGTGGCCTTCCTCAGCGGCATTGTGGGCATGTTCCTGAAGAGTTTCGGCCTCACCATGGCTTTCGCCATCGCGGTTTCGCTGCTGGTCAGCTTCACGCTCACGCCCACGCTCTCCGCCCGCATGTTCCGCAAAGGCCACGCCACGCGGTTTGACGCCTGGCTGGAGCATCTGGTAAACATCTTCTACCGCCCGGTGGAGGCGTTTTACATGGTGCTGCTGCGCTTTTCCATGCGGCATCGCTGGATCATCGTGCTGGGCTGCTTCGGCATTCTCGCCGCCGTGCCCACGCTGATGAAGATCGTGCAAAAGAGCTTCCTGCCGCCGGTGGAGGAGGCGGAGTTCGTGGTGAACATCCGCACGCCGGAGGGCACCAGCCTCGCCGCCACCGATCTCATGGCCGAGCGCTTCGCCCGTGCGATCCGCGAGCTGCCCGGCGTGGACGGCACACTTCTCACCATCGGGGACAATGACCAGCGCACGCCGAATCTCGCAGGCATCTTCGTGCGCCTGAATGATCCCGCTTTGCGCGAAGACCAGCAGACCCTCATGGACCGCGTGCGCAAAGAGATCGTACCGCGTTTCCCCACGGAATGGCGCATCACCGTGCTCTCTGTCCCGCCTTTCAACACGGGCCAGTCCAGCGCCAACGTGCAGTATTTCATCGCCGGGCCTGACCTCGACACGCTTACCCGCGCCACGGCATCAGTGATCAAAGACGTCAAAGACCTCCCCGGCATCCGCGACCTCGACAGCACTCTCATTCCCGGCAAGCCTGAAATCTCCGGCAGCGTGGACCGGAACAAAGCAGGCGAGATGGGAGCCAGCATCCAGGACATCTCCGGCACGCTGCGCCTGCTCGTCGGCGGTCTCGACGTCTCCACCTTCGACGACAGCGGCGAGCAATACGACATCCATCTCCAGGCTGAGGAGAGCTACCGCAACACCCGCGAAATCCTCAATCTCCTCACCGTGCCCTCCACCAAGGCCGGACCCGTCGCCATCACCAATCTGCTCACGCTGGAAAACACGGACAGCCCCTCGCAGATCAACCGTCTCAACCGCCGCCGCCAGGTCACCATCACCGCCAACAACGCCCCTGGAGTGGGTGAAACCGAAATCCTTGATGGCATCGCCACCGCCGTGAAGATGCTCAACCTGCCGGCCGACTACGCCAGTGGCAGCGCCGGACGCTCGAAGGAAATGGCCAAGGCGGGAAAGGCCTTCATGGTCGCGTTTTTGATGGCCTTCATCTTCATGTATCTCATCCTCGCCGCGCAGTTTGAGAGCTGGGTGCATCCGCTCACCATTCTGCTCGCCTTGCCGCTCACGCTGCCCTTTGCCATCCTCTCGCTCATCCTCTTCCAGCAGTCGGTGAACATCTTCTCCATGCTCGGCATCCTCGTGCTCTTCGGCATGGTGAAAAAGAACGGCATCCTGCAAATCGACCACACCAACCAGCTTCGTGCCAAAGGCATGGACCGGCTCGATGCCATCCTGCTCGCCAACAAAGAGCGTCTGCGCCCCATCCTCATGACCACGCTGGCTTTCGTCGCGGGCATGATCCCCATGATGACTGCGAAGGGCGTCGGTGCCGCCTATAACAATGCCACGGCGGGCGTCATTCTCGGCGGCCAGAGCCTATCCTTGCTGCTCACGCTGCTCGCCACGCCCGTCATCTATTCCATCTTCGACGACCTCATTCAGTTCCCAGATCGCATCAGAAAGAGGCGCATCGCGAAAGCCCTCGCCAAGGGAACGAAGACCCGCGAACGCGAACAAGGCCAGCCAACCCACTAGCACCTCATGACCAAGACCCTTCTTGCAGCCCTTGCGCTTGGCCTCGCCTCCTGCGCCGTCGGCCCGAATTACAAGCAGCCCGACACCGCCGACATCACCCCCGCGAAATGGCGCTGGCAGACCGCTGCCCCGCGCGATGACACCGCGCGTGGCGAATGGTGGAAAGTCTTCCGCGACAGCGAACTCAACCGCCTCGAAGCCCTCGCGCTTCAAGCCAGCCCATCCTTGAAGTCCGCTGCCGCCCGCGTCGATCAGGCTCGCGCCTCCGCCCGCATCAGCGCCTCCGAGTGGGCGCCCGACATCCGCCTCAAAGGCGACACCAAGCGCGAGCAGTTCTCCGGCAATCTGCCCACCCCCGTGCCCGTTGCCATCCCGCGTGGGCGCGTCAACAGCTTCAGCACCATCATCGACCTCAGCTACGAGATAGACTTCTGGGGCAAGGTGCGGCGCGAAGTCGAGAGCGCCCGCGCCACCGCCGATTCCACCTCCGCCAGCTACCACAGCGCCATCCTCACCCTCACTGGCGATGTCGCCGCACAATACTTCCTGCTCCGCGCCGCCGATGCCGAACTCGACGCCCTGCGCCGCACCATCGCCCTGCGGGAAAAATTTGTGAACCTTCTCAACGACAAGTTCAAAGCCGGAGCCATCCCTGAGACCGATCTCGCCCGAGCCCAGACCGAAGTGGCCAC
>CAXBNA010000254.1:0-8324 GCA_963976915.1 uncultured Verrucomicrobiales bacterium
CTCACCCCCTCACTCACATCCCCACCGCTCCGGGCTCACAGAGCCCAGCTACAGCCTGCCCCAGTCTCCTGCCCCCCCAACGTCACCGCCCTCGGCTACAGCATCCCTCCACCCCCAGTCTCCTCCACTCCCAGTCTCCTCCACTCCTCCACTCGCTATTCCCTGCCCCTGCCTCTTGCTAACCTCGCTTAACTAAGCCAAAGTCGCGGTTCCCCCAACCTCCGGGTCCTGCGACCCGGCCATTTCGTCACGTCATGTTCAATTGGATCATCAAGAAAATCATCGGCAGCAAGAACCAGCGCGCAGTCAAGCGCCTCCGTCCCATTGTGGCTGAGATCAATGCCCTGGAGGAAAAGCTGCAAGCCGAATCCGAAGACGCCCTTCGCGAGCGCACCGCCAAGTGGCAGGCCCGGTTTCGCGTGTTCCACACCCCCACCTTCCTCGGGGGTGTCTCGCTCCGCATCGCGGACGAAGAGGCCGTCGACGCCTGCTTCCAGTCGGTCAAGAAGCACATGGTGGGGTTGAAGGAGCACTTCCCTTCCCTCGAAGTGGACTACCTCCGTGACGAGGCTTGGCAAAAGGCCGAGCTCGATGAGAAGAAGGCCTCGATCGACAAAGCCCGCGAGGCTTGGAACGAGATCCAGCCCAAGTTTGCCGACATCGAGGCGAAGATTCTCGATGAGATCATGCCCGAGTGCTACGCGGTCGTGAAGAATGCGGCCCGGCGTCTCTGCGGCCGCGAACTGCCGGTCTGCGATCAGCCGCTCGCGTGGAACATGGTCCACTTTGACGTCCAACTCATCGGTGGCGTGGCCCTGCACCGCGGGATGATTGCTGAAATGGCCACGGGGGAGGGCAAGACCCTCGTCGGAACCCTTCCCGTCACGCTCAATGCCCTCACAGGCCGCGGCGTCCATGTCATCACCGTCAATGACTACCTGGCCCGACGCGACTCCGAGTGGATGGGCCACCTCTTCAAGTTCCTCGGCCTCACCGTCGGCTGCATTCAGAACGATCAGCCGCCGCACATCCGCCGCGCCCAGTACGAGTGCGACATCACCTACGGAACCAACAGCGAGTTTGGCTTTGACTACCTCCGGGACAACGGCATGGCCTCGAACAAGGCCCAGCAGGTGCAGCGCGGTCACTACTTCGCGATCGTGGATGAGGTCGACTCCGTCCTCATCGATGAAGCCCGGACGCCGCTGATCATCAGTGGCCCCGTCGCCGCCGCGGAGAGCAATCACCAGTACGAGCGCTACAAGCCCCTCGTCGAGCAGCTGGTCCGCCGCCAAAACATGCTTTGCAACAGCCTGATCTCGCAGGCCAAGGAGCACGCCGAGAAAGGCGAGATGGAGATCGCAGGCCGCAATCTTTTTCAAGTCCGCCTCGGACAGCCGAAGAACCGCGCCCTTCTCCGCTGCATGGAGGACACCGATCTCCGCAAGGCGATGGAGAAGTCCGAGCTGACCTTCTATCAGGACACGCAGAAAACCGATCTCTTTGAGCTGAAGGAAGAGCTGTACTACTTCATCGAGGAAAAGACCCACGACGCCGATCTCTCGGAGATGGGCCGGAACTTCCTCAGCCCTGACGATCCAGACGCCTTCGTCCTGCCGGACTTGGCGACCCTTTACTCGGAGATCGACGGCGACGCCACGCTCACCGACAAGCAGAAGCTCGACAAAAAGAATGAGCTCCAGGATCGCCTCTCCCATCAGGGGCAGCGCATCCACCAGATCAGCCAACTCCTCCGCGCCTACTGCCTCTACGAGAAGGACAACGAGTACGTCGTTGAGGAAAACAAGGTCATCATCGTGGATGAGCAAACGGGCCGAAAAATGCCCGGACGCCGCTGGAGCGACGGCCTTCACCAGGCCGTGGAAGCCAAGGAAGGCGTGCAGATCGATGCGGAGACGCAGACCCTCGCCACGATCACCATTCAGAACTACTTCCGCCTCTACTCCAAGCTCGGCGGCATGACCGGAACGGCCGAGACCGACGCGGCCGAGTTCCACGACATCTACAACCTCGACGTCCTCACCATCCCGACCAATCGTCCGGTGAAGCGCATCGACCACAACGACAGCATTTACAAAACGCGCCGGGAGAAGTACGCCGCCGTGATCGAGATGATCCGCGAGCGCCACGCGAAGGGCCAGCCCCTCCTCGTCGGCACCGCCAGCGTCGAAGCCTCGGAGACGGTCGCCCGGATGCTGAAGCTCCAAAAGATCCCGCACTCCGTGCTCAACGCGAAGTATCACCGCCAGGAGGCCGAAATTGTCGCGCGGGCAGGACAGCGCGGATCGGTCACGATCTCCACGAACATGGCCGGCCGCGGAACGGACATCAAACTGGGCGAAGGCGTCGCCGAACTCGGTGGCCTCATGGTGCTCGCGACGGAACGTCACGAGTCCCGACGCGTCGACCGCCAGCTTCGCGGACGTTGCGCCCGTCAGGGTGACCCGGGTGAGAGCAAGTTCTTCCTCGCCTTCGAAGACGACCTGATGCGGAACTTCGGTGCCGCAGATCGCATGACGAAGATCATGGAACGGTTCGGCATGAAGGAGGGCGAAGAGCTCGAACACCCATGGCTGAACAAGAGCGTGGAGACCGCCCAGAAGCGTGTCGAGCAGCGCAACTACACCTGGCGGAAGCGCGTCCTCGAGTACGACGACGTGATGAACCAGCAGCGCGAAGTGATTTACGAATGGCGCAACGATGTGCTGGAAAGCAACGACCCACGGCTCCTCATCGATGAAGCTGTGGAAAAGGGACTCCGCGACCGCATCACCGAATTCCTTCCCGAGATCCCCATGGCCGACGTCCCGCCGGACTACGAAGGGTTGCTCCATTGGGTGAATTCCACCTTCCCGGTCGGCATCAGCCAGGCCGACGCGCAGTTCGACACCCGCGACTTCGATGGCAACGTGAAGTTCATCAACGACCGAGTCCTCCGCGCCTACGACATCAAGGTGACCGGCGCCAGTCCCCAGGCCCTTCAGGAGATCGAGAAAATGATTCTCCTCAACGCCATCGACCGCCTCTGGCAGGACCATCTTTACGCGCTCGACGCCCTGAAGGAAGGCATCAGCCTGCGCTCCTACGGTCAAAAAGATCCGCTGATCGAGTTCAAGCAGGAAGCCTTCACCATCTTCTCGGAGTTGATGACCAACATCAACGGCGAGGTCCTCGGCAATCTCTTCCGCAGCACCCAGCAGCTCGCGGCTTTCGAGCAATTCCTTGCTCAACTCTCCGCCCAGCAGCAACGGCAGAGTGCTGGTGGAGAAGGTGGTGCGCCTCAACAGAAGCGCCCGGCGCAGGCCGCCGCCGAACCGGAGCGATTGAACCCTTCAAAGGACGGCCCCCGCCTCATCCTGCCGACCCAAGGCGGACCATCCGCCGCCCCACAACCGGCTTCTACGCTCAAAAAGGTGGGTCGCAACGAGCCCTGCCCCTGCGGCAGCGGCAAGAAATACAAGCAGTGCTGCGGCAGAACGGCGTGAGCGTGATGAAGCAGCTTCGGCATTGGGCCTGCATCCTCGGATGCGGCCTGAGCCTCAACTGCTCGCCCACGCCACCACGGGAGGTTCGCATTTCCCCGCCCGAACCCACACTCTCGGAAAACGTTCGCGTTCTCGATCCAGCCGCCGCGAAGGTGTGGATGGAGTCGCACGACGAGGCGCTCATCATCGATGCGCGTGAAGACAGCGAGTTCAAAGAGCACGGTCGTCTGCCGAAGGCCACGAACCTCAGCCAGTTGGCGGGGGACTCCGTCCTGGAACGACTTGCCGACGAGCCTCCAGACCGACCGATCTTCATTTACTGCGCCCTCGGTGCACGATCGGCATGGCTCGCCGAGCAGCTCGAAACGAAAGGGTTTACCAACCTCCAAATCCTCAAGGGGGGCCTCCACGCCTGGAAGGACGCCGGACTTCCGGTCGTAACCCCCTGAGGCATGGGGAATGCCAGACCCGCTCAGCAGCAACGATCAAAAGCCCACTCAGAATGATGCAGGCAAACCCAAGGACCACACTCCTGATGGTGCTTGCCCTTTTCTGCCTCCTTTCCAAAGCCGCCCTCGGCGAGGAGGTTCAATCCCACGGCTTCATCTTTGAGCGCTGGCTCCGCGACACGTTTTTCGACGGCTACACCCCCGAGAGCTACACCCAGAAGTGGGACATCCCGGCAGAGGCGAATCGCCATCACGGACACGTCCCCGTCAATCCCAAGGCCATCAAATACGACACGCCCGTTGGCCTCGGCGACGCCACGCGCCAATTCCAGATTGAAGAGCCCTTCCTCCTCATTCTCGCCTTTTGGCAGCAAGCCAGCCCCACGGAAAAACACTGGGTCAACGCGCAGGCGATCCGCATCGATCCAGATCGGTGGAAACAACTCTGGCATCCGATTGCCCAGAAGGACTTGGACCGCTTGATCGCCGTCATCAAAGACGACTCCCTCTCCCTCGACGAAGCCCGGGCGCAAGCCAAAGCCATCAAGTCCGAGCCACCCTTCACAGAATCCGTGATTCAAGTGAATCCCAAGATCGACGGCAGTCAGCGTCGCCTTCAGTGCAGCCTTCGATTTGATGACGTGTTCAAACACCTCGCCCCCGAGGCGGATCCCAAGCCACAGGACAAGCCGACCCTCTTCGGCGTACCTCTCCCCAACCCGATCCAATCCTCTCCCCGACGATTCGAGACCAAAGAACGGTAGTCCCCTGCCACCCACGCTCCATCAAAGGCCCACGGTCGGATACCCCTGCCCGTGGGAACACAGATGGTAGAGATGGGCGAACACTTCGTGGGCCGCCACGACGCCGTTTCGCGGGATGTCCGGAAAATCGCCAATCATCACCGGCCAGTCGGCGGCGTCTTCAGGCACCCGCCCGTGGGAGCCGCGCACCAGCGTCGCGTCCAGCGGAATCACATCCATCAACATTCGGAATCCAAGCATCTTCTTGGCAAGCTTGAGTCCCACTTTGAGCTTCGGATGCTTGATCTTTGGATCGAGAAAGAGCTCGACGGGGTCGTAGCCGCATTTGCGGTGGATATCCACACATCGGGCGAAGTCTGGAGCCAACTTGTCGTCGAGCCAGTAGTAGTAAGTGAACCAACTCCGGGCATCGGAGACGGCAACGAAGTCACCGCTTCGCTCGTGATTCAACCCGTTGTAATGCTTCTCCATTTTCCCCAGGACCTGCTCGACCCCCTCCGTCGCTTCCAGAACAGCGCGGACTTCATCCATGATCGAGGGATCATTCACATACACATGCGCGACTTGGTGGTCCGCAATCGCGAAGGCTCGGCTGCCGCCCAAATCCAACGTCTCCAAACCAAGCTCGTCCTTGATTGAAAGCCAGCCTTTCTCCCGAAAGATCCGGTTCAAATGCACGGGCCGATCCACATCCGTGATGCCGTATTCGGACAGCAACGCCACTCGGATGCCACGGTGCTCGTAGAACCGGAGCAAGTCGCCCACGATGTTGTCGATGTCCCGCAGGTCCTGATTGATGTGACCCGCATCGAGCCCCACGCGCTGGAGGTTGTAGTCGAGATGGGGAAGGTAGACGAGCGAGAGGCTCGGCCAGTGTTTCTCCTCCACCCACTTGGCCGACTCCGCGATCCATGCCGACGATTGAATGCCTGACGCAGGCCCCCAAAAGTAGCGAAACGGAAACGGTCCCAGGTCTTTCTTGATCCGATCCCGCATCCCCATCGGTTGGGTGTGCACATCGAAGACCTTCTTTCCATCCGCAGGATACAGCGGGCGTGGCGTGATGGAAAAATCCGCGCTGGAGTACATGTTGAACCACCAGAAAAGCTTCGCGCAGGTGAATTCAGGATCGAGTCGCCGCAACACCTCCCAGAGCTTCTCCCCGCTGACGAGTTGGTTTGGCTGCTTCCAAAACCGGTGCTCCGCATAATCACGATCGTACCAACCATTGGCGACAATGCCGTGATCCCGGGGCAGCTTTCCCGTGAGGTAGGTGGCTTGAGCCGTGCAGGTGACGGCCGGCACGACCGGCTCAATCCTTGCGATCTTGTGGCTCTCCAAGAACGCCCGGATATTGGGCGTGGCATCTCCGATCAAGCGGGTCGTCAAACCCACCACATTGAGAATTGCCGTCCGCTCCATGCCGTCTTTCTTATACCGCAGTCGCGGCCTAAATCCACGTCAACCGCAGCAGCAGCAAAACGTGATGCCAGCGAACGCCATTCCCACGTAGGCCAGCTTGCAGAGGAAATGCAACATTTGGTCCGAATTGAAACTCGAGTACCCCTCGCACTTCACCACATCAATGATGAAGTGAACCACCAGTTCGATCAGCCCGAACACAAAATTCCCGGTGATCCACCAAACCATCCCCGCATGGATCAGGCAGTGGACGAGCATGCAGACCACCCAGATGCTCGGCGGGCGTTCAGGATCATTCAGAGCCTTCAGGGCGTGCCGGTTTTTGCACTTGGCAAGGAATTCCCCCTGCAGCGGAAAATCCGCAAGCGCATGACCAACCGCCAAGGCTAGGAAAAGCTGGGTGGCACCCAACCATGTCTCTGGAGGAAAGGCCACCAAGTCAAACATAGGAGGGAAAACTCCGGCCAAGGGTCCAATCCCGCAACCCAAAAGGCTGCCCGGATTCTCCCACTGGGGTGGGCATCTTGGTTAGGCGTAGAACGACGCGATTTTCTCGTTCAGTCCACGCAGGCGACGGGCGATTGTCTTGCCGACGCCGATGAGGAGCCACGAAGCCGCGAGAGGATACTCGTTGATGTATTGCTCAAGCGACTCAGAATCAATCTTCCAGACCTGGCTGAACTCGACCGCCGTGACGGTGGCACTGGCCTTGGTGGGATCCAGCAGATTCACTTCGCCCATGGTTTCACCCGTTTGAATCGTGCCCAACAGCACCTTGTGTCCGGACCGCATCGCCGTGGCGTGCAACTTGCCGGAAATCACAAAAAAGAGACTGTTTTGATTCAGACCTTCTTCGATCAGCTCCTGCCCGGGCTGAACCGGAAGAAAGTCGCCATAGCCGCTCAGAATGTCACGATCCTCGTCTCCGAGGGGTTCAAGAATGCCGAGGGCGGGAAGGTTGGGAGTGGAGAAGTCAGCGCTCATGGGTGATGGAATATCTGGGATGTGTAGCCGGATGCGTCCGCAAACGCAAGGCTCGTGAGCATGACGAAGCGTTCGCCCGATGGCAATCTGTAAGTTGTCTTTTGCCTCAGGACCCGATTTGGTCGCTGGTGTGGGAGGTCCAGTAAACTCCAGTTTTTTCTGGATTTTCGATACCTCTGCGGCAGAATCGCCGTTCTCTTCCTTCCAACCTATCGATTTATGTCCAAATCCTCCTCTGCTTCCTGCCGTTGCGAAATCGCCTACGCCAACCTTCTCCTCCGCCTCTGGATTGGACTTCGGTTGTTCATGGCTGGCCTCGACAAGTTCCGCGCCGGTGAAGGCGAAAACGCCACGTTCAGCTTCAGCAACTACTACGACAAAGTGGGCCGAATCGCCCAACTGACGTGGGAGAAGGGCTTTCTGCCTGAGTGGATGTGCAAGGCCTATGCTTACCCAATCGGCTACGTTCTGATTATCGCGGGCCTCTGGGCGGTCGTCGGCATCTTCAGCCGCGTGGGCCTGCTCTTCGCGGGTCTCGTCTTCCTTTCCCTCGGTGTCGGACTCGCCACACTTCCCGACGACACCGAAGTCGTGCTGATCGGCATTCACATCCTCATCGTCGCAGCCGCGCTGATGACCACGCCGCACGCCAAATTCTCGCTCGATGGCATCCGTGGCCGTCTTCCTTCTGCTGACTGATCAAGCAAGTTGTCGGAGTCGTGACGTTGTACCGCTAGACTCCCCTTCCCCCACTCGTCATGCCTGAAACGATTCCTCTTTCTTCCACCGACTCCCCCGCTGGCCTTGGCCGGTTTTTGGACCGTCGGTCCTTCCTCCGTTCATCCGCCGCGACTGGCGCGGGGCTCTACCTCGCCACGAGCAAGGGCGCCATCGCCCAGGGTGAAGCCGCTGATCGTCCCCTGACCGTGGCCTTGGTCGGCTGCGGTGCTCAGGGCGACCGTCTCCGAGTTTCCGCCAAAGACATTCCCGGCATCCAATGGGTCGCCATCTGTGACATTTGGGAGTACAATCGCCGCCAAATTGCTGCCCGCCTCAAGTACGAGAACAAGGAACAGCTCGACGGCGAAGTCGCCCTCTACACCGACATCGAGGAGATGCTCGCTAAAGAGAAGAATCTCGATTGCGTCATCATCGCCACGCCTGACTTCCTCCACGCACCCTACACGCGGCTCGCCCTC
>CAXBNA010000255.1:0-8255 GCA_963976915.1 uncultured Verrucomicrobiales bacterium
GTCCTGCTGAAGGGCACGAATGACGACCTCATCGAGACGGACATCTACCTGCACACGTTGACTGGGACGTGCCCAGGCTCCGCGCGGCGTTTGGCCGGTGAGCATCTCGTAGAGCATGACGCCGAGAGCGTAGAGGTCGGCACGGTGGTCGGCCTGGCCGAGCATCGTCTCGGGGGCGATGTAGTCGGGCGTGCCCATGACGATGTTGCTGCGGGTCATGAGGCCACTTTCCTCAGTGAGGGGGCGGGCAAGGCCGAAGTCGGCAAGCTTGGTGATGCCGTCGCGGGTGAGGAGGATGTTGGCGGGTTTGATGTCGCGATGGATGACGCCCTGAGCGTGGGCGTACTGAAGGGAATCGCAGACCTGGGTGACGATTTCGAGCGCTTGCTCGGACTTCAGACCGGGGCCGTGGATGATCTGGTGGAGGTCGGTGCCGTCCACAAACTCCATGACGAAGAACAGATGGCCTTCGGATGTCTGGCCAAACTCATGGACCATGACGATGCCGGGATGGTTGAGCCGGGCGAGGGTGCGGGCCTCGCGCTGGAAACGGGCGACGAATTCGGCATCGGCGGCCATTTCGGCGGGGAGGAGCTTGATGGCGACGGGGCGTTCGAGGTTGGCCTGAATACCGCGATACACCGCGCCCATGCCGCCGCGACCGATGAGGGCCTCGATTTGGTACTGAGGGAGGAGCCGGGACAGATGCTCAGGATCCGGCGGTTGCCAGCCCTTGGGTGTGGAGGCGGAGGTTTGGCGAACGGTCTCCAGTCCACGTTGGAGGAGTTCCTCGGGGTTCAATCCTTCGAGTGGGGAATCGCTCGAAACTGGGTCTTGTTCGCTCATGAAGATGCCGTTACGTAAAGTGTTGTAGCGGAAGCTACGGTAAAGTGGAAGCGTCGTTTCCTTAGGGTTTGCGAATTATTTTCGAAACGCGAAACTGGGAATCTCCCGTGGTTGAGATGGAGTGTTTTTTTTTGAATAGGCATGTCGTTGAGTTGGGTTTCTTCTCCTGTTCTACAGGTTTTGAGAGTCCCGGTTGCAAATGGGCGCATTTTTTCGCCCCGTCGCTCAAACGTCCTGCTAGAGGCAGTGGAGCAGTTCGGACAGTTCGTCCTTGATGCGGTCGGAATCAGGGTCTTCAAGGGTGACGCCCACCTGCTCAAAGAGAAGCTCGCGCCAACGTTGGCGCATGCGGGAGACGTGGCTTTTCAGCGTGCCGACGGGAATGCCCAGGCGGGTGGCGATTTCGTCGTAGCCTTCGGTCGGAGGTGGTGCGAATCCGAGGAAAGCCCGAAGGGCGGAGAAGAGATCGTGGCGGGCATTCGCACGGTGCTCTTCTTCGAGCACGCTGAGGGTGTGCTCGAGGACAGTGAGTGCCCAACGGCGTTGGAAGAGGCGGTCGGGGGTGAGGCCATCGACGGGCTCGGTGAGGTAGCGTTTTTCAGCCCAGTTGGGGTCGATGTGAACCAGAAGATGCGCACCGCGCTTCTCAGCGCTCGCTCGCTCATGGTCGTTGATGAGGTAGTGGCGGACGCAGGACAGGAGGAAGGTGCGGAGTTTGCCGCGATCTGGGTTGGCTTTGCTGAGGAGATCCTTTTCGAGAAGCCTCTGAAAGAAGCCCTGGGTGAGATCTTCGGTGTCTTCGGCACTGCGACCGCTGCGGCGGATGAAGGCGTAGACGGGGTACCAGTAGGCGTTGCAAAGCGTGGCGAGGGCATTGCGCGTTTCCGTATCCGGCGCGTCGGCGTCACCGACAGCCCGGCGGACGAGGCTCCACCGGGTGGTTTGGAAGGAGCGGGGTGCAAGCGGTGCCTTCATCGCAAGGCGATGATGAACCGTGTGAAGTGCGTTGGCGAGACGGAAGTTGAGAGCCTGGGCAGAGCAGAATGCTCAGGATATTCGACGCAGGCTGGAAGCCGGTGCTGCTAGGCGGGGATTTCCTCGCGTTGTTTCCAGCGGCGTTGATGCTCCTCGACTTGGGAGAAGAAGTCGGGAGTCGATTCCTTGTCGGTGGCAGAGTTGTTGGGGATCTGCAGCGGCAGCTTCATGGTGATCTCCAGGCCGCGAGAGTCGAGATGGCGGGCGTCGATGGTGCCGCCGTGGAGGTGCATGGTGACGTAGCAGGCCATCATGTTGACTCCGAAGTCGTCGGGTTTGCGACTGCGGGTGAAGAAGGGGTCGAAGAGGTTGGCGTCGCGGTCGTGCTCCTTCCAAAGGCCGGTGTCGGTGACCTGCATGAAGAGAATGTCCGCGTTGGCGTCGTCTTTTTCGAGCCTTGCGGCGATGTGCATGGTGTCGCCGTGTTCGAGGTGGGTGAGTTCTTCCTGGAACAGGAGGCGCCACATCTGACGGAAACGTTCGTTGTGCACGACGATGGGGCAGAGGTTGGGGGCGAGGTCAAAGGTCATGGTGATGCCTTTGTCCTGAAACGAGGAGAGAAACATGCCGTGCGCCTCGGCGAGCACTTCGTGCAGGGTGAGGGTGTGCTCGCGGCGGACCTCGCGTGCGTGGGAGGCCTCCGCGAGTTTCATGAGGAGGTTTTGAATGCGTTGAACTTGTTCGCCCGCTTGAGCCTGAATTTCGGTCCAGAAAACGGGGTCCTTCGGGGGTGAGCCATCGTTTTCCTCCATGAGCTTCATGGGCGCGAGATCGATGAACGCCCGGACGACGGTGAGGGCATTGCGGAGGTGGTGGTTGAGGCCTTCGGCGAGGATGCCCATGCCCGCGACTTTGTCGGCGGTGAGCATGTGGCGGATGCTTTCGGCTTTTTCGGCGAGGAGCCGGTCACGCTCTGCGAGGGCATTGTAGTAGGTGGTGGCTTGCTGGAGAACGCCGTCGATCTCTTCGGGGTCCCAGGGTTTGTGAAGGTAGCGGAAGGCGCGCCCTGAGTTGACGGCATCGACGGCGGTCTGGTACTCTGCATAGGCGGTGACGAGGATGCGTACCAGATTGGGGTTGAGCTTGCGTGCGCGTTCCATGAGTTCGACCCCGCTTTCACCTGGCATGCGCTGGTCGGTGATGAGGACGCCAATTTCCCCCGCATGTTTCTCGAGGAGTTCGTAGCCAGCGGCGGCGTTGTTGGCGATGTGAATGACGTACTCGTCCTCGAAGCACTCTTTGAAGTACTGCAGGGCCTTTTCCTCATCGTCGACGTAGAGGATGTGGTGGGGTGAGCGGGAGTAGTCGGTCATGCGGGAAGGGTCGGAGAGGTTGATTCAGGTGCGACGGTGGACGCGTGGGGAAAGTGAAGGCGGAACTCGGTGAACTCACCCAGCTGGGTGCGGATGCGGATGTCGCCCTGCATCTGGGTCATCATGCGATGACAGATGCTCAGGCCGAGGCCCATGCCCTTGCCGACTTCCTTCGTCGTGAAGAAGGGGTCGAAGATGTTCGCCTGCACGTCTTCAGGGATGCCAGGGCCATTGTCCGCGACGGCGAGGATCACGTGGTTTTCCGTCGTTTCGATGTAGAGCCGAATGGCGGGTGAGGGGCGACCTTCGAGGGCGTCGAGGCTGTTTTGGACGAGGTTGATGAGGATCTGGATGGTGTAGTTTTCGTCGCCGAGGGCTAGCTGGCCGGGCTGGACGTCGAGGGCGAGTTGGACGCCGCGGTCACTGATCTCCTTGGCGAGGAGGCGAAGGGCTTTTTCGGCCGTGAGGTGGAGATCGATGGGGCGTGCGCCACGGTTTTCGGGATGGGCGAAGGTGCGGAGGTCGGAGACAATGGCGGAGACTCGGTCCACGCCCTCACCGATGTCGCCGCAGATCCGGGTGATGGTCTCGCCCAGTTCGGGTGGTGCGTTTTTGGACTTCTTCTTGAGGAGGAAGATGGCGGACTTGACGTAGTTGAGCGGGTTGTTGATTTCGTGAACGATCCCGGCGCTGAGGCGACCGATGGAGGCGAGCTTTTCGCTCTGGTCGAGTTGGGCTTCGGTTTCCTTGAGTCGCTGGAGGGTGGACTCGAGCTCGACATTGTGGTGGGCGAGTTCTTCGCGTTGGTCCTCGACTTTGCAGCGGTTCAGAAACTCGCGAATGCGAATGCTGTGGTGCTGGCGACTGCCGACGTAGAGAATGAAGCAGTTCAGCAGGATGAAGACCGTGTTGTTGATGAACACACCAAAGGTCCGGGGATCGCTGCTCGCGGGCAGGTTGGGCACGGTCGCGGCGAAGTAACAGGAGAGGACGATGCCAAGCGTGATCCCGATCTCTTTGAAGGTCCAATGAAAGACAAAGGAGGTGCCCACGATGCAGAGGATGAGTCCGACGTAGTAGCCGGTGCCGGGATCGCCGGTGATGAAGATCATCACGCAAATGGCGATGGCGGGCAGTACAGGGAGGATGATCGGATAGATGCGATAGCACTTCTGCGCCCATTCGTAGCGAAGGGAAACGAGGAGTGGGATGCAGAGAAGTGAGCAGGCGATGCGGAGCGTGAAGAACGAGGCCAGGTGCTCGGGATAGGCGAGGTAGTCGAGGACGACGCAGAAGGGGACGAGCGTCATCACAATCCAGGCTCCGATGCGGGCGTTGCGAAGATTGAGGTCCCGCTGCTCGAGCTCGAACCGGCGTTCGAGAGCGGGGGAAAGTTCGGTGGAGTTGCCGTGGGTGGGTGCGTCAGAAGAGGCCACGGAATTGGGCGACTCGGCCTTGGAAAAGGCGGAGCCCGGCGGCACCAGAGAGGTGGAAGCCATAGTCGACACGATTTATAACGGTAATATAAAATATAAATACCACAATTTAAACTTCCTTGGATTTGATGGCTGGTTTGATCGAGGTGGGATGGTTTGGTTGAGTCGCGCCAGATGATGGAGCGCGTGATTTTGTCAATCAGTCTCTTGTTTGAGTCGTGGCGTGGGATATGGTGCCAGCTTGACGGAGTTCGAAACATTGACCGGGCTGAGTGTCTCGGTAGATCAGGTGCAATACGATCCGACGCGCCCTGCGCCGCCGGATCGGCCGCATCCGTTTGGCTATCACCTGACGATCCACAACGGATCGGAGGAACCCGTGAACATCTTTGGCCGCAAGTGGATCGTCCGGGATGAGTCGGGTCAGACGATGGTCGTCGAAGGGGACGGCGTTGTGGGCAAGTTCCCTCACATCGAGCCAGGCGATTCGTTCAGCTACAACTCCTACCACATTGTTAGGAACGACAGCACGGCATCGGGTTCGTTTTTTGGAACCACCGCGCTGGGAAAACCCATCCGGGTGGGGATCCCGAGTTTCGAGATGCACCCGCCGATGATGGCGTGAGGCCATCGGTCCGGTCTGGTCGGGTTGGCATTACTCGGGAGGCAGGGGGATGTCGGAGGTGGGAGCCGGATCGTTGAGCGACCGAGGAATGTCGTTCGCCGCTGGCAGGAGGGCGGAGGCCGCCTCTGGAGGTGGCGATGAGGAGGGACGAACGGGAATGGCGGCGCGGACCATGGCACTCGGAGGAGGCGTTCCGGCTGCTGGCATGCCGGAGTCCAGTTGGTCGAAACTGATCCAGCCGAGTTGGCCATTTTTGAGCAACTGAATGCGGGTGGAGCTGGGGAGAGCGCCGGTTTCGACCTGCTTGATACGGATGCCGCTTTCGTTGTCGGAGCCGATGCGGACCTCGCTGACGAGGGAGGTGGTTTTGTCCACAATGACGGCGGCAAGGGCTCCATCGACTTCGTACACCCCGGCGAGACTGAGCTGGTCGGTGAAGTTGGGGCCGTCGTCAGACTCGGGGAGGGGGATCTCGCGGGTGGTGAAGAGGGAGTGCTCCCAGAGATTGGAGAAATGATTCAGCTCGGGGAAGGGGACGGGAGGCGCGTTGGTGTCGGGGGGAGTGTCTGAGGGAAGCGCGTTCTCTGATTGGGGTTCCTGGGCGTGGGTGGCGGTCCACAGGAGGAGTGTGGCGACCATGAGATGGAGGAGGTGTTTCATGGTGGGTTTGAAGGGAAATTTCCGGTGGAACTAGCGGCTGCGGGTGAGTTTGGGAGCGGACGTTTCGCGGTAGAACTGGGTGATGTTGACCTCGCAGTTCACGGTTTTTCCCTGACCGCTGGGGTTGATCTGCAGCCGGGTGAGTCCGAGGAAGGATTCGGGCTTTTGGAGGGCGTGGAACCACTTGAAAAGGTCCTTTTCAGCGACTCCGGCGAGGGTGACGCGGACGGCAGCTTGGTCGAAGTAACCGCTCTTTTCCTCAATGGGAAGTCCGTCTGGACCGAGCATTTTGGGTTCGTCGATGAGCTCGCGCTCGCCAATGTTCACTCCGGCGGCGACGGCTTCTTTCTGGAGGGCGTCGAGGAGGTGGGAGGCAGCCTCCTGGCGGGAGTTGAAGGAGGGCACGTTTTCATCGAGCCAGTCGTGGCGGAGTTTCCAATCGGAACCTTTGGCTAATGCCTGATTCATGTCGACGAGGCGGTCGCGAAGGCGGTCGTTTTCTTCGAGGATGCCGCGGTAGTTGTTTAAACCAAACGTCAAAGCGCCGCCGCCGACGATCACGGCGAAGGTGATTGCGAAGATGAAGAGGAGCATTTTCTCGCTCTTCTTCATGGCCGGACTCCTTTCAGTTCAAAGGTGGCGCTGTTGTCGGAGGCGATCATGGGGGCAGGGGTCTCCCAATCGAAGTCGGCGAGGCTTTCGACATCCTTGATCTCGCGGGCGTAGTCGAGCGCCATGGCGGGGCTTTCCGTGCGGCCGCGCATGATCACACGGTCGGGGGTGGCCTCGAAGTGGGTGAGGGTGACTTCTCCAGAGGAAGCGGGTTCCATCACTTGCAGCAGGGTCTGGGTGAGGAATCGGGTGGGGTCGACGGCGGGTGAGGCTTCCTCCCAACTTTGGCGGTGATCCAGCACGCGGGAGGCTTTGGGCGCGACCAGGGCCACCTTCTCCCGAAGCATGTTGCGGTCGCGAACGGCCATGGACGTGAGCACCGTGACGACCGCGACTCCCGCCGCAACAAGGGCTCCAGCAGACAGCCCCATGAGGCGCATTTTGGAACGCGACTGAAGGCGTGCGTTCTCATGGACCAGGTCGGCGGGCATCAGCTTGCTTGCGCCTTTGCTCGGCAGATTGGCTGGAGGCATGTCCTCGTGCGTTGCCGGGATGCCCGTGACCCGCTGAATCATGCCGAGGTCGCCCTCGTCGGTCCAGAGGACGATGGATTCCATTTGGGCGAGGACCCCCTGGAAACTCAGCTGCATGCAGATGTTGTTCAGCTCGCTGAGCGCACGTTCGTCGAGCCTCTTGGCGGAAAGGGGACTGCAGTAGACGATGCCGTTGGCTCCGGTGATGGCGATGACGAGTTTCCCGAGTTCGCGGAAGATGACGACGGCGTTTTTCGGCATCGGACGGCAGGCGGCGTGAAGGACGACGTCGGTGGGGAGCCGTGTGAAGTCGCCGAGTGGTGTCGGGAGATCCTTCAGGGCGATGATGCTGACGAGATGGGCCCCGTCCTTGTGATCGAGACGGAGCACCTGCACAGCCTCGGTTCCTCCTGGAGGATTGACGCCAAGGCGTTCCAGATGGAGCCGGGCCATGTCGTTCAGATGATGGGTTTCACCCTTCAACCAGGCAGGCAGAACCCACATGTGAGAGGCTGGGAGCGCAAGGATGCGGCGTTGCGCATCGCGACCAAAGCGGGCGGTGACCGTCTCTTGTGTGGCGCGATAGTCGCAAGCACCCGACTCCCCGCCGGTCCAGCTTTCCCAGCTGTCCCGTGCGGGCAGAAGCAGTTCTGCGACTGGATTACGCTTGCGGGCCATGACTTGGAATTTCTCCGCGCCAAAGGGCGGCGTCGGCTTGGGTGATGAGGACGAGGCGGCGGTGGACGCCCCCCATGAATCCCGTGCTTTCGATGCGGCGGATCGGTCCGGAAAACTGGATCCATCCGGTCAGCCGCTCCACGATGATGGGTTGGTAGATGCCGAGCAACTGCGCGAACTGTTGCACCGAGGTCAACCGAACGTCGTCCTTCGTGTGCTGCACGCCATCGGGACCGGCTCTTAGGGTGAGCAGAGGCCCCACACGCTCGATGGGCACTTCGGCGAGGATGGAAATCAGTTCGGGGCGGGCGTCATTGACGTCGATCAGGCCATCGCCAAACACAGTGAACCACTCGCGCCAGTCGGGACGGGCTTGTTCGAGAAGCTCCATGCCGCGGACCAGAAGCATGTCATCGACTTGGGCAAAGGGACGATTGAACGGCATGCCATCGAGACCCAGCTTTTGATAGTCACGTTCCTCGGCACCATTGAGGCTGGTATTGTCGTCGGGGTCGAC
>CAXBNA010000256.1:0-8254 GCA_963976915.1 uncultured Verrucomicrobiales bacterium
TGAGCAGGTGGCGGGATCTCTCGGCGAGGAAGGCATAGGTGCCTTTGACGAGACCGACGATGAGGATGGCGGCCCCCGCGACGATGCCGGTGTCGATGGCCGTGACTTGGGCGAGATCGAGGTAGCCGGGAAGGAGGCCCGCGTAGAAAAGGATCGCCTTGGGATCGGCCAGCGTGATGAGGAGGCCGCTGATGAAGCCGGAGGCTTTGGCGGATGGGAGGGCGAGTTTGAGATCGTGATCGGTCGGGCTTGGGCGGCATGCGGCGAGGCAGGATGTGGCGCCAAGCCAGCCGAGGTAGATGGCTCCGAGGATTTTGAAAACCGCGAAGGCTCCGCTGGCGGAGTCCGCCACGGTGGCGAGGCCCAGGACGGCGATGGCGATGAAGATCAGATCGCCGGTGATGATACCGAGAACGGTCAGCAATCCCTGCCCAAGGCCCGAAGAGATGGATCGGGCGATGACGGCCAGATCACTGGGACCGGGAACGATGGCGAGAATGGCCATGGTCCCAAGGAAGGCGCTGAGTGAGCCGAGGGTGAATTGCGTCTCGATCAGCATGTCGGCTGAGTCTGGGGAGGGGATGCTCTGGCGTTACTCGGCGAGCTTGGAAACCCGGCGCTTGAGCTTGCGGAGGAGGTCGGGACTGGCTTCGAGCTCTTCGGTGAGGACCGTGATCACGTCGAGCGTCTGGCGGCTGATGTGGTGCTCCATGCCTTCGACGTCGCGATGGACGGTGTCGTCATCGATGCCAAATCCAGCAAGGAGGCGGGTGAGGATCTCGTGGCGGCGGGTGATGGCGAGCCCGACATCGCGTCCGGCCTCGGTGAGGACGACGCCGCGGTAGCGCTCGTAAATGACGTAGCCCTCGGTGTCGAGCCGCTGGATCATGTTGGTGACGCTGGCTTGCGAGATGCCGAGGTTGCCGGCGATGTCGACCACCCGGGCGTAGCCCTTGGACTCGATCAAGTTATGGATCTGCTCCAAGTAATCCTCGACCGCAGGAGAGTCGAGGTGGGTGGTGGGTTCCTGTCGCTTGATGGCCATCTGGAAGGATGAATACCACGAAGATCGGGACGGTAAAAGAGTTTTGGCTTGGGTGACAAAAGTTAGATGGGGCTAAGTTTGGGGTTGACGCACGGATTGGCTCAACTTAGGTGGGGCTAAGTTTGTTCGTCTTGGAAAACCCTTCCGGTCGGATTCATTCCCTCTTGGTGCATATGAGAAGATCCTTTTTAGAATCGGTTGTTGTTCTGTCGGTGGCGTTGCTCTCGTGTTCGGGTGGCTGGGCGGCGGAGGTCCGCGCCACCGTGACCATTGGGATGGTGGCGGACTTGGTGAAGCAGGTGGGCGGGGATCGCGTGGAGGTGACCCAAATGATGGGACCAGGTGTGGATCCGCATCTCTACAAGCCGACCGCCTCCGATGCGGCGTCCTTGGGCCGGGCCGACGTGGTGTTTTACAGCGGGTTGATGCTGGAGGGTCGGATGGGAGACCTCTTTGCCCGCGTGGCTCGCGGTGGCAGGAAGGTCTATGCCGTGACGGAGAGTGTGCCGGAGGATCAGCTTTTGGAACCGGCGGAATTTGAGGGGCACTACGATCCGCACTTGTGGTTCGATGTCAGTCTTTGGGCGCAGACTGTGCCGACGATCATCACGGGGTTGAGTGAGGCGGATCCCGGGGGGAAGGCGTCGTATGAGGCGAATGGAGCCGCCTTGTCCGAGAAGCTGACGGCGCTTCATGCCTGGTGCCTGGAGAAGGTCGCGGAACTGCCCGAGGACCAACGGATCCTGGTGACGAGCCACGATGCCTACAACTACTTCGGCCGTGCCTATGGCTTCACGGTGGTCGGGCTGCAGGGTGTGTCGACCGTGTCGGAAGCGGCGCTGTCCGACATGAGTTCCCTGGTGGATTTCATCAAGGGCCGGGGCGTGAAGGCGATCTTTGTCGAGAGCAGCGTCAACCCCGAGGCGATTGAGCGGGTGTCGCAGGATGCCGGCGTGAAGATCGGTGGAGAGTTGTTTTCCGATGCGATGGGGGAGCCGGGGGAGATGCACGGCGGATTCGATACCGGGACCTACGAGGGCATGGTGAAGCACAACATGACGACCATTGTGGAGGCGTTGAAATGATGATGGCGAGCTCAGTGGGAATGACCGGAAAGATTGGGGCAAGGGTGTTGGGGGCGAGTTGCACCTGGGGTGATCGCCTGAAGGCTTTGCTCCAACGGGTGGCGATGCTCGTCTTGGGTCCGTGTGGCACGGTGTTGGGAATTGGGGCGGAAGCCGAGGAGAAGCGGGGCTACCACTTGTTTCGTCCTGTGCCGACGGAGTTGATGCGTGACTTCGTGACGGACCGGCCGGACTTCACGGAGGCGGCCATCACCGTTCCGGCAGGGCATTTTCAAGCCGAGATCAGCTTCTTCGATCTGAGCCGGGACACGACGGCCGGAACGCGGACGGAGTCCGACATGCTTGGCAACGTCAATCTCAAGCTGGGGCTTTTGGACAATGTGGACATCCAGTTTGTCTTCGATGCGTTTCGCGAGACACGCACGACCACTGGCGGTGTTCTGACGGAGTCAGAGGGCTTTGGCGACTTGACGACTCGGTTGAAAATCAATCTCTGGGGGAATGACGGTGGTGGCACGGCTTTTGCGCTGTTTCCGTATGTGAAAATTCCGACCGGCAGTGCGCTGAGCAACGACAAGTGGGAAGGTGGGATCATTCTGCCGTTCTCCATGGATTTGACCGATGAGGTGAGCTTCGGCGCGATGCTGCAACCCAATCTTGTCTATGATGCGACGTCGAATGGATACGATCTGGACTGGATTCACACCTTCGTGTTTGGCCTGCCGGTGACCGAAACCGTGGGGACCTACCTGGAGTATGTGGGGATCGCAGGTTCAGGCGCAGGATTGGACTACCAAGCGATCTTCAGCGGCGGGTTCACTTGGGTTGCGGCGGAGAACGTGCAGTTCGATGTCGGAGTGAGGGTTGGGATGAATGCGGCTGCGGAGAATTTTGGCGTGTTTTCCGGTGTGTCAGTCCGGTATTGAGTGACAGTGAACCCACATGGACCCTATGGAACCCGCACTCGAATTGCACGACCTTACGGTGGCTTATCACAAGAAGCCGGTCATCTACGGCATCGATGTGGAGGTGCAGCCGGGGAATCTCGTCGGCATCATTGGCCCCAATGGCGCGGGGAAGTCTACCTTGATCAAGGCGATCATGGGTGTGCTGCCGCTCACCGGTGGGTGGGTGAAAATCTTTGGGAAGTCGTTTCGCGAGCAGAGTCAGCGGGTGGGCTACGTGCCCCAGCGGGAGAGCGTGGACTGGGACTTCCCGGTGAGTGTGATGGATGTGGTGCTGATGGGGCGCTACGGACGGTTGCGACTGGCGCAGCGACCGACGGCGCAGGATCGGGAGATCGCCCGCGAGTGCTTGGAGAAGGTGCAGATGCTGCCCTTCGCAAATCGCCAGATTGGGAATCTCTCCGGCGGTCAGCAGCAGCGGGTGTTTTTGGCGCGTGCCCTGGCGCAGGAGAGTGATTTGTACCTGATGGACGAACCCTTCGTTGGGGTGGATGCGGCGACGGAGGCTGCGATCATCACGCTGCTGCGCGAGCTCAAGGCCAAGGGGAAAACCCTGCTCGTGGTGCATCACGATCTGGCGAGTGCGAAGGACTACTTTGACCAATTGCTGCTGCTCAACATGCGGCTCGTCGCATATGGACCCACCGCAGAGGTGTTCACGCCCGAGGTGCTGCAGACGACCTACGGTGGGAAACTGACGCTGATGGCGGACGTGGCCCACACGATTTCTGAAGGACGATGAAGCCTCGGAGACAGATCGCGCGGGTGCTTTGGGCAGTGTTGCTCTGCGCCTGCCTCATGCCTGTTGTGGCAGAGGCGGCGAGGATCAGCGAGCTGACGGAAACGTCGACGATGGAGCGGGCGGCGCGGTTCTTCTCCTTTCGAGACCCCTCGCTGCGCTATGCGCTGATCGGATCGATGCTGCTCGGGGCGTGCTGTGGGGTCATGGGGTCGTTCCTGGTCGTGCGGAAACTCTCCCTCATGGGCGACTCGCTGTCGCACGCCGTTCTGCCTGGCGTGGCGCTGGGATTTCTCTGGAACATGACCAAGGACCCCGTGGCGATCTTCATCGGCGCTGTCGCTGTGGGGTTGCTGGGAGCCGGGACCGTGCAGTGGCTGAGGAACACGACACGGCACAAGGAGGATGCCGCGCTGGGCTTCGTGCTGGCGTCCTTTTTCTCCGTGGGGATCTGTCTTTTCACGATGATTCAAAACGTTCCGGGCGGGAACAAGAGCGGGCTGGACAAGTTCATGTTCGGTCAGGCGGCGGCCCTGGGCGCGGGCGATGTGTGGCTGCTGGCCGGAGTCACGGTGGTCGTGCTGGGCGGTGTCTTGATCTTCTACAAGGAGTATCTGGTCACGAGCTTTGATCCTGGATTCGCTCGTTCGTTCGGCCTCCGGGTGCCTTGGTTTGACTACAGCATGATGTTGCTGCTGGCCTTCGCGATTGTGTCGGCGCTGCAGGCGGTGGGGATCGTGCTGGTCTCGGCCATGTTGGTGATTCCTGCGGCGGCGGCGTATCTGCTGACGGATCGGTTTCGGGTGATGCTGCTGCTGTCGGCCGCCTTTGGGGTTTTGTCGGCGGGCATGGGAGCCTTCGCGTCGTTTGTGGGGCGGAATCTGCCCACGGGGCCGTTCATGGTGCTGTCAGCGGCGGCGGTGTTTTCGGTGGCGCTCTTTTTTGGGCCCCGGCACGGCATCGTCACGCGCTGGTGGCGCCAGCGGTCGCACGCGGCGCGGGTCGGGCGGGAGAACACCCTGAAAGCGCTGTATCATGTGCTGGAGGCCACTGGATTTGAGACGGAGCACGTGATCGTGCGCGACTTTGCCGAGCGGCGGCGGGCCACGCTGGAGGAGGCCTATGCGGAGTTGGATGCTTTGGAGAAGCACGAGCTGGTGACGCTGAATCGGGATGAGTCCGTGGTGACAATGACGCCCGACGGATGGCAGCGTGCCTGTGAGATCGTGCGGAATCACCGGTTGTGGGAGCTTTACCTGACCGACTCGGCCAATTACCCGGCGGACCACGTCCATGAGGATGCGGAGAGCATTGAGCACGTGCTGAGTGAGGAGGCGGTGATGCGTCTGGAGAAAGCGCTCGCCTATGCGCGGGTGGATCCGCATGGGAAACTGATTCCTGGAGTTGAAGACATTCGTCGCGGGCAGGGAGCGGCGGTGGGAGGATCGACGGGGGCGCTGGTGAGGAAGTCGTGATGGAGGCGCTGATTCCAGAGTTCGATTGGCAGCGGGTCGTGATCGATCCGTGGACGGTGGATGTCGCCTCCTCGATCTGGATCGTGCTGATGGGCTTCTTCGTGGCGGCGGCCTGCGGGTTGGTGGGAAACTTTCTTCTGCTGCGGCGGATGGCGCTGATTGGCGATGCGATCAGTCACAGCATCCTGCCGGGCTTGGTGCTGGCGTTTGTGGTGTTCAAGAGCCTGAGCATCTGGGTGTCGTTCGCCGGCGCGTTGACGGCGGGCATCGCGACCGCGGCGGTGATCGAGTTCATTCACGAGCACTCGCGGGTGAAGGCCGACGCGGCCATCTGCATCGCCTTCACCACCTTCTTTGCGCTTGGCGTGGCCATGATGAGCATGCTGGAGGCCAAGGGGAGCATCCACCTGGATGCGGAGTGCGTGCTGTATGGAGAGATCGCCTTTGTGCCGCTGGAGATGCCGATGGAATGGCTGGGCGTGGAGTGGGGGCCGCCCTCGGTCGTGCGGATGGGCTTGATGCTGGTGACGGTGGTCATTTTGATCATCGCGTTTTTCAAGGAGCTCATGATCACCTCGTTCGATCCGGGGCTGGCCGACTCGCTGGGGATGCGGCCGCGGCTGTGGCACTACGGATTGATGGGGATGCTGGCCCTCGTGATCGTGTGCGCGTTTGAGGCGGTGGGCGCGATCATCGCGGTGGCGATGCTGATCGTGCCTCCGATGTTTGCCGGGCAGATCTCCGATCGATTGTCGCTGAGGCTGGTGCTGACCGTGGCCCATGCGGCCGTGAGCGCGGTGCTGGGATTTCATCTGTCGATGTGGCTGCAGTGCACCACGGCGGGAGCCATGGTCGTCGCGGGAGCCGCCTTGTTTGTCGCGGTGTGGATGGGGGATCTGGCACTGCGGAAGTGGCGTCGGGTGGGGTAGCGCGGGGATGGTTCTTGCCGGTGCGCCGGGTTCCGCTAGGGTCTCGGAATGAAATGGAATGTTCTGCTTTGCATGGTGGGTTTGGCGTCGGCGGTCCTGGGTCAGGCGCCCAAGGGAGACGAGACGGATCTGGCGGCGGCCGGGTGGACCTCCGAGGTCTTCAAGAACGTTGGGGATGTCGAACTGCGCCTCTGGGTCCTGAAGCCCGAGGGCGTGACTGCGGACACGCCGGTGCCCGGCATGGTGTTCTTCTATGGTGGTGGGTGGAAGAGCCGCAGCATGGTGCATTTTCAAAAGCAAGGGGAGCACCTCGCGAAGCAGGGCATGGTCGTGGTGCTGCCGGACTATCGAAGTGAAGCGCTGTATGGCGGGACGCCCTTCGATTGTGTCGAGGATGCCAAGTCGGCGATGCGCTACGTTCGGGCCAATGCCCAGCGCCTCGGGATCGATCCGGATCGACTCGCCGCCGGGGGTGGATCGGCCGGTGGGCACCTCGCCGCAGCGACGGCCACCGTGCCTGGACTGAATGCCGCCACCGATGATCGGAGCGTGAGCTGCGTGCCGAATGCCCTGGTGCTGTTCAATCCCGTCTATGACAACGGGCCGGACGGCTACGGCTACGAACGGGTGGGGGAGCGCTATCAGGAGATCTCCCCGCTGCACAACCTTCGCAAGGGCACCCCGCCGACGATTGTCTTCCTCGGGTCCAACGACAAGCTGATCCCCGTCAGCACCGCCGAGGCCTATGAGGCGAAGATGAAGGAGGTCGGCAGTCGCTGCGACACCCACATCTACGAAGGCGAAGGCCACGGCTTCTTCAATCGCGCACCCCACTACGAGGACACTCTGGCCAAGATGGACGCGTTTCTTGAGTCGCTCGGGTATTTGGAGAAGTGACGGAAGGGAGCCGAGCGCAGCGAGACAGCGTGAGCGGAGCGAGGGCAAACTCGGAGTGGAGGACAAGGAGGTGAGGAGGTGAGCTGTAGCCGAGGGCGGTGACCTCGGGGGAGTGGAGGAGTGGAGGCAGGGGTTCGATTTAGGGGCTCAGCGCCCTGCCTTTGGGAATGGTGGGAACGCGAATGGACGCGAATTTTTGGGAATGAGAAGGGGAGCCGAGCACAGCGAGACAGCGTGAGTGGAGCGAGGGCAAACCGGGAGTGGAGAATGGGAGTGGAGACAATGAGACAATGAGACGATGAGACGATGAGACGATGAGACGATGAGACGATGAGACGATGAGACGGGCGCGGCGAGACAGGTGGCAGGTGACTGAATACTTATAACTGAATCCTGAAGCCGCCTGAGGGCCTTGGGACGAAGGCGGCGGGTGGGTGTTGAATGCTGGGGGAAGAGGGTGGAGGCTGGGCTGTGAAACGGGGTGGCGATGCACGTGATTCTGAGACGGGGGCGGGAACGAAGCCGGGGCTGCATGCCCGGAATCGTTTTCGGACGGGGTATGACTTTGCGGCGCTGGTGGCCTGTGCGCCGGGGTTGGCGGCGTTTGTGCGGCCCAACGCGCATGGCGGGGCGGCGTCGATCGATTTTTCAGATCCGGCGGCGGTGAAGGCGCTGAATGGGGCGCTGCTGTCCTGGGCCTACGGGCTGGAGGCCTGGGATCTGCCGGAGGGGGCGCTCTGCCCGCCGGTGCCGGGGCGGAGTGATTACGTGCATTGCGTGGCCGATCTGCTGGCGGATAGTGCGGGCGCGGGCGGGGTGGTGCCGCGTGGGGCGTCGGTCCGGGTGCTGGATGTGGGGGTGGGGGCCAATGGGATCTACCCGCTGATCGGGGCGTCGGAGTATGGGTGGCGGTTTGTGGGGAGTGAGGTGGATCGGGCGGCCGTGGCCTGGGTGCGGGAGCTGGTGGCGCGGCATCCGCCGGTGGCGGGCTTGATCGAGTGCCGCTGGCAGGCGAACCGGCGGCGGTGTTTCCAAGGCGTGGTCGCCCCTGAGGAAAGGTTTGATGCGACGATGTGCAATCCGCCGTTTCATGGCTCGGCGGCGGAGGCGGCGGCGGGG
>CAXBNA010000257.1:0-8252 GCA_963976915.1 uncultured Verrucomicrobiales bacterium
GTGACGGGGTGACGGGGTGACGGGGTGACGGGGTGCGGAGGAATTGCCGCCGCAGACGCAAAACTCAGGAAGGATGAGTGAATGGATCGATCGATGGACCGGAGAAGGAGCGTCGGTGGTGGGGTGGATGCCGAGGCGGTGTGGTCTGTCTCTTTGGTGGAGTCATCGGTCGCACCTCGACATGCCGCCGATTTCATCGACGGTAGGCAGATGGTGCCCACCCTGTCCGACCACCTTTTCTGGGACGTGAACCGCGAGGAGATCGACCTCGAGACGCACGCCCCATGGCTGGCGGGGCGGGTGCTGGAGTACGGTCGGTGGGCGGATTGGCAGACGCTGGTGGCGGCGTATGGCAAGCCCCGCCTGGCAGAGCTCGTGACGGGCCTCCGCAGTCTTTCGCCCAAGGCGCTGGCTTTCTGCTGTGCCTGGTTTGAACTCCCCAAGTCCGCGTTCCGATGCTCCACCTCGATGCCTCCTTGCATCTGGCCCCGGTAGAAACTCTCGATGGCTTGGCGCTTGTGTCTCTACCGGATCTGGCGGCGATGAAGCTCAATGCGATCGCCAACTGGGGGTTTTGGACGACGAAATTCGTCCAGACTGAGGACGTTCGACGTGGATGGTGCCCTCGTCCTTTGTCGGGGCGTATGGCTCAGGCTTGGATCACCCTCTCACTCGGGGACGAGAGAGAGGCTGAAGGTGGAACTGATTTTGTCAATATTTGCAGACTGACCATTCCCCGCGTGACGGTGACATAGCATCGACACTCCATCACATCGAAATCACCGTTGCTATGCCACTCAATCCCCTGATTTAAAGGATTTTACGTCGCCTGACCCCGGATCCGAACTCACGATAACTTCATGAATAGTTCAGGCAAGAGAGGCAGGAGAAAGACATTCAGGGTTTTTTCAGCAATCCGATCCCAAGGCAGGTCTCGAAGTAAGGCTGCTTCGATTGGAGCTTTAGTAAATTTATAGATAGCGTGAAAAGTATATGATTGAGGTCTTGCATTGAGCAATCCTGTTTACAAAATATCTCATGATGTCCATGGCAATACCTAGGACCCTTTGTAATGAGGGGTTGAGCTGCTACCTCTGCCATTGCGCAAAGAGCGCGACCGTCCTAGGCGCATGTCTCGTGCTAGCGTCTTTGGGAAGCTGCGTTTCGATGCGAACATCTCCTGCTACATCTGGATCGGAGTCATCACCTGCGCGAGTGTATTCGAGTGCCACACCTCAGGCGATTTTTCTGGAGTTGGAGGAAATCCTAGTTGAAAGAGACTATCGAATAGTGGAGAAGAATCTGTTTGATGGGACGCTTGAGGCTGAGAGGTCAGCTGAGACCTACCAGAATTTTCTTATTTGGGAGTGGAGGAGGCGCGAGCGTGTTGTTGCTTCAGTGAGGCAGGGCCTATGGGGAGATGGTTCGTTATCAGTTCTTCGTTTGGGTGTCGACCGAAGAATCATGAGACCTCTGTCAGAAACACTGTCTGGTGATGATACATTTGATGGTCGCATGGAGCGACAGGCAATTTTGAGTGAACTAGACTCGCGGCTAAAGCCCGTATCGACTTATGCAAACCATTAGAAGAAACATTGCTTACACGTTGGTGGGTGTTTGGGGTACTAGTATCATCCTGATACTGTTTTTGATGATCTTCAAGCTTCTGGATCTAACGGAAGGCCAGGAGATTTTAAAAACGTTTAGCTCAGTGACGTCTGGTTTTGTCGGTATGGTTTTGGGTTTCTACTTTACCCGCAGTGACAACGAGAATGTAAAAAGCGGTGAAAATTCGGGGTCTGCGCGTGAAGACGATGAGGGGAATCATTCTTGACTCAGTGCAATCTGCAGGTCATACCCACCAAAAGATGTTCCGACACATCCACCCCTAGAGAGGTAATCCATCGCATGAATACTACAGTAAGAATTCGCAAGTCATCAATTGGCACAATAGCGCTGCTGGTTTGCTTGTTAACCTCGAATCTATATGGAGGATCCGACACCCTTCTTGAGAGACTCGCGAGGATTCCAAAAGCAAAGCTTTGGTATAAGGGGAACGCAGACAAACAGGTTGAGGAAGAAGCTAGAACAAAAGAAAAATTGGAGGAAGAGGAGAAGCGCAGACAAGAGGCACGTGTTGAGGCGGAACGGAGACGCCAATTGGAAGCATACGCTGATTGGAAACGATCAGCCGCAGATGCGGCGAAAGCCCTTGATCAGGTGGCTAAACGAGTGGAGGAATTTGGAGTCATCACGATGTCAGCACCGATTCTTGCCGGACCTAGTGCTGACTTCACCTTTAAGTTAGAAAGGGAAGAGGATGAGTATTTTGATGCCGCCAAGACTCAAGTTGAGGCGGCCGTTGGCAACGCTGAACGAATCGTTTCCAGTCTATCGGGCAAAGTTGACGTTTCTCACGATCAATTGGCTTTGGAAAGATATCTTTCGACCAAAGAACAGTTCAAGGCTCATTCTGATGCCAAAGATTTGGCGATGAATGAACGATTGAGTGGGGCGGAACAACGGTATCAAGACGCTGTGAGGTTGGCCAACGCCCTTGCCGAACCGGAAGAGAAGGCTGCTGCATTGGGCAAAGCCCGAGAGGCATACGAAGAGGAAGTTCAAGCCGCTGTTGATTCAAGGTACGGTTCAAGTCCACCAGTATTTCCCGCAGCGTCCGATCCCAAGCCGAGCGAAAACGCTGATGCAATTGAGAAAGCGACAAGCGATGCTGTGGGGAAAATTGACGCAGCTGCCAGCAAGGCAGCCAGTCACATAACCAATGCTGTCAAAAATGCAACAATCGGAGATCCTCCCAGCTACCATCAGACCACAGTGAACCTTGCTGGCGTGCCTGCCCCCGTTCTTAATTCCCAGACAGGAACGCCAAGTGCTACCGAGGCGCGCGGAGTACTCGAGGCGATCACCAACATGAGCGCCTTGAATGCAGTCGCCGGCGCCGATCCTAAAACGCCAGATCGTGCTGCTCTGATTCAAACCGCCGGGAATCGGGCTGTTCACGCAATATTTGAGTTTTTGGGTGATCCCAATACGGCGAATCAGTTTCGTGACAAGCAAGTCATGTTTGGAGTAAGCACCATTGGGGTGTCGCCTGGTTGGCGCACTCAACGCGATTTTGCCGCAGACGTGGCGGTCAATGTTTCATATGAATACGCATTGGCACGGTACGATACAATTGCGAGACTGGTGAAAGATCGGCGCTATCCACTCGCTGACAGAGAGGCACTTGCTCAACCATTGGGTATCATCGTACCAGACACTATTTCCACAAAGGATGGCTCAGCGCCAATCGTAAACCATGGAGGGGCGCTCTACACTTCGATTAGCGCATCTTCCTTCAGTGACGCCGAGAATGCTTTGGACGAGAAGAAGCCGATCGTAAGCGGGGTTTCACCGCTAATGGATACGCAGATCAGCGATCTCGAAAGTCAGTGGCGTCGGCAGGATGAGTTTGCCGTCCTTCTATCTGGATTGATTGCGACTCCTGGTGCCAACGGTTCAGCGAATGTTTTTAAGCAGTATCTAAAGAATAGGCAATCCGATGCGCGGAGTCGAACTGTTTCCGGTGTCGTGAATACCTATAGCGCAGCCGGAGGTCTATTTGGGTTTCAGGTTGGACCGAGACTTCAGGCATTGGCTGATCCAGCGACTAGGAAGGCCGGACAAGGGCGGGTTCTCGAGCGGCAGTCTTTTCCTGCGGCGATCATTTTTGGTCTTGATCACAACGATATTCGCCCTGTGATCTGTCGAAATAGCGATGGTCGTCTGGTCGTCTATGAGCCGGTCATTAGTCTCGTACAGACAACTCGTTGGACGAATGTTTCACCGAGATTTGTTGAGCGCTTTGTTCTTTGGAAGCCAAGAACTTGGACGCGGTCTCGCTGGAGTGAGGAGGATAGGATTGAAGAGATCATGGATGCGGCTGAAAGAATTGACTTGGAAGAGTTCAGTGAGACGCAATTTCCATGGTTGGACAGGGGCGTGGCTCCACAGATTGGCTCACTTATCGATGAACGGTGGCAGCACTACAGTTACCTGGCTGGCGGTGCAAAAACCACGCTTTCTATACCAGCCTCGACACTAATGCCCGATCACTATCAGATTGCGGTCGAGCAGGCGGCCAAGAAGGTTCTAACAAAAGGCACCCCGCAGATTAACCGAGTGATTCCAACATCTATATCACTAGCGAAAGGCCAAATTGTTGAGGTTGTTCTGCTTGGCGAGAACCTCGACTCGCTGATTACCCAACAGATGAAATCGGACGCGAGAGATTCCAAGAGCGGTTGGACCATGGTTCCGGAATCGAATTTGGATGCCCGAGTTGAGAGTCAAGGCGGAGGAAAGTCGGCCCTTATCCTATCCCTGAGTTTGGAAAAGACCAAAGAACATAAGGTCCAGACATTTGGCGCGGCATTGCGGTTTCCTACGATGGATGGTGCCATGCTCTTTAGTCCGCCCATTACAATCAGTATTCCAGCAGAGGTGGCTGCCGAGGAGGACCCTAACAAACCAACAGAGCGGGGCGAGACCACTGAAGGTGATCAGGGAGAAGCTTCGGTTGAATTCCGTGATTCAACTAATTCAGTTTCGATAAATAGAGGCGGATCCTTGCATGAATTGACTGTCGCTGAAGATCGAGACGAGTCTCTGTTGCTGCTACCGTCGCTTGACACCCATCGTTGAGTTGGATTTCGAAGGGGAGAGTTTAGAGATTTTGAATCTGCTGGAAACTTATATGAAGATCCACGAACCAAAGCAAAGGGCTGCCCCCCGACTTAGAGATGGAAAATCCTATCCACCAATACTCGGGTTAATGGGGAGTGATTCGCGTCCGCCGATTCAATTTCGTCCTCAGTGGATGCCTACAGACATATTAGGGAGTCCTATCGTCGGAAAAAGGAGGCGGCGACGAAACTCTGGCACTGCCGGCAATGGAGCCGGGCCCCTTGTGGGGGGGCGACGATCATTCTTTGGAGCGGGACAGGAAGAGTTTTCGGAGGGTTATCACCCCGCCGAGGGTTCGATATTGCGGGGGATCGGATGCCTTCCAGAGCCTTCTGATCGCCGGGACTCCTGCTCCGAGTGCCTTTGTGCCAAAGTACCGAAGACATTGGTTGACGGCCAGGTGTTGCTTCCTGAATCAAAGAGCGAGCGGCCATGGCTGTCCTTGAGCTTCCGTCAGGTTAAGGCAACCCTAGAAACAAGGCGATTGCACCTCGCTGATGGCAACTCGTTGTTTGACTCGATTCAAGATCAAGGCCCTTGGAACACATGTACTGCCGTCGTTGCGACTTCGGCACTTGCGTTTCGGATGAGGCTTGAAGGCAGGCCGAATGTTCCACGCCTATCGAGTCTGTTTGTTTACAATGCAGCGAGGTATTTTCACGGATTGACCGGCGATTCAGGAGCCCAGTTGAGAACAACGTTGAAGGCCCTAGCCAAGCTTGGCGCAACGTCTGAGGAGATGTGGCCGTATGCCCCAGATGTCCTGCTCGACGAGATGCCTGACGTGTTTGCATGTCAGATGGCGCAAGAATACAGAGCGGGCGGATATTACCGTTTGGACGACGCTGGAACACGGCCTCTCGATCTTGTTGTGCGATTGAAGGCTGCACTGGCTGATGGGCTGCCTGTTTGCTTTGGACTACCGGCTCATCGTTCGATTGGCCAGTGCTCCATCGAAAACGATTTTGTGATTCCGCTACCCGACAAGAATCAATCCTCATTTGACGTGCTTGAGGGAGGACATGCGATGCTATTGGTTGGATATGATGAGGATGCGGCTTGGGTGGGAGACAATGGCCGAAAGCAAAAAGGTGCCTTCATTGTGCGAAACAGTTGGGGTAGTTCTTGGGGCGACTGTGGCTATGCTTTCCTTCCATATCCATTCGTTGCCGAAGCCTTGACAGTCGATCACTGGGTGGTTCTTCCCCCACAGTAGAGGGACTTGGGTAGGTAGATCGTATCCGTCATGCATGTCTCCATTGAGTCGGGGTTGGCGTTGTAATCGTGCCTGGGTTTGGTCATGAAAGTGTATTTATTTTGTCGCCCCTTGCACACGCGCGGTTCCTTTCGTCCGGGGCGTGGCGGCACTTCGTCAGCGGCGATGGGTTGCAACAGCGCGTCGCGCCCCAGATGACCCACTGCCACTGGTCGATGCAGTCCAATGAGCAGCATTGATGCGATTGGCTACTGAAAATTGGACTTTGAGGATCGACCAAGTTTACAGTAAACTAGAAATTGTAGGGCGGGGTAGACAGGAGTCTGCGGAGGCATTTCTTAAGGCTCCGTGAGGTTCGGGGCCCAGGTGCCGGGTTGGACTTGGGGGATCTCGCCGTTGGGGGGGGAGGTGGTCTTGTAGGCGGCTTGGACCTGCTGGGAGAGTTGGGCGACGGTGTCGGCGTGGGTGGGGTCCTTGGCGAGGTTGGTGATCTCTTGGGGGTCGATGTCGTGGTCGTAGAGCTCGCGGCCTTGGCGTCCCTCGTCCCACTCGGTGTAGCGCCAGCGGGGGGTGCGGATGCTGGTGCCGAAGATTTGGGGGCCTTTCTTGCCGCCGCCGCGGGTGACCTCGGTGATGGCGTAGCCTTGGCCGGGGGCGCTGGGGTCTTTGAGGAGGGGGACAAGGCTGTGTCCCTGGAGGTTGGCGGGCGTGGGGACGCCGCAGAGCTCGGCCAGGGTGGGGTAGAGATCGATGTGGCCAACGGGGGCGGGGGCGGTGGTGCCGGGCTGGGACACGCCGGGGGCGGCGATGATGAGGGGGACGCGGGTGCTTTCCTCAAAGAGGCTCATTTTCTGCCAGAGGCCGTGCTCGCCAAGGTGGTAGCCGTGGTCGCTGGTGAAGACGACGATGGTGTTTTTGGCGAGGTCGAGCGCGTCGAGGGTGTCGAGGACCTTGCCGACCTGGGCGTCCATGAAGCTGATGCTGGCGAAGTAGGCCTGGACGGCCTGCTGGCGGAGGTCGTCGGTGAGGTCTTCGTGCTCCTTTTTGTGGCTGCCGAGCCCGGGCGCGGGGATGTCCTTCTGGTCTTCGGCGACGCCTTGGACGACGGGCATCTGGTCCTTGGGGTAGCCTTCGAAGTAGGTGTCGGGGGCGACGTAGGGGGTGTGGGGGCGGTAGAAGCCGAGGGCGAGGAAGAAGGGCCGTGAGGTGTCCCGGGCGCAGCGCTCGAGGACCCACTGGGCGTCCTTGGCCATGATGCCGTCGGTGTGCTTGTCATCGGACTGGGGGGAGGCGTACCAACTGAGGGTGCCGCCGAAGCTGCCGGGGCGGAGGGAGAAGATGTCGCCCTCTTCCTCGAGGCGGTCGCAACCGGCGGGGTTGAGCTCGAGCTCCCAGGATCCGGGGTCGTCGTGGCCATTGGTGCCGACGGATTTGGGGACGTTGTAGTGGTAGAGCTTGCCGATGCGGGCGGCGAAGTATCCGTCCATGCGGAAGGCGTGGGAGAGGCTCTGGTGGTGGGGGATGGTCTGGCGGAAGATGAGGGAATTGGTGAGGATGCCGGTGCTGCGCGGGTAGAGGCCGGTGAGCATGGAATTCCGGCTGGGGCCGCAGAGGGGGAACTGGCAGTAGGCGCGCTCAAAGCGGACGCCGCGCGCGGCGAGCTTGTCGATGTTGGGCGTGGTGACCTGGGGATGGCCGTAGCAACCGAGGGAGTTGTTCAGGTCGTCCGAGATGATGAAGAGGACGTTGGGTCGGTCGGCGGCTAGGGCGGACAGGGTGGCGACGAACAGGGCGGCTAGGGCGAGGAGGGGCTTCATGGTGGGGGGGCGGTGCTGGGGTGGGGACAATCAGACAATCAGATGGGGAGATGGGCTGGTTCTAGGTGGTAGCGGCGGAGTGGAGGACTGAATACTGATCACTGATGACTGATAACCACCGGCGTACTCGTCGGGCGGAGAGTGGGTTCAGCCGAAGAAGCTCTTCATGAGCGAGCCGAGGGCGCCTTGGAGGTCGTTGGACGAGGGATTGTTGTTGTCGATTTTGCCTTGGGGGGTGAGGTGATCGATGATCTTGGGCAGGAACTGGGAGAGGAGGCCTTGGAGTTTGACCGGGTCCATGCCGAGCTTGGCGCCGACGGCTTGAAGGAGTTCAGGGCCGACGGCGGTCTCGACCTGCGCAGGATCGACGGGCTGATTGGGGCCCGTGGAGGTCCAGGACTCGAACTGGTTGGCGAGGCCGGCCTGCTCAAACTTGGCTTTGAGGCCTTCGAGGCCGCCGGATTGACTGAGAA
>CAXBNA010000258.1:0-8103 GCA_963976915.1 uncultured Verrucomicrobiales bacterium
ACGGGCAGCTATCGCGTCTGCTCGATCCAAAACACGCGCAGCCCCAGCCGCTCCGCCACCTTCCGGCCCTCGACCGGCCCCAGAACCAGCAGTGCCGTCGCATAGGCATCTGCCAGGGCGCAGTCGGGGTGGTGCACACTGACCGACACCAAACCATGGCTCACCGGTCGACCCGTCCGGGGATCGAGGATGTGAGAGATCATTTCTCCGCCCGCACCCTCTCGCCGCTGCCGATACGTCCCCGCCGTTGAAAGGCAAGCGCCGCGAAGCTCCAGAGCCTCCATGGTCTCCCCCGGCCCACCGCCCGGAGCCTGAACGCCCACCCGCCAGGGCTGACCCGGTGCCGCCTCACCCCGGGCCACCACCTCACCCCCCAATTCAAAAAGGAAATCTGTCAGACTCATCGCCTCCAGTCGCGCCACCACTTCGTCCATCACCACGCCCTCCGTCACGGACGACAGGTTGATCTCCAGATCCGGTCGCAGTTTTCGCAACGCAGGCGGCGCTTTCCGCATCTCCAACCAGCGCCATCCACAGCGCTCCCATGCCGCCGCAAGTTCCTCGTCCGACGGTGGCCCCTCTCTCCGCCCACTCGCCCCAAACCCCCACAGCTCCACCAGCGGACCTACCGTCACATCGAGCGCCCCATCCGCGTCCCCCGCCACCCGCTTGGCCACCCTCACCGCCCGCACCACCGCCTCCGGCATCGCCTGCCACTCCAACGACGCCGACGCATTGAACCGCGACACCGCCGAGTCCGCTTTCCAGTTCGAAAACTCCATCTCCCGCTCGTCCAGCAGGTTTTGAATCACCGAACGAACGCTCTCCATCTCGATGCCATTTGGCAACGTCAACGACCAAGTGGTACCCATGCTCGGTCCTTCTACCCTTGGGCTGTCATGCAGAAAAGTGGGTGCGCAGGAGATCAGTGACCACCAAGTCACCATCAGAGCTGTCAAGCCGAAGATCGTGGAACGCATTGAACACAACGAGTCGTTTGGACCCCACTTTGAGTTGAACGAAAAACCAAGTCGGCGAGCACCCATTCGCTCCTGTCAATCCAACCAGTTTTCGACGACCAGCTTTGGCATTGCTCGAAAGTCGGCAAGGTTTCGCGTGAGCAACATCGCATCGTGAGCCTCGCATATCGCAGCGATCTTTAGGTCCATAGTTCCGATTCGTGGGAATGCCGCACGCAATTGAGTGATAGCCTCAGCCGCAGCGGATCCCTGCTGAAGCTCCCGAAAGTGGTTGGTATCCAGCACCGCGACCATTGGCCCTAGCGACGTTGGTTCTCACTCTTACGCCAAGCTTCCGCCATGGCTGCCGCTTCGCGGTCCAGTTCGTCCCCATTCGAGGTCCCAACGATCTCGTGCCAATCATTGCCGGACCTACGGAAAGTCCGACGCTCGAGCAGTTCAACTCTCTGCTGTAACTCCGTCAATTGTTGTTCCAAGATCTCGGCGCTCATGGTAGCCCGAAGCTAGCACACGTGGATCGCCATCGCATCCATCGAATTTGAGCGCCCCCAGCTAAGCGGGCTCACGCCCCACCCTTTTTCGTCTTCTCCGCTGCCTTCTTCTTGAGCTTCGCCTTGCTCAGCTGGGGGCGCTCGGCATCGACGGCGTCCAGATGCTGGGAAAGGATCGCGAACAGGGCGTCCACCTTCTCCGGCTCAGCGGCGGCACGGTCTCGCTCAGGAATCTCGCGTGGATCGGTGCCCACCTCGTAGAGGGACTTCGACCGGGGAACTCCGTTGCCCTGCCAAATCACGACGAGCTTGTCGTCACCCTGACGCACCGCAGACATGAGTTTGCCGGGGCGATGAAAAATGAGCGCGTCGTGGGTTCGCTTGAATTCGGCTTCGGGATTCTTCAAGAGGCGGGCGAAACTCACCCCATCGACCTCGGGTGTCAGCGCCTTCTTCTTTCCTCCCGCGAGCTGCTGGAAGGTCGGCAGAAAGTCGTAACCTGCCACGGGCACATGACAGGCTGAGCCGGGCTCCACGCCGGGGCCGCGCACAATGAAGGGCACGCGGATTCCTCCTTCAAAGAGATCGTGTTTGGCACCGGTGAGAGGATGATTCGGCGGCAGTCGGTCGGTATCCCCGCCGGGGACCGTTCCACGCCCGCCGTTGTCGGCGGTGAAGACGACGTAGGTATTGTCGGCGATGCCCAGTTCCTCAATCGCTGCGAGCAGGTCTCCCACACCCGCATCGAGTTCTTCCATCATCGCCGCCCATGCCTGAGTGTAGCCACGATCGGGCGTCCCCTTTGCCTCATACTTGGCCAACCCCTCCTCGGTACACACCACGGACAAATGCTGCGCGTAGTAGCTGGTCTGGACATAGAACGGTTTTCCGTCCTTCACCTGCGCTTCCATGAACGCCTTTGCCCGCGCGGTCATCGTCTTCGTCCGCTTCGGATCTTCGTTGTCGATGAAGTGAGGCGGTCCGTCGTTGTGGCTGCCCTTCACGCCAAGAGTCGACGGCATTCCACCCGTGTTGTTCCCGGTCATGCCGTCGCTCAGGTCGTAGCCGCACTCCTCGGGTGTGCTGATCATCTGTTCGCCCCACTTGCCAAAGTGCGCACAACGGTAGTCCGGATTCGCCCCCTTCAGCGCCTTCGGGATCGTGAGGTGATCGGCGGGAATCCAATTGGGGCTGGGGAACTCCGTCCCACTGCGCGCCGTCGTCGTTCCACACTGGATGCTGCGTCGTGTTGGGGTACACAGCGGAGCGGGTGAGTAGCCACTGGTGAACCGCATGCCGCCCTTCATCAGCTTCGCGATGTGCGGCGTCTCCAAATACGTCGACATCGACTCCGGCACTCGGTCATCCATCGTCATCGCGTTCTGACTCCACCCCTGATCATCGGTCAGAATGAGAACGATGTTGGGTGGCGCGGCGGCGGCGGACAGACCACTGGCGATCATCAGTAACGTTGTGAGGGTCACAAATAGGGCATGAAGGCGGCGCATCTTGTGCCAACGAACCCGATCCCCACGGTCTGTCAGGTGTGTTGGGTCCTTATCAATCTCCCACCACGGACAGAACAAACCGGAAGAACAGGCGGGAAGCCCCCAAGGAAACGGTCGTTGCCTGAAACTCAAGGGCCCCGGGGCTGTCCAAGGTTTGCGTCACCCAGCCGTCGCCCTCCCGATACCAATCGACCAGATTGGGTGACACCTCGACGATCAGGCTGGTGTCTGGGGCGACATGATTGCGCTCCACGCGGACATAGAACTGCTCTTCTCCGGGCATCCCTCCTGTCAAAGGCTTGAAGCCCCACTTCAGATGCTTCGACACCTCCGTGTGCTGATCCGGATTGGTCCCCAGAAACAGCTCAAAGAGATTGTCCAGAGTGTCGCCATCGTTGTCATTACCATACACATAGCCAAAGCCACCCTTGCCGATGGTCAGGCGCACGACGGTTGTGAAGACGGGGCTCCATGTTCCAGCGATGTCCTTGGACCGAACGTTGAAGCTGTGCGGTCCAAAATTTCCCGGGGTCGGCAGGGAGTTTCGGAACAGGGTTTCCAAAGTCTCGTCGATCCCTGCGTCGGCAGCAGCCAATGGAATGCCATTGCCCGCTCCAGGGTCGGCGTCCCAAAAGTATTCGGCCTGCGCCAATTGCCTCATGGGCGGACCTCCAACCGAGGTCGACGGATGAATCACGGTCACGAAGTTCATGCTCCACGTGCCGTCGACGTCCCGGCTGCGGACATGCAGCAGATGAGGGCCCGGACCGACAGGCGTCACCACGCCCGAATCAAACAGCGTCTCCAAAGTCTCGTCCGGGTTTCCATCAAGGGTTGGGAGGGATGCCCCGTTTCCCTGTCCGGGGTCGACGTCCCAGAAATACTCACTTTGCACCAGATGCATTGATCGGGGAACGATGGCGGGGTTGGCCACCAGTTCCACCACCGTCGCGAAGGGCGCACTCCATCCACCATCGATCTCTTGAACGCGAACATGGAACAGATGAGGTCCTGCGCTGGCGGGTGTGCTGATCCCAGAGGCGAGCAAAGCCTCCAACGCTTCATCGAAATTTCCATCTGCAGCCACCATCGGCGTCCCGTTCCCCTCTCCCGGATCGCTATCCCAAAAGTACTCTGCCGCGACCACCCGCTGATCAGCGGGCGGTGCTTCGACATTCACGACCGTGGTAAAAAGTGAGCACCACGTGTTGTCGAAGTCTTTCACCCGGACGTTGAAGCTGTGCGGTCCCGCACTTGCGGGAGCCGCAACGCCGCTGGCCATCACCGCATCAACCGTCTCGTCCAAGTGACCATCCAATGCCAGCAATGGCGATCCGTTCCCCTGACCAGGATCGACGTCCCAAAAGTACTCGGCCAAGACGAGATTTCGTTGGGGTGGCAGCACGGGCGAATCCGGACCCACATGAACGATGGTCGAATGCACCTCGCTCCAATGGCCGTCTACATCCTGAGCCCGAACACCAAACCGATGGGCTCCCCCAGCGGCAGGAACGGAAAGGCCATTGCGAAAAAGAGCCTCCACCGTTTCATCGAGGGCTCCATCGACGGCGAGCAGGGGCACGCCATTGCCGAGGCCAGGGTCCGTGTCCCAAAAATACTCTGCCGTGTTGACGTGCCGGGGCGATGGCGCGACCTGGGCGTGAAGCGTCAGGCCCCAGCCAAGACCGAGGGCAAAGAGGATGGAGGTAGACCAGCACATGACTTTGAGGGTTCCATTTCGGCACGTGCGCCGCTCAGCGATCGTGCGCTTCAGCTTCGGCGTTGATGGCGCTTGAGGGCAGAGCCACCCGGGGCGTCTTCACCAACATCACACGCGCCCCTCCCGTGAGGATCGGCCAAAAGTTGGTGTAGTTGAACGAGCCGCCCGCCACGCCGCAATCATTGCGACTCAGGTCGTGATCGGTGTACGCATTGCCAGGGTGGCCGCCATTGATGGCTTCGGCTGTGGGGCAGACGCCGGTCACATTGTCGATGTCAAACGTCGAGGCCGCTGTTTGATTGCCCACGATGACGGCTTGAGCACCTGAGACATTGGTGAGCCCATTGGCGAACCCTTCTTCCACGTTGTAGTTGATTTCCACCAGCGCTCCAGGGGAAGGGGCTGGATTGAAGAAAAGGGCGTATTCCGTCGATGATCCCGAGAGATCATGGAGGGCATTGTTTTCGATCTTCAACCGCGTTCCAGATGCAAGCGCGGCACCGCTCGTGATGCCGTAGTCGGCTGCACCATCCGTCTCAATGGAATTGTTGACCAGTTGGTTGTTCTCACCCCCGTTTCGAATGGAAGTGAATCGGATTGCGCCGGAGGTGCCACCCAGATTCGATCTCACCAGGTTGTTGGCAATGTGAAAATAGTGATCGTCATTGCTCCACTGGATGGTCCCCGAAATGCTTGCTCCTGTGCTCGACGTGAGGCGATTTCCGACCACGTAGAGGGTCTCGTCGGAGCCGATCATGCTCCCTGCCGCGTCGTTCACTGTGATGCTGCCGTTGACCAAATTCCCGGTCACCATGGATTCCCGCACCGTGATGCTGCCACTTTGCAACCAGTTCCCGGAGACGCGGCTGTAGAACTGGGTGCCGGAAACAATGATGCTTCCGGCGTTCAACTGGCAACTGACCACATCAATCTCAATCCCGTTGCCTGTCGAGTTGTTGGCTGCTGCGACGATGCTGCCGCTCTGGTTCAACATGCCAATAATCCGAACGGAATCGAACGTCGAGGAGAAGCCAGATCCGTTTGGGGAGATCGTGTAGTTGCCGAACACAAGAAAGTTTCCGTTGGCGGTGTACGGCAGGATCTCGATCGCCTTGTCGATCGTCACATTCTCCAGATAAGGGATGCTTCCCGACTTGTTGACGACGAAGATTCGGTCGCCGGGACTGGCTGCGGTCACAGCATCTTGAATGGTGGCAAAGTTGGGAGAGACTCCGTTTTCTTCCACCACCCAGTCTGCCCCGAAGGCGTTGCCCCAGCCGGTGAAAGCAGTCAGGAAGGTGGCCAATGCCCATAGTTTTGTGGATGTTTTCATAAGCGCTTGATGGAGTTGGCTGACCTGCGCCGTCGACTCCCAAGAGCCCCCAGACAGATCACCTCTGTCAGGGGGTACACGACTTCGAACCCCGCGTTACACCCTCATGAAATCTTTTTCTCCAATAGCGAAGCACCCGTCTCGGGTCCCATGGCTTCCTACTGGCGCAACGGCGCTGCGAGCAATTCCCGAATCGCCTCCATGAGCACCTTTTCCACCTCCGGTGCGACTCGGGAGACAATGCCCGTCTCGTAGCCGCCCTGCGTGTAGGCAATGGCGGTTCCGATGTAGCCGGGACCGTAGTCGCCGTAGGCGGCCATCGCGACGAACTCACCCGGGCGCATCTGCCGCGCCGCGAGCTGGTATTCCACAAAAAGCTCCCCCGGCATGTGCAGCACCCGCGCCAGCCCCAGTCGCAGGCAGCCGAGTGCAATCTGATGCCCGCCGCGCGTGCGACGCAGAAAGACCAAGTCCCGTGCGGCGCGCACACGGTCCGTGACCTTCAGGGACGGGTCCTTCAGCTTGGCGAGGAGCGTCTCCTCCACCAGGGTGTCGCGCACCGGCATGGCCACCGGATTCACCTTCCATCCAACCTCCCCGGCCGTGATCGCGTGCTTCTGCTGCGACTCCCAGGCGCGCTTCATCCCCTCTTCCAAACGGGCCGCAAGCACCGGGCGATTGTCCTTCGATCCGTCGTTGTATTTGCCAGCGGCCACGTTCCCACCCGCTCCATTGAAGTGAATGCAGGCCACTCCGGGGAGCGCTTCCTCTCTCATTTCACGCGCCATGCCGACGAAGTCCCAGTTCACCGACCCCTGGCCATAGTAGCTCTGCGGATGCGTGGCGTAGTATGTCAGGGCTGCGACGGGCGTGTCCCCATTCCAAAACGCAATCAACCGCACCATCGGGTCAATCGTGCCTTCGGGGGCTTCGCGCGCCACCGGATTCTTGCCGCCCGAACTCTGGCGCTGAAGGATCACTGTTCCCAGGGGTCCGAGGATCCGGCGATTCGAGGCAACCTTCTCGACTTTCCCGAGTCCCAATCCGATGTGCGTGATGCTTTGGGCATTGGACAAGGAATCTTTCGCGGCGGATGCCAGTCGTTGCATGACCTCGCGATCAAAATCGGCATTGGAGAACTTTCCGCTCAAGCCATGCTCCGCGAGCAAGCGCTCGGTGCCGAGGTCACTGCCCGGCGCGTCATGCTGATGCAGCGTGTGAACCGTGACTCGCTCCACATCCGTGCCGGCGGCATCCGCGAGGGTTTGGCGAAACGCATCATGGCTCTCGTTCCCGATCCCGACCCAGTCGAATGCGCACAGCACGATCGGCGCCTCCGCACCGAGCAAAACGACGCCACGCGCGGTCAAGGGCGTGACGATCTCCTTCGCCGGTTTCACCGCTCCATTGCAAAGCGGCGTCCCGAGTGGCGGTGTGGCATCCACTTCAAAGGTGGCGATGCGCAAGTCCGCCGCCCGCAAAGGCAACACGAACCAAAGGGTCAAAAGGATCAGCGGCTTCATCGGGTCAGCGGGATGAACGTTGAAGCACAGTGTCCACAAACGCCTCCAGCTCCGCCGTGGCGGGATCGCCAAGCTCACCGAGACGGTTGTTCAACTTCGAGTGGTCCGTGTCCCGCGCACCAAAGACCGTCACCGGAACTTCGGCCTCCTTGAGCACGTTCCCAAAATGCTTCGCCTGCGCGGAGGTGTCGGGATGCGCGGCCACGTGCAGGATCAGGAACGGCGGGATGGCCTTCCCCTTCGCCACATGCGTCACGGCGGAAAACTCGCGGTGCTTCACCGGATCATTCCCAAACTTCAACCGGTGCCCGAACGTCGGCATCGGCAGGTGGTGCGTCCGGCATCGCGTCTCCGCCACTTCGATGATCGCCGGAATGTCGTAGGTGTCGCCGTCCACCGGCACGCATCCGATCAGCGAATCCAAACCCACGCCCTCGGCTTTCAAATAACGCTCATCGATGCAGAGCAACGCCGCCAATTGCGCGCCCGCCGAATGCCCGCCCACCAGCACGCGCTTCGCATCACCGCCGTAATCCGCGATGTGTTGC
>CAXBNA010000259.1:0-8077 GCA_963976915.1 uncultured Verrucomicrobiales bacterium
CCGTGGCCTATGGGATTCAGCGCTGTGAACTCGTTCGCGATGAGCTGGTGTCGCTGGAAAAGAAGTTCGCTTTGCCAGGCGAGAGTTGGCAGGAGCTTTCGCAAGCCTACGTCACGCTCGCGGGCGAAGCTGCGGATGCCCTGACGGTGATTTCACGGCACGTCGGGGGAGTGCAGGTGGAACGGGCCTTCGTAGGCCAGACGAAGGATGGACCTGCGCCACTGACCCCCGTGGATCGGGACTCCCAGATTCGCGCGATGGCGGCGATGGCGGAGCATGGATTTTCACCGGGTGCCTTCGATGCGCCGGGCGGATTGCGGGCCAAGCTTCAGCAGCAGCGACGTGGGTTTGATTTCTTCAAGGAGGATCAAATGCCTCCCTTCCATGACCGAATTCTAAAGGTGCAGCGCAGCCTGTTGGATCAGTTGCTGAGTTCATCGGTTCAGAAACGCATGCTCGACAGTGATCTCTTTGGTCAACCGCTGCACCTCGGCGAGATGATGCCCATGCTGACGTCGGCGATTTACAAGGGCGATCCTGAAACCGGCCCATCCACGGCTCGGCAGAATCTGCAGACCGAGTATCTCAATCGTCTGCTAGGGATCGTAAACGGCGGAAGTCACCTTCCTGCGGCCAAGGCCATTGCGTATGCGGAGGTGGAATCGATCCGGGCGGAATTGGATTCGCCGCCCTTCGTGGCGAGTCCGGCGCACCAGAAGTATCTGGCCTATTTGATCCGGCGTGGATTGGACGCGAAATGATCGGCGAGGATTTTTGCCGGATCTACCTCTCTTTCTTTGACCCCTCCTGCCGCTTCAGAGGCTTGCAGAGATGCTTGGAGTCGTGGGCGGAGCGGGCGCACTTTCGGCAGGTGTAGCGGGGAGCAGACGTAATGAGACAGAGTTCATCGAAATGCTTTTCGATGTCCTTTTTGCTCCATTCACAAAGGGTCTTGGCCACGTATCCATAGGTAACGTCGGGTTTTGGTGGTGAGTTGATCTTATCTGCCAACCGACTTCGGACGTAATTCTATTTGTATGAGCACAACGACAAAAACTTCCCCTCAGACTTCCGCCGTCGCTGCGGGTCTAAAAATGCTGCTGGCCGATTCCTACGCACTGATGGCTCAAACGCACGTTGCGCACTGGAATGTCGAAGGTCCCCACTTCTTCCACCTGCACGCGGCCTTCCAAACGCATTACGAGGAACTCTTCACCGCGGTCGATGACATTGCTGAGCGCCTGCGCGCGCTTGATGTGATGGCTCCCGGCGGTCTGAAAACCCTCGGCAATATGTCCAAAATGGCCGAGTTGGACGATGGTCCGGCACCGGCCAAGGACTTTGTGGCCCACTTGGTTGAAGGGAACGAACTGGTCGTCGCAACGGCGATGGAGCTTCGGGGCGCCTGTGAAAAGGCCGGAGATCTCGAGACTCAAGACATGGTGATCGCCCGCATTCAGGTTCACGAGAAGACGCTTTGGATGCTGAAGAGCTTCTTGAAGAACCTCTAAGTTCGGAACACTCAACCTGACGCGGCTTCTCTTCGGGGAAGCCGCTTTTTGAAAGAAATCTCCTGAGACTGCGTCTCATTCTCTACGAATCCACCATGTCCTACTCTCCTTCACCCAACTCTCTCGGAAACGCCCCACAGACCGATTCCGGCTCTTCAGGTCGTGACCGCGCAGGCTCTTCTTGGCGGGTTCAAGCGGCGCGGATTGTGGAAGAACTTTTTTCAGACGTCGCGACCGAGCAGTGGAATCTGCTGATCGATTTGCGGCAGGGCCTCCTCCTCGGGGATCGTTGGGAGGATGTCTTGGACGAGTTCCAGCTTTGTCGGGATGCCTTGGAGGAGGATCACTACCTCGTGTTTTATCGCCTTCGTCGAATGCTGGAGTCCCATCTGCGTCTTGAGGTGACCATTCCCGGGGAATCGACGGCGCGACATCAAGTGCTTCGACTTTGGGCCTATCGAAAGTGTGAAGGGCATGGCAAAACGAGTCGCCATTTTTGGAGGGAGCTTTAATCCGCCGGGTCGGCATCATCGGGCCATCGCCACCAGGTTGGCGGAGATGTTCGACGAGGTCCGGGTCATTCCCTGCGGTCCCCGTCCTGACAAGCCGACGACCGATACAGTGCCTGCGGTTTACCGCGCGGCGCTGGCGGATCTGACCTTTGGGCCCGTGCCTGGTGTGACCGTGGATTTGTTCGATTTGGAGCAGGCGAGTTTCACGACGAACATCCGGCTGCAGGAGCGGTTTGCTAATGAGGGCGAGGTTTGGCATGTCGTGGGTGCCGATCTCGTCGAGGGAGGGTCCAAGGATGACTCGCTCATCCAGCGGACTTGGGAGCGAGGCGGGGAGCTTTGGTCGAACGCCCAGTTTCTGGTGATGAAGCGTCCCGGTTATGCTTTGGCGACGGAGGACCTGCCGCCCAAGTCGGAGGTGCTTGAGATGGATGAGGAGGGATCAAGCACTGCGATCCGGGAAGCAATCGGTCGTGGGGTAATCGATTCGGACATGATGACGACGCGAGCCTTGGCCTACGTGGAACGCTACGGCCTCTACCGGGCCCCCATTCCCGGGATGTGGGCGCGCGGCAGCTTGTCCGGGGCCACGCATCAGATGCTCTGCGATAACGCAAATCCTCGGGCTGTGGCGCTCAGCAAGCAATTGCCTGCAGGGGAGGTCGAAGGCGATGGCGAGCCAGATTTCTTCACGGTGCTCGGGGGCGATGGGGCGATGCTGCGAAACATTCGAGAACGGTGGCGTGACCGGATGCCCTTTTTCGGGGTCAATGCGGGGCATCTCGGCTTCTTGATGAATGCGCCGGCCGAGGTCCTTGACTCGCCCTTTCCTCCCCAAGATGTGATTTTTCGGCAACTGCCGATGCTGTATCTGGAGTTCGAGTGTGCCGACGGAAGCACCACGACGGATTACGCCTTCAATGATGCCTGGGTCGAGCGGTCGACGAGTCAGTCGGCTTGGCTGCAGATCACGGTGAACGGCGTGACGCGAATCGAGAAGCTGGTGTGCGATGGCGGACTGGTGGCGACGGCGGCGGGATCGACGGCCTACGCGAGGAGCATGGGTGCGCAGCCACTTCTGGCGGACTCAACGGCTTGGCTGCTGGTGGGGTCGAACGTGATGGAACCGGCCAATTGGAAGAGCGCCCTCCTGTCACCCGACGCTACCGTGGAAATTCGCAGCCTCTCCAATGTTGCCCGGCCGGTCGAGGCCTATGTGGATGGGATCAGCCGGGGCCCAGTGGTGGCATTGCGCGCCCGGCTCTCAAGAGCCGCCGCCACGGAATTGGTTTTCTGTGCCAGCCACGACATGGCAGAGAAAATCGCAGCGATTCAGTTCCACGGGTTGGCCAGAAAGACGAACGGGAACGGGTTCTGAGGAGAAACTGTCACACGCGACGGCGCGGGATGAGAAACTCAGCGCTTTTGCAAAACGACGTGTACCTTCTTCGGGTGGAGCGTATTCCCCGCACCAGTTGATTGGTCGATTGCGATGCCAATCAATCCTCCAGCAACGATATTCCCCATCGTCGCTCCGTTGGTTTTGGGCGAGAGAGTGATCTGATAAGGCTCGTAGCCAGCGAGGGACAGTTCGACCTGATGGCTGCCTTTACGGGAGAGCTGTGCGGATGTGGGGGTAGCTCCTGACTGAGTTCCGTCAATGGTTACGGCGGCCCCTGACGGCTCGCTGACAATCTCGACCTTTTGGTTCTTTCCGTTGATTATGGAGGCGCAGCTTGTCATGAAAAGGAGGGCGCAGGCAGAGCTGAAGATCTGAACGTTGGATTGGCGGGGCATCTGGATTTGAGTGGTGAAGGTGAGGGGATTGGACGATTAGAGGGACTGCCTGGAGAGGTGCTCGAGTCCGGTTTGAATGTTCTTTCGGACGGCTCCCTCGGTGGCCAAACTCAGGCGCTCGACTCCGACGAAGGCCTCGCCCAGCTTGGCTGTGTGTTCGGTATCGATGGTTTCTTGCCATATGGGCTTGCCTCCGCGCGTGCGCTTGAGACGCCACTCGATCTGCGCGCTAACGGTCATGTCTAGACCCATCAGGGGTTGTTTCAGTTTCACAATGCGGAGGTCGAGTTGATAGTCGCCGCTGGGTGAGCGAAAGGTCTTGGAGAAAAGCCCTGTGCGTCGGATGGCCATCTCCACAGCGACCACGAGGTCTTCGTCGGAGATCTGGGTTGAGGCAACAGAGTCCGCCGCTCGCCCTCCAGAAACGGCAATGCCGACGGATTTGTTGAAGGTCCTTTGGAGCGAGGCCGACTCTGGAGCCATCGCATGGCGATCAGGGGCCATGGAACAGGCCGATAGAGCCGCTACGACAATGGTCAATACGGAGATTCTTAGGTTCGTTCGCATGTGAAAAGCGAGGTATTAGCGGAGCGCTCGAATCTCGCAAGCTTTTTCTGGGTGCTTCGCCTAAAGTCATCACCGGGCTATACCAGGCTTGAGCATGAAGGGTCGTCCTGGGCGAGACTCCTTCCTCAAGGGGGGGCTTCATTTGCGGTGGAAGATCAATGGCAGCGAGATCGTTTTGGCGGCCATGCGATCCTTTCTGATTTCTCTCTCCCTGGGGTGCGGCCTTTTGGCTCTGGTGGCCTCGGTGGCTGCCGATGCCACGCCGCCAATGAACGTTCTGGTCATTCAGACCGACGAGCACAACTTCCGTACGCTGGGCTGCTATCGCGAACTCATGTCGGACGATCAGGCGTTCATCTGGGGAGAGGGGGTGAAGGTGGACACGCCGAACATCGATTGGCTGGCCAAGAATGGTGCCATTTGCGACCGCTACTATGCCACCTCACCGGTCTGCACCCCATCCCGGGCGGCGCTGATGACGGGGATGTACCCGCAGAACACGGGGTCCATTTCCAACGATCTGCCAATGAAGGACGAGATGGTGACCTTCGCTGAGGAACTTCGACGTCAGGGCTATGCCACGGGCTACGCGGGGAAGTGGCATCTTGATGGTCCCGCCAAGCCGGGCTGGGCGCCGGAGCGGCAGTTCGGGTTCAATGACAACCGCTACATGTTCAATCGGGGTCACTGGAAAAAGCTAGGCATCGGAGCCGACGGCCCCATGGTGGCGGCGGTCGATAAAAAAGGGCAGCCGGGCTATGGACTGGACGATGCCGATGACAAGAGTTTCACGACGGATTTCTTGGCGGATCGGACGGTGGATTTCATCCGAATGAACCGGCAGAAGCCTTTTTGCTACATGGTCAGCATTCCAGATCCCCACGGGCCCAACACCGTGCGCCCGCCGTACGACACCATGTTTGACGAGACTCTGTTCCGGCAGCCGGCCAGTGCCTTGAATCAGGGGAAGGGGTTGCCTTCCTTCGCCTCGGTGATGAAGGACCGGTTCAATGCGCGGCAGATGGCCTTGTATTTTGGCATGGTGAAATGCGTGGACGACAACGTTGGCAAAATCCTCGCGGCCCTTCGTGAAATGGGCGTCATTGATCGCACCTTGATCGTCTTCACCTCGGATCACGGAGACATGTGCGGTGAGCATGGCCGCCACAACAAAGGCATCCCTTGTGAGGGCTCGGCGCGCATTCCGTTTGTCATCCACGCCCCCGGAAAGATCACTCCTGGAACGGTGGTGCATGAGGCGCTGGGTACGGTGGATTTCAAGCCGACCCTGCTCGGCCTTTTGGGCATCTCCACGGAGGCGAAGGTGGAGGGGCGAGATGCCTCCGCCTTGCTTTGCGCCGGGAAGGCCGACGAGAATTGGAAGGATGTGACCTTTGTCCGGATCGGTCAGGCGGATGCACGATCCGGCAACGGTTGGATCGCCGCGTTCACCCGTCGCTACAAGCTGGTGGTGTCGCCCACGACGGAGCCGGGCTTCTTCGATCTGAAGCAGGATCCAAACGAGATGATCAACGGCTTCCAGCTCCCCCGCTATCGGGAATTGGTTCGTGAACTTGGGGCCGAGCTTGAGGCCTATGCCAAAGCCCACGGAGAACCTCACTACGAATCGGCTGTCGTGAAATCCGATCTCGAGTGGGCGATTCGGGGCGAGGGCGACTACGTGCCGATGGCCCGCAAAGCGGGGAAGGCCAAGGCTGCCAAGGGCGAGTAGACTTCCACTTGTGAGGGCGTCACGCAGTGCGAAGTGTGACGCCTTCCTGAATGGCTGACAAGAATCCGACTGCGACCCAATTTGGCACCTTTGGCGGCGTCTTCACGCCCAGTACGCTGACGATCCTCGGCGTCATCATGTTCCTCCGTTTCGGCCAGGTGGTCGGCGAGGCAGGGATGATGCACGCGCTGTTGATCGTGCTCGGGGCCAAGGTCATCACCACGCTCACCGCGTTCTCCATTTCGGCGGTGGCCACGAACACCCGGGTCAAGGGGGGCGGGGCTTACTTCCTGATCAGTCGCAGTCTGGGCGTCGAGTTCGGCGGAGCCATTGGGGTGGTGTTCTTCCTCGCCCAAGCCATCTCCGTCGCCATGTACGTCATTGGTTTCACCGAGGCGTTTTTGAATGTGTTTCCCTCGCTTGGAATCTCGGAGACAGCCGTGGCCACGGTGACGAATGTCATCGTGTTCGCCTGCGTGTACATTGGGGCAGGTTGGACCATCAAGGTGCAGTACGGGATCCTGGCCGCCCTCGTTCTGTCGCTGGCGTCATTCTATGTGGGAGCCATTCCCGATTTTTCGATGGCTCAGCTTCAGGAAAACTGGAGCCCTTCTTATCCGGAGGGGGGCAATTTCTTCGTCATGTTCGCGCTGTTTTTTCCGGCGGTCACCGGGATCATGGCGGGGGTCAACATGTCGGGCGACCTCAAGAGCCCGAGCAAGTCCATTCCGCTCGGAACCATCGCGGCCATTGCGTTCACGGCGGTGGTTTATCTGAGCATGGCGTTGCTCTTTGCGGGGACGAGATCCTCGGACGTTCTGAAGGAAGACAGCTTTGTGATCCTCGATGTCGCGTGGTCGCCGATGCTGATCAATCTGGGCATCTTTGCCGCCACGCTGTCATCGGCGCTTGGTAGCATGATGGGAGCGCCGAGGATTTTGCAGGCATTGGCGCGGGACAACATTTTCCCCAGCTTGCGGACGTTCTCGATGGGTGCCGGTGTTTCACAGGAGCCGCGTCGGGCCACGATCCTCACCTTCGTCATCGCTCAGTTGGCCATCATGCCCGGGGATCTCAACGCCATCGCGCCGATCATCACGATGTTCTTCATGGTGACCTACGGCACGATCAATCTCGCGTGCTTCTATGAGTCCATCACCAAGAATCCCAGCTATCGGCCCTCCTTTCGTTTCAGCCATTGGTCGTCTGCGCTGGCTGGAGCCTTGGGTTGCGTGGGAGTCATGGTGTTGATGGAGCCCGTCTGGGCGGCGGCGGCCATCGGGGCCATGGCGCTGCTGCAGTGGCAGATCAGTCGCAAGGAAATTCTCTCGACCTGGGGGGATGTGAAGAGCGGCGCGGCATTCGAGCGGGCACGGAAGGCGTTGCTGGCGTTGGAAGATGGCCAGATGCATCCGAAGAACTGGCGCCCCATCATTCTCGCCTTGAGCGGCGGTGCCTGGCTACGAAATCACTTGGTCCAGTTCGGCTCTTGGTTCACCGCACAGCGTGGTGTCCTGGCCTTGGGGCAGGTGATCGTGGGGGACTTCGAGGATCGGATTGAACGCAGAGACATTGAGGAGGCCAAGTTGCGGAAATTCATCGCAGGGGAGGAGTGGGAAGCCTTTCCTGCCGTGGTCGTCGAGAGTGATTTGTTCGCGGGCATGAAGTCACTTCTCCAATCGTTTGGCATCGGGGCGATTCGTCCCAACGCAGTGCTGCTCGGGTGGTCCGAGGACCCCGGGCGCATCGGGATGTTTGGCCGAATGCTGCGGGTCTGTCGGAACTTGGGGAAAAGTCTTCTGGTGGTGCGTGCGCCCGTGTCGGAAGGTCCCAGAGAGTCCATGCCGGCGGGCACCATCGACATCTGGTGGCGGGGCGGAAGGCACGGTACGCTGATGATTGTGCTGGCCCATTTGATGACGGTGAACCAAGAACTGCGGAACCGGACGATCCGCGTG
>CAXBNA010000260.1:0-8065 GCA_963976915.1 uncultured Verrucomicrobiales bacterium
GTTGTGGACGAACAGCATCCTTTCTTTGACCGGCTTTACCTTTGGCACGACCCCGAACCGCATTCCGGCAGCTGGAACATGGCGGTGGATCAGGCTTGGCTGGAGCTGACGGATGCCCCGCTGCTTCGAATTTACTCCTGGGATCGAGCCACGATCACCATTGGGTACGCCCAAAATCTTGCGAAGCTGCGTGACCAACTTCCCGAATGGCCCGTGATTCGTCGCTGGACCGGAGGAGGGGTTGTTTACCACAACGGCGATCTCACTTACTCCCTGATCGTGCCCGCTGCCCATGGATGGGCTGAAACCCGCCCAGTCGACAGCTATCGGATGATCCACGGATCGCTGGCAGCGGCGCTGGTCCAGTCAGGCATCCCGGGGGCACGTTTGGCCGAGCAGGAGGACATTGTTGAGGCACCCTTTTGCTTCGTGGCTCCCGCTCTCCACGATGTGATCTCGGGTCCCTCCAAACTGGCAGGTGCCGGGCAGCGTCGCTCCAAGATCGGCCTGCTTCATCAAGGGAGCATTCAACAGGTGAAGGTTGGAGCCACCTTCTGGAGCGACTGGGCGTCTGCCCTGGCCCAAGAGATCGCCATCGTCCCCAAACTGCCCGACATCGTGCATGACCGCGCGGTTGAGTTGGACGAAAAGCGCTATCAACTTCCCGAGTGGCTGGATTCAAGGGACGACGCCTTGCCGAGGCGGCGGTGACACAGGATTGGAGGTCCTGGCTCCGAGTGGTTGAAGACCGTCGTTGGTGTGGCTGTGAAACGCCGACTGCCGCATACTCTGGAATGGCCTGTGATCCACGGCATTTCTCGATGCTTGTTTCTTGTCGGGTGGGAGAAGACGTGATTTGATCCGGCATGGCAATCTCACCAGATCAGTATGAAAAGCTTGGGGCCTTTTACATGGGGCGTGGGTATGACCTTGAGGCCAAGGAATTGCAGGAAGACCTGCTGCTCTATGACTCCAAGGATCTGGTGACCCACGGAGTGGTGCTGGGGATGACGGGCTCCGGGAAGACGGGGCTGTGCATGGCCATGCTGGAAGAGGCGGCCATCGATGGAGTGCCGGTGATCGCTGTCGATCCCAAGGGGGACATCGGGAACCTGTTGTTGAATTTTCCCAATCTGTCGGCGGAAGAGTTTCGGCCCTGGGTGAGTGAGGATGAGGCGAGGCGAAAGGGAAAGAGTGTGGATGAGTTTGCGGAAGGGCAGGCCTCACTATGGAAAAAGGGCTTGGGGGAATGGGGGCAAACGGCGGAACGCGTGAAGAAGCTGCGCGAATCCGTCGACATGAAAATCTACACGCCGGGAAGCAATGCGGGCCTTCCTGTGTCCATCCTGAGTTCGCTGGAATGTCCGCCGGACGCGGTGATGAATGACACCGAGGCGATGGCGGATCGAATCGAGACGACGGTCTCATCGCTTCTTGGATTGATGGGGGTGGAAGCCGATCCCGTACAAAGCCCCGAGCACATTCTGCTGTCGAACATCGTGCATCACTGCTGGGACGCGGGGCAGGACATGTCTCTGGAAAACTTGGTGCGGCACATTCAGCAACCTCCGATGCGAAAGATTGGTGTGGTGGATGTGGAATCGTTTTACTCGGAGTCCAAGCGGTCGGCTCTGGCCATGAAGCTGAACAACCTGTTGGCTTCTCCGGGTTTCAGTCTGTGGCTGCAAGGAGAGCCGCTGGACATTCAACGGATGTACTACACGCCCGAAGGCAAGCCACGGGTGACGATCTTTTGCATCGCCCATCTGAGCGACACGGAGCGGATGTTCTTTGTCTCCCTGCTGCTGAACCAACTTCTGGGCTGGATGCGTTCGCAGTCGGGCACGACGAGCCTGCGGTCGCTGTTCTACATGGATGAAATCTACGGCTACCTGCCACCGACCGCGATGCCGCCTTCCAAGAAGCCCATGATGGTTCTGCTGAAGCAAGCCCGCGCCTTCGGTCAGGGCTTGCTATTGGCGACGCAAAACCCGGTGGACCTGGACTACAAAGCGCTGTCGAACATCGGCACATGGTTCATTGGGCGGTTGCAGACGGAGCGTGACAAGGCGCGACTCCTCGACGGTCTCGAGGGTGCGGCCAACACCAGCGGCGGAAAGTTTGACAAGGCAGAGATGGAACGACTGCTCGCGGGTCTCGGGGAGCGGGTATTCCTGATGAACAATGTTCATGAGGAGCGCCCGAAGGTGTTCCATGTGCGCTGGGTGATGAGCTACCTGTGCGGGCCACTGTCCAGAAAGCAAATCAAGACGCTGATGGATCCGGTCCGCCCCATTGAAGAGGAAGCTGGCACGGGTGAGGCGGGATCGGGTTTCCTTCCGCCTTCCGCAAGCGCCGCTTCTGGCCCGAGAAACACGGTGAAACCGCGCCTGCCAGAAGGGACCAGCGAGTTTTTCGTGAGGACCTCACAGCCGGTGGATCCCGCGCGTCTGTGCTACGTGCCGACCCTGATTCGGGGTGCGACGGTGAATTACGACGACACGAAAAAGAAGATCAGCGGCAAGGCAACGGTGGCGTTGGTGAACCGGATTGATGTGCCCAACCAGCGGGTTCTTTGGAATGATTTTGTCGATCTGCCGAAGGAAGTCGACGTCGGCAAGTTTTCGACGACACCCGAAGAGGGCGCAGAGTTTAGCGAATTGCCGGGTGCGGCGATGAAGTCCAGCACCTACAAGAGCATCGCGAAAGACTTCGCGGACTGGGTCTATTCGAATCACACGATGGAGGTGAGCCAATGCGAACTCTTGGAGGCCTTCTCGAATCCGGGTGAATCGGCGGGCGACTTCAAAGCCAGGATGGCATTCACGGCGCGTGAGAAGCGCGACCAAGCGATTGATCAGTTGCGCGAAAAATTCGAAAAGGTGGAGAAGTCCCTCGAAGCCAAGATTGAAAAGGCGATGGCCAAAGTGGAGGAACAGAAGGCGCAAGCCTCGAGTGCGAAAATGTCCACGGCGATCCGAATTGGGAGTGGCTTGCTCAGCGCGTTTCTGGGACGACGGAGTTCAATCGGTTCCCTAGTGGGAAGCAGCACGACCATTTCCAGTGCTTCGCGGGTCTGGAAGGAGTCGCGAGATGTGGCTGCTGCGGAAGCGGAGATGAAGAAGCTTCAAGAGGACATTGATGAGATGGAGAAGGAGTTGGCGGAAGCGATTGATGGGCTGAAGGAGGATTACGAGATCGAGAACCTGAAGCTGGAAACCGTGAGACTGACCCCCTACAAGAAAGACATTGATGTCGATGTGACCGGCATTCTGTGGTTGCCCCACGAGCGATCAGGGGATGCGTTGACGCCTGTTTGGTCGGTCCCCAAGTAAGTCGGGCAGCCCGTCCAGCCCCGGCCTCCGGGTAAATCTGCACAAAGCCCGGCTACTCGTTGCGGGGAAGGGGTGGCGCTGCTTTAGTTTGGAGTTTCCGTTGGTTCAGACGGATCTAGCTGACATGTCCACGACCAAACATCTTCATTTCATCGGCATTGCCGGGACCGCGATGGGTTCCACGGCGGCTGCGCTCCACGATCTCGGCTACAAGATCACGGGATCAGATGAAAAGGTGTATCCGCCGATGTCAGAGGTTTTGAAGTCACGGGGGATCGAACTGTTTGAAGGCTACAAGCCTGAAAATCTGCCAGACAACGCAGACGTGTATGTGGTGGGCAATGCGATCTCGCGCGGGAACGAGGAACTGGAGACATTGTTGGAGAAGAAACTGCCGTATGTCTCCCTCGCGGAGTTGCTGAAGCGGGAAGTGATTCAAGGCAAGCGGAGCTTCGTGGTGAGCGGAACGCACGGGAAAACGACGACGACGACAATCCTGTCGTGGCTGTTCGAATCGGCCGGAAAAAATCCGGGATTCATGATTGGCGGGGTTCCGGAGAACTTCGACGCGGGGGCTCGCTTCAATGACTCGGAGGTCTTCGTGATCGAGGGCGATGAGTACGACACCGCCTATTTCGACAAGCGGTCGAAGTTTCTCCACTACCTCCCGGAGTGCGCCATCGTGAACAACATCGAGTTCGATCACGCGGATATTTTTGCGGATCTCGATGCGATCCTGCTGACCTTTCGCCGCTTTCTGAACTTGGTGCCGCGCAACGGTCTGGTGCTGATGAACGGAGACGATGCCAATTGCCTCGGCCTGAAGCAAGGAAGCCCGGCTCCAGTAAAGACGGTGGGATTGGGAGAAGGCTGCGATTACCGGATTCGCATCACCGATGCGGCCCCCGACTGCACCATTTTTGAGATCAACGGGGTGCCGTACAAATTGCCCATGATTGGCGAGTTCAATGTGCGCAATGCGGCGATGTGCGTGTGTGCTGCCCAGTTTGGCGGGCTTTCGGAGAGAGAGATTCGTGACGGGTTGGCGAGCTTTAAAGGGATCCGCCGCCGCCAACAGGTGCGCGGTGAAGTGAATGGAATCACCGTCATCGACGACTTTGGACATCACCCGACAGCATTGCGGGAGACGATTCGCGGACTCCGGCAGCGCTATCCTGGCCGCCGGGTCTGGGCCTTGTTTGAGCCACGCTCGAACACGAGTCGCCGGAATGTGCTGCAGGTACAGTTGGTCGAGGCTCTCAAGGAAGCCGATGGTGCCATCATTGCTGCGGTGAACATGCCGGAGCGTGTGGCCGAAAATGAGAGGCTGGATACCACGGCCGTGGCGGCTGCGGTCGTGGCTGGGGGGCGCTTGGGATTTGCCGAAGTGGACACGGATGCGATTGTGGCCCGGCTGAAAACCGAGGCCAAGTCTGGCGACGTGATTTGTGTGTTCAGCAACGGGGGTTTCGATGGAATCCACGGCAAGCTCTTGGAGGCGTTGTGACCTTTCTCCCGCGCCACCGAAGCCATGACTACGCGTGGTTGATGGCGCAATGGCGCCGTGTGGCCAAGGCCGCGCGGATGGAGATGTCAGAACTGGCGAACGTTGGGGGTCAGCCTGTACATCAGGTGATTTCGCGATCGGCGCGGTGTGGAGAGCCTGTCGTTTATGTGTCGGCAGGGGTGCATGGTGACGAGCCCGCTGCGGTCTGCGGCCTGCTTGCATGGGCCATGGAAAATGCCGTGTTGCTACGGGAAGGGGGCTTTGTGATTCTGCCATGCATGAATCCCCATGGGTTGATGCTGAATACACGGGTGGATCATCGGGGACGGGATTTGAATCGCCGTTTTCAACTCAAACGGGATCCGCTGATCGGGGCCTGGCATCGACTGGTCGGGCCGTATCGAATGTCCGTGGCCCTGTGCCTTCACGAGGACTACGACGCCGAGGGATTTTATCTTTATGAGGTCGATCGCCGTCGTCAGAGCGTGGGACAGAAGATCCTCGACGCCTGCGAGGGTGGGGTCATTGGGAGAGATCCTCGTTCCATGATCGACGGCATGCGAGCCAATCGAGCGGTCATTCGGAAGAAAAAGGTTCCCGAGGATCTGCCTGGACTGCCCGAGGCCATCGTACTCCATCAGTTTGGCTGCCCCTTGTCGCTGACGTTTGAGACACCGTCGGAATTCGGACTCAATGATCGTGCCGAAACGCATGCGCGTTTCATTCAAGCCGCGTTGGATGCGACGGGGATCCCGTCATGAACGCTAATTATGCCAGAACGATCATCGCGACACTGACGACCGTGGGGGCGGTTTCGTGCACCACGATGAAGAGGGAAGCGCCGGCACCAGCGCTCAGGGAGAAGGAGTGGGTCAGCTACGACGGCAAGGTCATGCCGTGGAAGCTGTGGCCTGTGCCCAAGGACAAGCGTGTGCGCGCGGTGGTGATCACGGTGCATGGGCTCAGTGGGGCCACCTCGGACTTTTGGCCAATAGGCGAGGCCCTGCCTCCGCGTGGCGTGGCGGTGTACGGCTACGAGATTCGAGGGCAGGGAAATGATCCCGTGATTCGAGATCGCGGACACATCCAATCAAGACAGCAGTGGCTCTTGGATTTGGAAACGTTTGATCGTTTGGTCAAAGAACGTCACCCTGGAGTGCCTGTTTTTTGGCATGGAACCAGTTTGGGGAGTTTGATTGCCCTGCATGCCGCTGCCGAGTCTCCGTCTCCACCCGCTGGATTGATTCTGGATGCGCCACTCGCGGGATTGCGGGGAGAGATCAGCGGCGGGAAGCGATTTCTTCTCAAGGCAGCCTCGGCCTTGTTTCCTCGGATGCGTTTCAGCCTGGGGCAACTGGCTGGAGTTGAAGAGGACTCGATTCAGGTGACGTCCGGGACAACCCACGGAGGACAGATGGCGAAGACACCTCATCATGTGGATGCCTTCAGCGTTCGTTTGCTCAACGAGATCGGGAGGCTGCTGGAGGGCAACGAGGAAGTGCTTCCCAAGTGGAAACGTCCCGTCTTGATCTTGGCCAGCCCGCAGGATGTTGTCGCGACACCAGAGCAGATCTCGGCTTTTCACGAAAAGTTGAGTTCGGACGAAAAGACCCTCGTCTGGTTCGATCAGTCCCGTCATCTGCTGTTGCACGATGTTGAGCGTGCGGAGGTGGTGAAGAGCGAAGAGGCTTGGCTCCGGAGACGAAGCGCAGATTGACGTCGTGGATTGTCGCCGCTATTCGAATGGGCCATGAGTTGCCCCACCTCGACAGTCCAATCCGCGCAAGCGCTATCCGCTGCTGTGAAGCCCCTGAAATTCTCGCCGCCGGTAGTCTGCGTTTACAACCCGCTCGACTATGCGTGGCTCGCTCATGAGCAGTATCTGCAGCGGTTTGGCGCCGGGTCAAAGCGGGTGGTGTTTGTGGGCATGAATCCGGGGCCGTGGGGGATGGCGCAGACAGGGGTGCCGTTCGGGGAGATTCCTTCTGTGCGGGATTGGATGGGGATTGCTGCACCCGTGAGGAAGCCAGATCCTGAACATCCGAAGCGTCCGATTCAGGGATTTGACTGCCCGAAGTCTGAAGTGAGCGGGCGCCGGTTGTGGGGCTTGTTCTCGGAGCGCTTTGTGACTCCTGAAGCTTTTTTTGAAGAGCACTTTGTCGCAAACTACTGTCCCCTGGTGTTCATGTCGGAGACCGGGGCGAACATCACGCCGGACAAGTTGCCCGCCTCCGAAGTGGCGCCGCTAGAGAAAGCCTGCGACACCCATCTCATTGAGCTGCTGTCCATCCTAAAACCCGAGTGGGTTGTGGGCGTCGGTGCCTTTGCCCAAGCCCGTGCCCAACGTGCAAAGGACTCAATGAATGCCGATTTCAAAGTCGGAAAGGTGCTGCATCCCAGTCCGGCGAGCCCAGCTGCGAATCGCGGCTGGGCCGAGGCGGCGACAAAGCAACTCACCGCTCAAGGCATTTGGTGACTCATCAGTCGTAGTCCATCAGGTCGCGGATCGACCAGTCGATCTCTCCGCGAACACGGTTGTCTTGTTCGGTAAACTGCGCATCTAGGAGACCCAACGGTGCTGCCCAAAGTTTGGTGGATGCACCTGCGGTTGCCGCAGCTTCGTCGGAGGCAAGGCTGCTGGCCACCGCGATCAGCTTGCGGAGATTTTTGAATTGAATGCGGAGATGCAAACCGGGCTCACCAAGACGGCCCTCGTTCTCTTTGAGTTGAAAAGCCAACTCCTCGTTGAGGCTCTTTGAGGTTCCGAGAATGTAGAGGGTGTCATTGACGGATGCGCAAGGGAGCAGATCTGGCGAATCAAAGAGGGGTGCCTGGTGATACGACATCACGCCATAGCGTTCCGATTGAATCGGCGACGACATGCTGAGGGGGATGGGCGACGGAATCTTGGTGAGGGCGGAACCAAGGGCCGTTTCGGCACGGAGCCAGGATTGACTCAGCAGTGCACGATTCTTGACGTCATGAACGGCCGCGAGACGGAGCATGGGCTTGCCCTTGGGAGCCTCGCTCATGCCCCATACCATCGGCATCTGGCCGCCGAGATCGACGATGAAGGCGGACTCAGAATTGAGTGCCTTCGAATAGAGCGTTTTTGAAGCATCGTAGGCTTCCTTGATTTGTGGAATCACCTCTTTGTCGACGATGACGCCGATTTGGCCAAAGCTCTCGCCAGCCAGTCCTGCTTTCAACGCCTGCTGGGCAG
>CAXBNA010000261.1:0-8016 GCA_963976915.1 uncultured Verrucomicrobiales bacterium
GAGCCGGGCTCTCCCTGCGCGAGGCCATCGCCCGCGCCCATGTCAGCACCATCACCTTTGATGCCAGCCTCTCTGGGGGGACCATTGTGCTCGGCCTCAGCCAGCTCACCCTCGACCGATCCCTCATCATCGACGCCTCAGCGCTGGCCAACGGCATCACCATCGACGCCAACGGCGCGACGACGAACCACCGTATCTTCCTAGTTCAGCCCGGAACCGTCGTCACCCTCGACTCCCTCACCCTCACCGGGGGCTTGGACCAATTTGTAGGCGGCGGCGGCATATACAACGGAGGCAGCCTCACCCTCAACAACGCCACCCTTTCCAACAATCATTCCGTCGGCATCTTCGGCAGCATCGGCGGCGGCATTTACAACGAAGGCGGCATCCTCACCCTCAACAACGTCACCCTCTCTGGCAATCACGCCAGCGCCAGCGGCGGTGGCATCTACAACGCGCTCGGCACCCTGACCCTCAACGATGCCACCCTTTCCAACAATCATGCTGATAGCAACGTCGGCGGCGGCATTGTCAACAACAGGGGAACCCTCACCCTCAACAACGCCACCTTGTCCGCCAATCACGCCTACCACGGCGGCGGCATCTTCAACTTCGGAGGAACCCTCACCCTCAACCACAGCACCCTTTCTGGAAATTCCGCTGACAGCGGCGGCGGCAGCGGCGGCGGCAGCGGCGGCGGCATCTACCACCAATCCGGCACCCTCAACCTCAACAGCACCATCGTCGCTGGAAACACCGCCAGCAGCAGTCCGAACATTTTTGGTGCCGTCAGCGCGGGCAACGGCCACAACCTCACCTCCGGCGATCCGCTCCTGGCCCCGCTCGACTTCTACGGCGGCACCACCCTGACCATGCCGCCTCTCCCCGGCAGCCCCGCCATCGATACCGGTGGTACCACCTCCCCCCTCGCCACTGACCAGCGCGGCCTCCCCCGCGTCGTGGATTCCGGCATTTACTCGGGGGGGCCGTATGCCGATATCGGGGCCGTGGAGATTCAGGGCCCGGCCGACACCCTCGCCATCCTCACACCGGCATGGTTCAGCAACACCGATGGCGACTCGGATGCCTTCGGCCTCGAATTCGCCTTTGGCACCGATGCCAACACCGCCGATTTCACCTCCCCCCGCCGCTTCCAGATCACCGGCACCGACGGCAGCGGCAAGCCCACGCTCACCTTTGGCTTCAATCCCTTTGCCGTTTTGTACACCTCATGGATCGTCAAACGCTCCACCACCCTTCTCCCCGACAGCTTCACCGAGATCTACCGCTACGACGGCCCCACGGGGATGCAGACAACAAACGGCACCACCGCCTCCCTCGTTGGCGGCATCTTCCATGTCGTCGATGACAATCCCCCGCCCGGAGGCGCCTTCTACCTCTTCGAGGCTGAACCCGCGCCCTGAGCTGCCCGTGGGTGCCAAGGCGTCGGCATTGGGTGATTGGTCCTCGGCGGCTCTCCTCAAACCGCGTCGTTCTGATAGGAACTCCGCCGCCGATCCCGATGGTAGGGATGCGCTGCGCCGCGTTCCCTGACCTTCCTCGTCGCCCGCTCTCGGAGACGACGGAACCTCACTCCCGCCTCCGCCCGCAGACAAATGGGCCGCGACGCAGCGCAGCCCTTCCCATCCGTCTCCACAGGACGTCCCGCCGTCAATGCCCCAGGGGACGCGGCCACTCTGCCGCCGTGAGCCGGAGATCAAGTTTCCCCATCCACGACTGCGCACGCCCCGGTGCCCCCGGACGTCGGGGTCGTGTCCCCGTTCTCAGTCACGGCGGCCACAGTCGCCGGGGTCGTGTCCCCAGTCGCGGTTGCGGCGGCCACAGTCGCCGGGGTCGTGTCCCCAGTCGCAGTCACGGCGGCCACAGTCGCCGGGGTCGTGTCCCCAGTCGCAGTCACGGTGGCCACAATCGCCGGGGGCATGGCCTCAGTCGCAGTTGCGGCGGCCACAGTCGCCGGGGGCATGTCCCCAGTCGCAGTTGCGTCGGTTTCCGCCTTCGGGGACATGTGCCCGCTCACGGACACGGTGCCCCCGCCCATCCGGGGCATGTCCCCGCTCTCAGTCGCGCTGTCCCTTTTCTCCAGGGGCATGCCCCCGCTCGCCGCCCCGGCGTCCCTTTTCTCAGATACGGGCGTGTCTGCCTGCGCCTCCACGCGCTGAGCAAGGTTTGCGAGGGAGTTCGATAGCCCTGTCGAGGCGGGCGCGGGGGTTACGCCGCCATCGGCAGCACAATGGCCATCCCGATCGTCAGTAGCAGACCGAGTACTGCCATGATGGCGAGGATGCTGCTCCAGACCTTGAGCGTTTCTGTTTCCGTGAAGCCGCTCATCTTCGCGATGATCCAGAAGCCGCTGTCGTTCATCCAGACGATGAAGAGTCCTCCGAAACCGATGGCGAGGGCGAGGTAGACGGGGTGGAAGGGCAGGGGAGTGCCGCCCTCCAGCATGGCGGCGAGCATGCCGGCCGCAGTGATGACGGCGACGGTGGTGGAGCCCTGGCTGATTTTCATCAGGCTGGAGATCAGCCAAGCAATGACGAGGAGCATCAGCCCCGAGGTGCTGCCGCCTTCGCTGGAGAACAGGCTTTGCATGGCCTGACCCACCCCGGCTTCTTTCAGCATCGCGCCGAAGGCAGCGCCTGCGGAGGTGATGAGGATGATGGTCGCCGCGCTCATCAGGGAAACCTCGATGGCGGCGTGGAGACGCTCCCGGCTGGGGCGGCACTGCCGGAGATAGACGAGAACCGAGGTCACGGCGGCGACGAGCAGGGCGGTGTTGGGATCGCCGAGCAGGACCATCGGCGTTTTCAGGGCGAGCGCCCAGTGGGTTGGAGACTCTCCGGCGGTGAGGACATTCACGATGGTTCCCATTGCGATCATGATCACGGGGAGCACGATGGGCAGCAGGGAGGCCAACAGGCTCGGTAGCTCGGGCTGCTCGTGGGTGGCTTCTTCTTCAGCCATGCCCATGATGGGGCGCATCGGCAGGTCAAATTTCCGCTGCATCCAGTGGGCCATCCACAAGCCAGCGATGGACACTGGCAAGCCGATGACAATGCCCATCAGCATCATCATGCCGACTTCGACGTTGAGTATGCCTGCAACGGCGAGTGGTCCAGGTGTCGGAGGGACGAGCGTGTGACTCATTGCCGCGCCGGTGGCGATGGCGAGGATGCTCAGCAGGTAGTTTTTCTTCGTTGTGCGGTAGAGCGACCTCGCCAACGGAACGAGCAAGTAGAAGACGGTGTCGAAAAAGACGGGCATCGACAGAACGAAGCCGCTCGACATCAGCGCGGCGGGAACCCGTTTTTCACCGAAGAGATGAAGGAAGCCCTGAACGATGCGATCCGCGGCACCGCTGTCGGTCATGCATTTTCCGATGACGGCGGCACAGGCAATGATGAGGCTCAACTTCCCCGCCATGGTGCCCAGGGCCGCCAAGACACGCGGGAGCATTTCCGCGAGTTCGCCCGGCGCGAGAAAGCTCACCAAGAGCGCGGCAAAGACCAGGGAAAAGAACGCGCCGATGCGGAGGCGAACGATGCCAACGATCACGACGAGGGTGCCAAGCAGGAGAATCAGGAGCGGATGCATGAACGGGGAGTCTGACCGGCGGAACCGCTTAACTCAAGACATGATCGGCCCGCTCGCGGCAGCCATCCTCCAGAATGATCATGGCATTGAGGCGATCATTGGAGGCGATGCGCCGTTGGGCGTCCCCGGAGTCGGTGGCGATGCCGGATACAACATGCCGCCGCGCGACGCGGGCCATGGCTTTGTCGAGATCGCAGTCCACGAACAGGGTGAGGTCAAACAGGGGCGTGAGGTTCCAGGCTCCGAGCAGCAGGTAGAGCCCTTCGACGATGACAAGGCGGTGTCTTCGAGTGACTCGAATGGCATCCGGTTCCGGGTCTTTGACGGCGTGATCGAAGGCCGGGAAGCTGCCTGTCTTCAGCTCCTTCAGGGAGGCCAGATCCCTTCGCAGCGAGACTGGATCGAAGGTGTGCGGTGCGCCGCGCCTCGCCAGATCGGAGGGGCTGAGTTTGGCCCGGGGAAGATGGTAGCCGTCCATGGGCAGGACGACCGCACTCGGAATGCGAGAGGCAATTTCGCGAGCCAAGGTGGACTTGCCGCTGCCGGGAATGCCGGCGATGGCGATCATGTGGGTGTCCGGGCGTTGGTGAAGGGCTTTGAGAATCGGCTCAATCATAGCATCGGCAAAAACGACGTGATTTGACTTGAGCGAATGGCCTCGATGTCGCAACACCCGTTTGTTGAGCTTAGGGTGGACGACTGGGTCGATGGGTGGTTACGATGGGAATTCATGGCCCTTCAAGAAATCCACCTCCCGCTCGATCCAACGCCGATTCCCGCCAAAGTACAGGCCTTGATTGATGAAGCGGACCGTCGGGCAGATGTGTTTTTCAATGCGGGGCTGGGACGGCGCTATCCAAACTACGTGCCCTGTGATCCGAAGGTGGTGTACACCGCGATGGCCTTTCTGAAGAAGGAAGGGCACCTTCAGGGCAACGTGTTTTGCGAGTGGGGCTGCGGGTTTGCCATAGCAGCGGGGATGGCGGCGCTGATGGGCATGAAGTCGTACGGGATCGAGATTGAAAACGAGATCGCGGAGCGTGCGCGCCAGTTGACGACGGACTTGAACATCCCTGTCGAGATCATTTTGGAAGACTACCTTCCCGAAGGGTTTGAGGAGAGCGAAGGCGTGGGTGGGAAGGACCTGATCGCTCCTCAAGCAACGACCGGTGGAGGCTGGGAGTTGGCTCCGATGTATGGGGATCTCGATCCCAGTGAGGTGGATCTATTCTTTGTTTATCCATGGCCGGGTCAGGAGGAGATGATGATGGACCTCTTTGCGGCGATCGCCTCGCACGGCTCCATTTTTCTCATCTACCTCGGGGACGGGGAGATCGAGGCGTACATGCAGGATGAGTCGGGGGAGTAGCCGGGTGCGTTGGTGGTTGACGCTCTGAGGTGGCTCGGCATTCGGCGGTTTCAAACCACCGCTCCTTGCGGGTGCGATTCGTTTGCGGGTTGATTCGGTGAGGTGGGTGCGGGAGAGATTCCGAATGAGACGATTTTTGTGTGGATTGGGAGTCCTTTGCGCAGGCTGGGCGGGTGCTGTCGATGTAAGGGACTTTGGCGCGGTTGGGGATGGAGCGACGGATGACACGGCGTCGGTCCGAAGAGCCTTGGCGGCATCACGAGAGGTGCATTTTCCCGCAGGTGTGTATGTGCTGAGTGATGGCATCGATTTGCCGGACTCGGTGATTGTGACGGGGGAGGGTTCGCCGACGCTGGGGACGTTCCCGCTGCGGGACGACGACAAACGATTCCTCCGTGATGGGAAACTCAGGGAACTGCCGGGCACGACTTTGCTGTTCACGGGCGCGGGAAAGAAATCGCTGGCGACGGGTCGGAAGGATGGCTTCAGGGAACTGCGCTACGCGGTGCGGACGTCGCCGGGTCTGCCGTATCGGATCTCAGACCTTGCTGTGGTCTTGGATGTGAGGACCGAGGATGGAAAGGGGAAACGGACGACGCCGGAGAATGATCAGCGGGCGGACTACGACGTCGGTGTTTTGGTCGATGACAGTCCGGGCGGCACGATGCGCGGCGTGTCGGTGTTTGGCTACTTCAAGCGTGCCGGACTGTGCGTACTTTCGCATGGAGTAGGCTCGAACCCCGACTACAACACGTTTTGGAACTGCTCCTTCTCCGGCGACTACGGCGTGGCGCTAATCGGCAGCGATGGCGGGCCGGGACCAGGCCTGAGCGGGACGCAGTTCTACGGCTGCAATCTGTATGCGAAGGATCACCACTCCCGCGCCGGCGGGCACTGGGGTTCAGGCGCGTTGTTCATCGACGGCGAGACCTCGGGCGCACGCGCCGACATCAATGGACACTACTTTTTCGGCGGCTGCATTCGCACCTACAACAATGTGGCGGTGCGCCTGAATCGTGCGTCGAACATCAGCTTTCACAGCGTTGTCTTTGAGGTTCCGAGTTGGGATGGCAAGCATGCGGAAGGCGCGGATCAAACGGGCAAGGTCGTTGGCACCAAGGACACGCGCGATGTTTCCTTCATCGGTTGCCGCATGCACGACATCGGGATCACTCAACTGGCCCAATCCATGACCGATGGTTTGGTTACGGTTGTCGGTGGATTGGGTGAAGGGCTCTCGGTGCTCTCGGGAGCAAATGTCGCGCGCTTGTTCACCGCGGCCAAAGGCGATCCCATGCTGCAACTGACGCGCGACGCTTCGTCGATCAACAGCGGCTGGACGATGCGGATGGACGTGTCGGAAGAGGAGGCTCTCGTGCTGCGTCACAACAACACGCCGGCGGCGACGCTGAACCCTCGGGGCGAGTGGCAGACCCGTGCGATTTCTTCGGACCAGCTAAACTTGGGCCGCGCTTCCATCCGTCAGGTGATCGACGGTGCCGTCGAGGTGACGCGGACACGCATCGCGATCAAAGCCGTCAAACCTGAGACGTTGGGTTCTTTGAATGGCGGATCGGAGGGCACCCTGGCTATTCTGGAGTTGAGCACGGACAGTGCTCCCATTTCACTGGAGTCCACTTCATCCGGCAACCTGCGCCTCACTCGACCCTTCGTGCTCAAGCAACCGCTGGACCGAATCATGTTTCAGCGGGTCGACGAGCAATGGGTCGAACTGTCACGCTCGGATTTCGAATGAGAGCGTGGCGAGACGCAGAACGGCTACTCGAGTGGCAGGATTCCGGACCCGAAGGCTTTGGCAACGGCCGACGGGGCGTTTTGGACATTCAGCTTTTCATAGATGTGAGTGACGTGGGTGACGACGGTGGTGGGGCTGATGCCGAGCTTTTCCCCGATTTCCTTCTTGGCGAGACCCTCCGCGATGAGCGAGAGCACCTCGAGCTCACGGGCGGTGAGCAAGTCGTCCATCTCCCGCTTCGGAAGCTTGGTCCTCAGGGTGTCCAAGAGGAAGGTCGCGACGCTCACGTCGATCGGTGAGCCGCCCTCTGCCACCTGGCGCACACCCTCGGTGATTTCCCGAACGGTGGCGGACTTGAGCAGGTAGCCAGCAGCCCCTCGGGAGATGGCGCTGAGGACGTCTGCCTCGCGATCCGACTGGGTCAGCACAATGATCCGGGTGTTGGGGAGGATCTGGAGGAGGGGTGCAATGGCTTCGAGGCCCTGCATTCCCGGCAAGCCGAGGTCGAGAAGAATGACGTCCGGCGGGTTCCAGACTGCGTGACCCCGCAGGGCCTCCAGCGCCCTTTCCGCGGTCCCGAAGGAGTCGATGAGGTGGATGTCTTCGGCCCGGCTGAGGGCCAGTTCGATCGTCTCCCGGTATTCGGGGTGATCTTCGATGAGAACGGCTCGGATGAGGTGGGTGGGCATGAGGTCAGAGGGTGAACAGCCAGCGGCGGCGCATGCGAAGGTCAAGCTGGATGCAGGTGCCGCCTTCCGGTGGACGCTGGGCGGACACGTGCGCCCGGAGCAGGTCGGCCCTTCGCTTGAGGGAAGCTGGAATCGCCGCTGCCCCGTCCGCTGGCAGGCCGCGGCCATTGTCGCGAACGGCCAGCGCCACCTGCCACCGGGTGGCGGTCAGTTCCGTGTGAAACTCGGTGGCGTCGGCATGGCGGCTGATGTTGACCAGGCACTCCTTGTAGAAGAGCAGAAGGTCAAACCGCTTTCGGGCGGGCAGGGCGTTCAGCTGCTCGTGACCTCTGACGACGATGGTGTGCTTCAGTTTGGCGAGAATCCGGCGCGCGGACCGGCGCATCTCTTCCTCCAGGTTGGCGTTGGGGGCCGCAGCCTCCAGCATGTCGGCGCAGTGGCGCACCGCCATGCCCGAGCGTTCGGTCTCCGAGCGGATGCGGTCGTGGAGTTCACCCAGTTCGGTGGGTGAGCCCGACGAGTCTGCCGCCAAATCACTGAGCAGGCCGATGGTATGGATGCTGGCACCGAGTTCATCGTGCAGGTCCGCC
>CAXBNA010000262.1:0-7871 GCA_963976915.1 uncultured Verrucomicrobiales bacterium
CCCAAATCGCCAGAAAGCACCGCCAAAGAATTGGGGTGTGAGAAATGCGGGCTAGACCGAAGGGCACTTCCTTGGGTCGCTCAAATTGAGCGCAGTGGCGGGCGAAGAAACGGGGGACGCCTGTGGCGAAGCCCGGTCGTCTCAGGGAGAGGCGCACATGACGTGGTGGCGTGCGGACGTCCATTGAGCCGGGCGGGCTTTGCCTCACCCAGCCTACGGGGGGCGAGCGCGATAGAGCTCAAGGAAGCGCCCTCCCTGCTAGGCCACCAAGGGCAGATTGGGATCGACGTCGGCGTCCATCGGGGAGGTCTGACCGCGCTGGAAACGCTGGACGGCGGTGAAGGCAATCATGGCGGCGTTGTCGGTGCTGAGATCGGGCCGGGCGAGGAGGAGATCGAGGCCCTCCCGCTCGCAGCGCTCGGTGAGGCGCTGGCGCAGGCGGCGATTGCAACTGACGCCGCCACTGACGGTGACGAGGCTTTTTCCACAGAGCCGCGCCGCTCTCACGAGCTTCTCCACCAACACATCGACGATGGCGTCCTGCACGGAGGCGCAGGCATTGGCCAGCACGCCCGGTGCCTGAAGGTCCTGATCCCGCATCTGATACAGCACGGCCGTTTTCAAGCCGCTGAAACTGAACTCCAAGCTGTCGCCGCTCATGAAGCTCCGGGGAAAGTCGAAGGCGGCGGGGTCGCCCGCGCGGGCCTGTCGATCAATCTCCGGCCCGCCGGGATAGGGCAGCCCGAGCATCTTGGCCACCTTGTCAAAGGCCTCGCCTGCGGCGTCGTCGCGCGTCTTGCCGAGGAGCGTGTACTCCCCCACCCCGCGCACGTCCACGAGCATGGTGTGTCCGCCGCTGACGATGAGGGAGACGTTGGGCCGGATCGGACCGGCATCGCCCATGAAGGGGGAGAGCAGGTGCCCCTCCATGTGATTCACGGCGAGGAAGGGTTTCTTCTCGGCGACGGCCAGCGCCTTCGCCATCGAGACGCCGATGAGCAGGGAGCTGACAAGGCCGGGACCGCTCGTGGCTGCAAAGGCGTGAACATCGCCCAAGTTCAATCCTGCGTCGGCCAGCACTTCCTCCACAAGCGTCCGCACGTGCAGGATGTGGTTTCGCGAAGCGACCTCAGGAACCACGCCGCCGTACTTGCGGTGGATCTCCGCCTGCGACGCAATCCGGCTCGATTTCAGCGATCCATCGAGGCCACAGATCGCGGCCGCCGTTTCATCACAGGAGGACTCGAGCGCGAGGATCATCGGTCCTTGGCCTTCGGTGCCCCGGCAGAAAAATGGCCATACACGAGCACCCCGCGCAGGGAGTCCACGGCGCGCTCCAGCTGAACGTCGCCCAGCTTGCCCAGCTCAATCGCAGCGGCCTCACCGGTGCCGTGATTGGAGCGCCACTTGGCGATGGCTTCCTCCTGCTTGTTGGTCAGGACGGAGACGATGTTGGGCTCCACCCCATGCTCGTGAATGGTCCGATGGCTCGGCGTGTAGTACTTGGCGGTCGTCAGTCGCATCGCCGCGCCGTTGGACATGGGCAGGATGGACTGGACGGAGCCCTTGCCAAAACTCGTGGTGCCGACGACCACCGCGCGCTTCAGGTCCTGCAGGGCGCCCGCCACGATCTCCGCCGCGCTGGCGCTGCCATGGTTTATCAGCACCGCCAGAGGGTAGCGCCGCGCCGGGCTGCCCGTGCGCTCCGGCGTGCGGTAGGGAGGCGGGTTCTGAGACGCCACCCGGCCTTCCGTGGTGACGACGACGGTGTTTTCCGGCAGGAACTCACCACACACCGCGACGGAGCTGTCGAGAAGGCCGCCAGGGTTGTTCCGCAGATCGAGCACCAGGGCCTGGATGCCCTCTTCATCCAACTGGTCCAAGGCGTCGGTCAGATCCTTGGAGGTGGCCTGGGTGAATTGCGAGATGCGGACGTAGCCGATCTTGAAATCGCCCGCGAGCACGGGAGGCAGCGTCATCGCGTCATGCACGGAGGTTTCCGACAGCTTTTCCCGAACGATGGTGAACTCGAGGAACTGCTTCGTGCCCGGGCGCCGCACCGTCAGCTTCAGCGACTCACCCGCCTTGCCCTTGAGCAACTGAATCGCCTCCGCCACCCCGACTGAATCCGTGAGGACATCATTGATCCGCACCATCTGGTCGCCCGCGAGAATGCCCTCCCGGGCCGCAGGACCGTCGTCGCGAACCGTGATGATGGTGAGCACCTGATTCCGCAAGGAAACGGTGATGCCGACGCCCTCGGAGGTGTCGCTCTGCTCGCGCTGCATGTCCTCAAACAGGGAACGGCCCATGTACTCACAGTGCGGATCCAGCCGGCTCAGCATCCCTTCGAGCGCCCCTTCCACCAACTCCTCGTAGGTGATCTTGTCCTCGTCCACGTAGTTCTGGCGCAAGATCTGCATCGCCCGCGTCAGCATCTCCATCTGCGTGTAGGCATCGTCCGGCGGCGGCTCGACCGGTTCCGCCGGGACCTCGACCGGATCCTCCGCACCCACAGCCGGAGCTTCACTGTCGGGTGCCTCCGTCGCCTTGGGCTGGGGTTTGGGCTGAGGCTTCGACTCGGAGGCCGGAGCAGAACTGGGCGGAGGCGCACTTCCCGGAGCGGCCGCCGTCGGAGACGTCGACGTCGGCCCCGGCTCAGCAAGAAGCGGCCCGCAAACGCTCAGACACCCAATCAAAAATGTAGCCAAAAATCGGCGCATCCGGGAACGTGCACGATTCATCCACGGAAAACAGGAAAAAGTACAGCTTCATCTCGCCAGCATCCGATGAAGAAATGTCCGGTCACCACCCGGAAAATGCCAAAAACTGGATGCCCCGACTTGGCGCAGGTGCTTCCGGGAGGGAGGTTCAGGGTCGTACCACTTTCAGTCGGATGAAGCGGCTGTCGGCCTTGGAAAGGTCCACATGGTCGTGGGCTTGAAGCATCGTGGGGTCGTTGTGATCAATCATCACTCCCGTGTCGGTCCATGCCAACGGATCGCTGAGATCACTGCTGACCTGTATGGTCAGTTGAATATCGGTGGCGGCGGGATTCTTGGGAACCGTCATGCGCAGGCAGCCGTCCGGCGTAAAGTCGATCACAATGGGGCCGAGTGCCGGAACCGGCTCCGTTGGACTGAGGCCAAGGGCATACTTGAGCAGGTTGGGCAGGCCGTCATGAGCGGGACTGGCGTCATCTGCAGCATCTCCCGTATTGGTCGCGGTGGAGCCAAAGTTTTGGAGGCGCCAGTGATCCACCGTATCAGTGATCAACCCCAGCAGATGGATGCCATGCCCGTTGGCCAGCGAGCCGTCGATCAAGGCTATCTCTGGATCAAAGGCATCGTTGCCGGTGAAGGTGAGTTCGCCTTCAAACAAGCCGGTGCTGGTCCCCGGCAGGGTGATGTCGAAGGTCGCGGACTCGCCATTGCCGAGCGCGAGGCTTGGCGGGACGGTTCCTCCAAAACCGCCCGGCAGCGTGAGGCCCGTAAGCGACAAGGGACCGGTGGTAAAGGTGCTGGTCTGGGCGTTGCGGATTGTGAGAGACTTGAGGATCGCCGTGTCAAAGGGCGCTGATCCCAAATCAAGCGTACCACCCTTTGCGAGGACCGTGGCATCGACGGTCAGCTCCAACTCGGGCTCGATCAATTCAAACGCACCCGCATCCGGGGCACCGCCGCGCGGGGCGCCACGTTGGTCGCTGGTGATCGTGGTGGTGATCCCTGCCTGCTGCGCTGGAGAACCGCGAGTGATGGCGTGCGTCGCGGTAATCCCGCCATTGAGCGAGAGCGTGGGAACGACCGAGGCCGACAAGGTCGGCAGCCCAAATCCGTCTGCGCCGGAAGCCATGAAGGCGGCGCTGGTTTGGGCTTCGTCCGTGACGTTGCCACCGAGGGATGCAAATGCGGCGGGGAGCGTCGCGGCATCATTGGCGGCGAAATTCCTCAACGTGGCGCTGGGAGCTTGGTTATTGACCAAAAGACAATTCCGCAGGCCCGACATCGTGTGATAGCTGCCGGAGAAGTTGCTTTTGACGGCACCACCGGAACCGGAGGCATCGACATTTCCTGCGAAGGTGCAGTGTTCGATGACGAGGGGGACGGGTTCCGAAGCATCGATGCCGAAATTGAAAATCGCACCGCCGCCAGGTTGATCGGCTGCGCCTCCGTTTTGTGCGTTGCCGGAGAAGGTGCAGTTGCGAATCTCCGAGGCCACGGTTGCCCCCAGGCTCACAGCACCACCGCCGCCATTGGTTCCAAACGCCAGACCGGTGCAGGCATTGCCGGAAAAGGTGCAGCGATCCAGCACGAGCCCGCCCTGAAAAACGTCCAACGCCCCACCCCAGCCCGCTTGGTTGCTGGTGAAGGCACATTCGGTGATCGACGTGATCTTGTCCGCGCCGCCGGAACTGAAGTTATCGACCGCAATCGCTCCTCCCGTTTCCACGCCGGAGGTCAGGCAGGAACAATTGTCAAAAGTGAGTCCGGCAATCGTGGTCTCGCTATTGGTGATGGTGAAGGCCCGCGACTTTGCAGCCGTCGTGATTGTCAGTGAGGTCGCGCCCGGTCCACTGACGATCAAATCTTTTCCGGCAATGCGGATCTCGGTGAGCAGCGTGATCGTTCCTGCAATGGTGAAATCAATCGTGTCACCACTGGCAGCGGCAGCGACTTGGGCCCGCAGCGATCCAGCTCCCGAATCGGCGGCGTTGGTCACATGCAAGGTCGCAGCGGGGGCGTTGAAGCCGAGGGTCGTAATGATCAACGCGAGCACGCAAGCAAGGCGATGGATGGGTAAGTGACAGGTGTTCATGCTCGGAGGGTGGCAGCGGTTCAAATGGCTTGGGAAAGGCTCAGACTTTCGTAATCGTGAGGGGTGTCGATATCGATGGCACCATGCGGAAAGGGAACACCGACCACCTCATCGCTGTGGGTCTCAATGAGTCTGCGTGCACCGCAGGAGCCCTGCAAACGCAGCAACTTGGGAAAGAGGGAGCGGTCAAACAGGGCCGGAACGCCGAGCACCCCTCCGTATTCGGAAGCGATGATCGAGCGTTTCGAATCGCTGTGAACGCGGATCAGCTCCTCCAGCACTTGAGGCGAAAGCAGCGGCTGATCACAGAGCATGAAAATCACCGCTTCGAGAGACGGCTCTTTCTCCACAAGTGCGGCCAATCCGGTGCGCAATGAGCCACCCATACCGTCCTTCCATTCGGAATTGAGAGCCATCACGACGGGCAACTTTTCGACCTCTGGACGGATGGCATCCGCATGTGCGCCGAGCACCACCGCCACCGCAGCGCCGTTGATCGAGAGCGCCGTGTGGGCGGCATGACGAATCAGCGTTTGTCCTCGGTAGGGGAGCAGCTGCTTCGGTCGTCCCATCCGGGAAGATTGACCTGCGGCAAGAATGACGATGCCGATGTTGACGCGAGATGCGGCTCCGGTGGCGGCAGGCGCTGGCATCTCGTGTATGCCGCCTTTCTTCAATCGAAGCGCCCCACCGGAACGGGTGGCGAGCGTGGCTTGCATTTCGGCGAGAATCGAGAGTGCGATTTCGGCAGGAGTTTCCGCCCCGAGATCCAATCCTGCCGGGCTGTGGAGTCGCTCGACTTGCTCGGCGGAAAACAGACAGCCATCGCGGGCCATCTCGCTGAGCAACCGCTCCGTGCGAGCCTTCGAACCAAGGATGCCCACATAGCGAAGATGCAAAGGAAGAACGGTGCGCAGCAGTTCCTGGTCCTGCGCAAATCGATGTGTCATGATGATGGCCATCGTGCGGTGTGCGTGGCTCGCCGAAACGACATCGGTGATTTCGTCGGGGCGCAGGCAACGGACGGCATCTGCGGATGGAAACCGTTCCCGACTCACCAAGGCCGGACGCGAATCGACAACGGTGACATGCCAGCTGAGTTGCTTGGCCAATTGCACCAGCGGCTTGGCATCGTCTCCCGCTCCGAAGACGACCAGTGCAACGGGGGGAGAAAGAACCTCAACGAGAACTTGAAGCCTTGTCTGATTGGCCTGACGGATCGCACAAATTTCGGCGCGGCTTTCACCTGCGCTGTCGAGTGTCTGTGTCAATTCACCGACCGTTTCTGGATCGTCGATGTTCCCGGTGATCCGTCCATCGGACCAGCGCATGAGACGGGATCCGACAGCCAGTTCTCCGTCGGAATCGAAAACGGTCACTAGAGATCCTGTCAGTCGGCGATCCGAGCAGTCGCCGAGGAAGGCCAGCAGTCCTTCTGGATCATTGGCATCCACCCGCTCGATCAAGACTCGAACAATTCCATTGCAGCCGAGACCCAGCCCCAGCACCACGTCCTCAGCAGCGGTCGAGTCATAGCAAACCACATCGGCGATCCCGCTTTCCATAATGACTTTTGCCCGCTCGAAGATGTCTTGGTCCAGGCAGCCGCCACTGATCATGCCTGCGGTCTGTCCTGATGCCGTGATCAGCATGCGCGCGCCCGGACGTCGATAGGACGATCCATGCACGTGCACGACGGTCGCCATCGCCAGAACTTCGCCTTGGGCGGAATGGGCCAGATCGAGAATGGCTTGGACCTCGTGCATGAGACGGACGAATGTGGGTTAACCACCCATGGTCGCACCTGGGAAGAAGGGCAGGCTGCGAATCCGCTGGCCGGTCAACCGGGCGTAGGCGTTGGCCACGGCGGGCGCAATCGGCGGTACGCCGGGCTCACCGCAACCGCTCATCGGTGCCCCACTATTGACGATGGTCACGCTGATCACGGGAGCTTCGCTGAGTCGCGTCATGCGGTAGCGATTGAAATTTTTCACGCTGGATTTACCAGCCGTCCACTTAAGCTCGCCCCACTTCGCTGCGCTCAGGCCGTGGAAAATGCCGCCCTCCATCTGCGCTTTGACCGAGTCGGGATTCACGGCGGTGCCGCAGTCCACGGCACAGGCGACTTTGTGCAGCGTGAAGTTTCCGGCCGTGGGTGCGGAGAGTTCGGCGACCTCTGCGACGATGGTTCCAAAGGCAATGCCGATGGCGATTCCACGCGCACGTCCAGCAGGAACGGGCGTGTTCCATCCGGCGAGATCGGCTGCGGCATTCAGCACCGCAAGACTGCGGGCGGCCATGGCATTCGAACTGTTGGCGAGCAGTTGCTGACGCAGGACCAGCGGATCGGCATTGGTCGCAATCGCGATTTCGTCGATGGCACTTTCAATAGCGAAGCAATTGATCGCGTAACCCACGGAGCGCCAGTAGCCAACGGGAATGGGCGATGGATGCACCACGTAATCGATCAATCGATTCGGCAAATCGTAGGGCAAATCGGTGGCGCCTTCGGTGGCATTGGAATCGCCAGTGGATCGCAGGGCGCGACCGCGCTGCGCCGAGATCGACGGCGACACGTGGCGATTCGACCAAGCGGTGATGTTGCCGTCGCCATCCAATCCGGCTTTGATCCGGCAGACCGCCATCGGACGGTATTGGTCGCGGGACATGTCTTCCTCCCGCGGCCAGGTCAGTTTGACCGGACGGCCCACCGCCATGGCTGTACGAATCGCTTGGGAAATGTAGTCCTGCTCAAACTTCCTTCCGAGCCCGCCGCCCATCAGCATCGGATAGACGGTGATGGCGGACTTCGGCAAGCCGGTGACCGCGGCGGCGGTGGATAGCACCGAGTTCGGCGCCTGCGTCGGAGCCCAAATTTCGCAAGCGGTGGGTGTTCCGGTGGGCGGCGTCATGCGCACCGTGCAGTTGAGCACTTCCATGCACGCATGCGGCAGGTAAGGCAGCGTGAACGTCATGTCGAGCACCTGCGCCGCACTGGCCAGCCCCGCGTTCGCATCGCCACTTTGCTCCGTGATGTAGGGCGTGCCACGACCGAG
>CAXBNA010000263.1:0-7798 GCA_963976915.1 uncultured Verrucomicrobiales bacterium
CCGGCAGCCTTCGCCGCAGTGACTCCGTGCACCGAATCTTCAATGACGACGCATTGCTCCGGTGAAATGCCAATCTTCTGTGCCGTGTGCAAAAAGATGTCCGGCTCAGGTTTGCCACGGGCCACATCGGAACTGCTCACCACTGCCTGAAAGTGACGCCGCAGCCCCTTCATCCCGAGCACCGCGTCGATCACCGGATGAAGCGATCCCGAAGCCAGCGCAATCGGGAAGCGCTCCGCGAGATCTTCCACTAGGTCTGGAATCGGGCCAAAAATCGGTTCCTCGCGTTTCACGATCTCGAGAAATGCCCTCTGCCTCCAACTGAACAGCTCCTCATAGCTCTCCTTCGGCTGATGTTTCGCAATGAAATCGCGCCACACCTTCTCATCGCTCGTCCCGTAGTAGTCGGGGAAATGAATGCCATGGGTCTCTCCAAACCCAATGGCCGCCCACACCTCCTCGAAGGCCTGTTCATGACGCGGCTCGCTGTCCACAATGACCCCGTCCATGTCAAAGATGACGGCTTGGAAAGAAAGCTCACTCATACAAAGTCCGCCCCCTAGCAACTCGTTGGCACCCGCTGTGCCAGCTTCACCGAGTGCGGAATCGCGCCAATCACAAAGCCCAGGCAGTCCACCGCGCCCTGAGGTTTCCCAGGCAAGGCAATCACCAGCGCCCGGCCCACGATCGCTGCCAAACTGCGCGACAAAATTGCGTTCGGCGTCAGTTCCAGCGATTTCATCCGCATCAGCTCGCCAAATCCAGGAATCTCGACGCGCATCAATCCGCGAATCGCCTCCGGTGTCACGTCCCTCTCGGCGATGCCGGTTCCGCCGGTCGTGAGAATCAAGCCGTATCCCTGAGCTTCGAAGGATCGTACGGCCTCCTGAATCCGCTCCAGATCGTCCGGCACAATCGCCTCTGCCATCACCGTCCATCCGTAGCCACGAGACGCCTCCGCCACGGCAGGTCCGCCCAAGTCATCGTAAACACCCTCACTGGCGCGGTCTGACACCGTAATGATTCCAACTTGGATGGGAAGAGTCTCGGCCATGGTTTTCAGGAAGTAAGTTCTGTCTTCGTTTTTGAGACAAGCCGGATGTCCGTGATGATCATCGCCTTGTCCACTGCCTTGCACATGTCATAGATCGTCAGCGCCGCCATGCTCACCGCCGTCAGCGCTTCCATTTCCACGCCCGTCTGCGCCACCGTCTTCGCCGTCGCCGTGATCTGCACTCCGTCCGCTTCCACCTCAAACTCCACCTTCACACTCGACAGCGGAATTTGATGGCACAGCGGAATCAGGTTCTGCGTCTGCTTCGCCGCCTGAATCCCGGCGATGCGGGCCACGGCCAGGACATCGCCCTTCTTCAAGCCGTTCTCGCGGATCAAATCCAGCGTCGCCACCGCCAAACCAATCCGTCCCGCCGCCACCGCCTCACGCGCCATCGGCAGCTTTCCAGACACATCGACCATCGCCGCTTCACCCGCAGCATTCAGATGTGTCAATTCACCCTCATTCCTCATTCGGCATTCCTCATTCGGCATTTCCTAGCGCCGCACCTGCCCGGTCCCGTGCAGCAGGTACTTGTAGCTCGTCAGCTCCTTCAGTCCCATCGGCCCGCGCGCATGCAGTTTGTCCGTGCTGATGCCAATCTCCGCACCAAACCCAAACTCGCCACCATCATTGAACCGTGTCGAGGCATTGTGCATGACGACCGCCGAATCCACTTCGTGCTGAAACTTGCGCGCCGTGTGGGCATTCTGCGTCACGATCGTGTCGGTGTGATGCGACCCATGATCGTTGATGTGGTGAATCGCTTCATCCACCCCACCCACCACCTTCACGGCGAGAATCAGATCCAAATACTCGGTTCGAAAATCTTCGTCCGCTGCCGGCTCGGCCCGGTCTCCGAGGATGGCCTTGGCCTCCGCATCCGCCCGCAGCGTCACGCCTGCGGCGGACAGTCTCTCTGCCACCATCGGCAGGAAGGTCTCCGCCACCGCCCGATCCACGAGCAAGCTCTCCAACGCGTTGCAGACGCCGGGCTTTTGACACTTGGAATTTTCCACAATGTCACAGGCCGTGATCAAATCCGCCTCTTCGTCCACGAACGCATGGCAAATCCCGTCGTAGTGCTTGATCACCGGCATGCGCGCCGTCGAGACGACTTTCTCGATCAATCCCTTGCCTCCACGGGGAATGATCAGGTCGATGCAGTCATCCATCTTGGCCATGTAGTCGACACTTGACCGATCGGTGAACGGAATCAGCTGGATGCTGTTCGCAGGAAGCCCTTCCTTTTCCCCACCCGACTGCAATGCCGCCGCCAAGGCGCGATTCGAATCAATCGCCTCCGAACCACCGCGCAGAATCGTGGCGTTTCCCGTTTTGAAGCAAAGGGATGCCGCATCCGATGTCACATTGGGCCGCGATTCAAAAATGATCCCAATCACTCCAATCGGAACCCGCACCTTCTCGATGCGAATTCCAACAGGCCGTGAAAACTCCTCCAGCACTTCCCCCACCGGATCGGGCAGGTCTGCCACCTCACGCACCGCATGGGCAATTCCGGCAAGACGCTCGGGATTCAGTCGCAGCCGATCGATCATCGCCTTGGTCAATCCGTTCACCTCGGCACGTTCCAGATCCTTCGCGTTCGCTTCGAGAATCGTAGCTTCGTGTGCCAACAGCGAATCCGCCATGGCCAACAAAATCCGATTCTTCTGCGCTGTCGTCAGCTTGATCAGTTCGTAGGAAGCCGCACGCGCCTTTCGGCCCATGTCGTGAATCGTTTCTGCAATCTCGGTCTCAGTCATCAAACTATCCTTTGGAAATCAATGGGTCTCCGTTGCGGTCGTCACACGAAAGCGCGTGCAGACTCCCTCACCGCGCAACAGGGCGGGAATCTGTTCGGCATGACGCCCGGAGGCAATGATGCATTCCACGCCGCCGGACACGGCATCTTGAACCGCTTTGAGTTTCGATGCCATGCCGCCAACTGAGAGGCTTCCCTTCTCATCGCGCACATGGGACAGCACGGTTTCCACGTCCAGTACCTCAGGAATGGGCTCCTTCGAATCGCCCTCCATCAATCCGGGCACACTGGTGAGCAGAAGCAACACATCCGCATTCCAAAGACGGGCCACCCGTGAGGACAGCTTGTCGTTGTCCCCGTATCGAAGTTCCTCCACGGCGACCGAGTCATTCTCGTTGATCACAGGAACCACGCGGGGGAATTCCAAGAGCCTCTCAAGGGTCGCCTTCACCCGCCCACCACGCTCTTCATTTTCAAGATCGCCGTGAGTGAGAAGAAGCTGTGCAATTGAGAGATTGTGATCCCTGAGCAGGGACTCATAAGCATGCATCAACTGCGTCTGCCCCACTGCAGCACAAGCCTGCAGGGTGGTCATGTCCGTTGGCCGCGCGTCCAACCCCAGAGGCTTCAATCCGGACGCCACCGCGCCACTCGAGACAACCACACACTGGTGGCCACCCTGCTTCAGCAGCGCCACCGCCTCAATCAGCTTCCTCAACTGGACAGGGTCGGGCTCCGGACGATTGATTTTCGTCAGGATTCCGGAGCCAAACTTGAGCACGATGCGCATAATGGAGAGAAAGGGGCATCACTATGCCCAGCCCCCCGATTCAGGCAAGTCTCACCGCTGAGCAAGGTCGGATCACTCGCAGAAGGAGCACTCGGGCCGCGGCCACCGACCCTGCTGGTATCTGGTCAGACGGATGGGAGAGCTGTGAAGGGGTTCTTGGCTGATTCACGGACCGTGTTCAATGGACGTATCGGTTCTTTCCTCCTCCTTGTCCGGGCCCGTCACCTTCATGATGATCTCATAGGGGAAGTAGGTCAGCTTTCGCAGCCCAGCCACGTTGGACACGTGCTGCATGGCTTTCCGGGTTTCGTGAAACAACGACTCGATCCGCAAGGGCTCGAGGGATTGCGACAGCTCTTTCACAAAGGCCAACCGGTGGACCGCAAAGGTTCCGACAATGGCAGCAAGCAGGAACACGAAATCCAAGCCTCGAAGACTGAATGCGGGAACGTCGAGAACCTCGGTCCCCGAGCTGCCCGTATAAGTCAGGGTCATCCGGAATTCACTAAGCGTGAAAAGATCTGCCAGCCATCCACCCACCAGAGGCCCCAAAGTCGCAGCCATGCCAGACACCACCGCGTTGGACGCCAAAAAGGCCGTTGCCTTGCCCTTCGGAGCACTCTTGAGCACCAGATTGCCCACGCACAAATTGACGCCTGCCGTGGAAATCCCCACCAACACATGAATCAAAATCAGCAGGGGCAGAGTGTAGGAATGCTTTTCCGGGAGCGTGGTGAACGGCCAGAGCAGCACACTGAAGAAGAACATCTGCCCGGCAATGATCAGAGCCGCCTTGTTGTTCCACCGATCCGCCAGATTTCCCCAGATCTTGAAGAAAAAGACGTTCACCAACTGACTCGACACCGCCAAAAAGATGACGATCGAGATATCGATCTCCAACCTCTTCAAGAGATAGACACCGAAGAATGCGGCCGCCATGTTCAGCGCAAAGTTCCAAGGACCCGTGAAGTAGAGAAGCTGCCGAAAGCCGCGATCCCGGAAAGGCTCAGCCAACATCTGCCATGGGCTTCGGCTTTCGCTTGGAGTTGGGATCGGCTCCGGTGTTCGCAAAAGAAAGATAGCCCCCAGCAGGCCAATCACACCTCCCAGTCCCAGGACAATGCTGTACGGCATGATCTCGCTTTGGGTCCATGCAGCCAGAGGCTTAATTCCAAAGGAGGCCGCCAGCGTCAAGACCGCGCCAGCCAGCGTGATTGTGGCCCACCGCTTCCCAAAGAAACTGCTGAACCGGTCCTCCGGAATCAGGTCCCGAATCCATGAATTGTACGCGCATCCGGCAGGCACGCCGACGGCAAAGTACCAAAACATCAATGCCACCAATGCTGGAACGCGAACCGCCTCGGGGAAGAAAAAGGGGAGGAACGGAACCACGAGCCACGCCAGTCTCGACAGCACGACTGGAATCACCACCAGCGCCTTCCGATTCCGGAACTTTTCGACCAAGAGAATGCTTGGAATCTGCAGCAACTGGCACAGCGGCATGATGGCGGCAAAGGAACCCACGACGAAGTTCGAAGCCCCCAATTGTAGGGCAAACGCCACCAGGAACGCTCCACCGGTCAGCACGCCCATGGCCTGCGAACAGATGCCGTCACGGACCAGATTTTTGAGGCCCCTTTCGAGTGCATCCCCATCCACCGTCGTCGATTGCGCGAAGACTCCCATGAGAGTCTACCGCCGCAGAAACCGTGCCAGCACAAGTGGCAGGCCCGCCCTGCCTCAACACACAAAGCCGATGCAGGCCGATCTACACCGCCGGATACTCCCAGGGCTTTCGATACTCGCGGCTCAGCAGCTTCGACGCCTCGGCATCGCCGATGATCGCTTCCTTGTCGGCGTCCCATTGAATGCTCCGTCCGGCTTTCCATGAGAGCATGCCCAGCAGCGGCAGGCAGGATGAGCGATGCGCGGCCTCAATGCCTGCGGCGGGCTCCGCCTTCCCCTCAATCGCGTCGAGGAAGTTCTGCCAGAGCAACGCGATGTTGTGACCATCCGGCTCCTGAAGCTGGCTGTCGCCATGCGCGGCAACCTCTCCGTTTTTTCCTGAATAGAAGGTCCATCCGTCTTTCCAGCCGACGTGGAGCATTCCGTTCTCGCCGTAAAAGCAGGTGCCGATCTTGTGCTTGTCGCTCGGGTTGTCGGCAAAGCGGCGATGCTCCCAAACGGCGGTGAACCCATCAAACTCAAAGGTCGCCACCTGATGATCGGGCGCATCCGTCGTCTGTTCTTTCTCATTGAGCACAGGCTCGCCAAAAATCGGACGACCACCCGCGCAATGGACACTCTTCGGACCTTTCTGCCCACTCCACCAAAGCATCTGGTCCATCCAGTGCACCCCCCAGTCGCCCATGGTTCCGTTGGCGTAGTCGAGAAAGTTCCGCCAGCCGCCCGGATGAATCCTGCTGCAGAAAGGACGCACCGGTGCAGGCCCGCACCACAGGTCCCAGTCCAAGTCGTCGTTGGGCTCGCTGTTCAGGGTCGGTGTCTCCGGCTTGCCCTTGCTGTAAACAAACATCTTCACCATGCCCACCTTCCCGATCTTGCCGTTCCGAAGGAAGTCCATCGCCTCGACGTGATGCGGTCCAATGCGGCGATGCAGCCCCACCTGAACCACCGTCCCCGCATCCTTCGCCGCCTTCACCATCGCCCGACTCTCGTTCACCGTGTGCCCGGTCGGTTTCTCCACAAACACATGCGCCCCGGCCTGTACGGCCGCGATGGTCTGAAGCGCATGCCAGTGGTCCGGCGTCGCAATGATGACGATCTCCGGCTTCTCGGTCGCCAACATTTCCCGATAGTCGCGATACGTTTTCGGATCGTCGCCAAGGTCAAACTTCACGTCCTCCGCCGCATTGATCACCACGGTTTCATCCACATCGCAAAGCGCCACGCACTCGACCTGCTTCGATGCCATGGCCTCCCGCAGGATGTTCATGCCCCACCAACCGGAACCAATCAACGCCGTGCGATAGCGTTTCCCCGACTTCTGGCCCAACACAGGCACCGCCCCCCATGCAAGCGAAGCCACGGCAGCGGACGAGTGAACAAATTGACGACGATTCATATCAGCAAGCCATCCAAACGATTTCCCAGCCCCTCGTCTAGCCCCGAAATCCTCCCATCCCAAATTTCCACCGGAACCGACAGCCAGCAGTCACCACGAACCACCAACCATCCTCAAAAAAATCCTGTCAATCCCGCCCAGACCCCGTCAATCCAGTCCCACAAAAAGGCCGCCGCACCCACCTCCCCACCCAACCTCAGAGTTGCCTTTTCCATCCGCTCCCGCTACGACTTGATTTCCTTTCCTTTAATCCACAAAACCAACCCTCCATTCCAAGCCATGCCACACGTCGAAACCAACGGAATCCAGATGTATTATGAAGAGCGCGGCAGCGGTGATCCGCTGATCTGCATCATGGGCGTCACCGCCCCCGGCGGCGTCTGGGAAGCCCACGCGAATGTCTGGCAGGAGTCCTTCCGCTGCATCCTCGGTGACAACCGCGGCGTCGGTAAGACCGACAAACCCGCCGGCCCCTACACCACCGCGATGATGGCCGACGACTACGCGGGCCTCATGGATTCCCTCGGCATCACGCAGGCTCGCGTGGTCGGATGCTCCCTCGGCTCCGTCGTCGCCCAGCAGCTCGCGATTCGTCATCCCGAAAAAGTGAAGAGCATGATCCTCATGTGCACCTGGGCGCGTCAGGATCGCTTCGGCGTTTACACCTGGCAGCACCTCATGAATTCCAAAGCCTCCATGCGGCCTGAAGAGTTCATGCACTACGTGCAGATGCTCATTTTCACCAAGCCCTGGTTCGACAACAACGACTGCTACGAAAACATGCAGCAGGGCCTCAAGGACGCCGCCACCAACCCTGACCCGCAGCCCGTCCACGCGATGGAAGCCCAAAGCGCCGCCGCGATCTCGCACAACACGATCAGTGAGCTCCCCAACGTCAAGTGCCCCACCCTCGTCATCGGTGGCAAGAACGACGTCTTCACGCCGAAGTGGATGAGCGAGGAAGTCGCCGCCGCCATCCCCGGTGCCGACCTCCACCTCTACGACAACGCCGGGCACGCCTTCCACTGGGAATGCATGGATGATTTCAATCCACGCACCCTTCAGTGGCTGAAAGATCATTGATCAAATCGGAGGGCGAGGCTT
>CAXBNA010000264.1:0-7705 GCA_963976915.1 uncultured Verrucomicrobiales bacterium
GCGAGATCCGCGAGGACTTTGCGGTCCAATTGGATGTCAGCAGCCTTCAGGCCTTCGATGAAACGGCTGTAGCTGAGATCGTGTGCACGAGTGGCAGCGTTGATCCGCTGAACCCAGAGGTTGCGGAACGTACGCTTCCGCACCTTGCGGTCACGGTAGCTGTATTGCATCGCCTTCCGGACAGCGTCCTTGGCGTAGCGATAGTGAGTGGAACGAAAACCGCGGAAACCCTTCGCTTTGGCGAGGGTGCGCTTCCGGCGCTTGCGGCTGGCTGGGGAATTAGTGGCTCTTGGCATGTTTTACTTTCAGAAACAGACTGTTGTTAATATTGCCGGTGGGGTCGCCTCATCTGTTCGAAGATCCCACTGCGGGTGGGATCAGACGGCTCACCGGGGCTCCGCAAACGGAACCAGCGGATCTTCCCTGTGAATCAAGCAAACGGCATGTTCGCTTTCATCGCGGGAGTATCCACTTTAGCCACGAGGGCTGCCTTACCGAGGTTGCGCTTCCTTTTGCGGTTCTTATTCTGCAGGATGTGTCGCTTGCCTTGTTTACGGCGAAGCAACTTACCCGAGGCAGTAAGTTTGAACCGTTTGGAGACGGATTTCCTCGTTTTCGCGATACCAGCGTTCTTGGACATAGGGGCGCAGAGTTTAGTGGACGAATTCCAAGCAGCAAGGGGTTTTTCGCTCCGTTTTCCGGAGATTTTCAGGCTGGCTGCAGAGCTCTGAATCACCGCATTTTCAAAAATGGGAATCAAAAAATCAAATCTGCTAAAAAATAAGGTTTACTTAACTATCGACTTTTGTTTACTGGAGCATAACCCGGCGGCTCCCCATGACTCCCTTTCCCGATTCTCCCGTCTCCAGCGCCACTCTCCCGGTGGACGACACCATCACGAGGCTCCAGACCGCAAACTACTACTTCCGGGTTGCGCTCGATCAGATTCCTGAGGCCATCGTCATTCTTCAACCGGAGTCCTCCGATTCCACCGGTCCAAAGGTCATTTACAGCAATGCCCCTGCGGCTTGCCTCGTCGGAGTGGAGCCCGGTCAGGGCCTCCGCGGCATGGCCCTGCGCGACCTTGGCGCAGACGATGAATCGGTGGCCGAACTCGAATCCAGCCTCTCCCGGGCCGTCGCCGCAGGAGGAACCGATGAATGCGAAGCCAAGCTTCAATGTCTCTACGGCTCAGAAAAACCGGTCTGCAGATGGCGTGTCCGGGCCGTCTTCAATCAGGATCGCAAACTCCTGAACTACACCCTTTCATTCTCGATCACCAAAACGGTCGAACCGGTCCTCGCATCCCCACAACCCGCCCCCGAGGACCCCGAGGCTCAAGCCGCCCGCCTGCGGAAGGACAATCTCGCCGCCCTCGCTCAGGGCATGGCCCATGACGTCAACAATTTGTTGGGGCCTGCCACCATGCAGCTCTCGGACGTGCTACAGCGCATTCAGACCACGCCCGACTTGATGGACCAGCTCCGAGTCGTTCACACCGGCCTGCGCCGCGCCCGGCAGTTCACCTCCCAAGTCGTGAGCGCCAGCCAGTCACGGCAGTCGGAATTTCAACCGACCGATGTGTCGACACTGATCCGGGACACAGTCAGCTTCGCTGCAGCTGGCTCCAATGTGAATGTTCACGTCGAAACCCAGGAGCACCTGCGGAAGATCCTCGCCAATCCGGTCCGGATCAGTCAGGTGCTGCAAAATCTGGTGATGAATGGCATTCAGGCCATGCCACGCGGAGGACATCTCAATATCGAGGCCTCCAATCACCTCATCACTCCCGAGGAGGATGCGCCCCTCCCGCCGGGCCAGTATGTCTCCATTACGGTGCAAGATCGCGGCTGCGGCATCAGCGAGGACAATTTGGGTCGCATGTTCAAGGTCGCCTTCACAACGAAGGATGACGGCAACGGAATTGGCCTGACCACCTGCAAGCGCTTCGTTGAGGAGCACAACGGCCATATTTCGGTGAACTCAAGACTGGGAGTCGGGACCGAGTTTCGCCTGCTGCTGCCAGCCGCAGAGAGTTCACTGCCGAGTGCCGAGGGTGAGGCCGACGCCGAAAGTGAATCCCACGACACGCCTGTGCCGCTGGTACATGGCCAGGGTCGCGTCTTGATCGTCGATGACGAACCGGATCTGCGTTGCGTCGCCAAGATGATCCTCACCCGCTGCGGCTACGAAGTTTTTGAATGCGGCAGCGGACAGGATGCCATCAAGCGGTACCAACACCTCAGTCGTGAAGACATGACGCCAGACGTCGTGCTCATGGATCTCAACTTGCGTGGCGGAATCAACGGGTCCGAAACCGCTCAGGAGATCCTGCGCTATGATCCAGACGCCAAACTTGTGGTCACGAGCGGGAGCGTGAACGAAGAAGTCCAAAAAGGCTTCCTCGACCGCGGCTTCGTCGCCGTCCTCCCCAAGCCCTATGAAGCGGGCGAGTTGACTCAAGTTGTCCATCGCATCGCCGCCATGATCCGTTGACGGACAGCAATCCGCTTGGAGAAACTCCCTTCCCTTGCAACTGGGAGTCCGGATCAACAAGGGTCCGTGGTCACTTTGCGATGCACGATTTGGCCCAGCACCCGTGGCGACTTGCCAGGTTGACGATCCGCCTCATTCTCCCACTTGTCTGACCGTCTGATTGTCTCACAGTCTGGCCATCTTCTCCGTAATGTCCGCCTGGCTCGAACAACACACTCTCTTACAGGGAGGTCCCTCCATCTGGCTCCTCGCCATCCTCGGTGCCATCTGCATCGGCCTTTCCAAAAGCGGTCTCTCTGGAACCGCCACGCTGAATGTCGTCCTCATGGCCAAGGCCTTCGGCGCGAAGGAATCCGTCGGCCTTGTTCTACCACTTCTTATCGCCGCCGACTTCATGGGCGTCTGGATCAATCGCCATGGCGGCTCCTGGAAAAAGATTGTCCCCATGGCGCCGCCCGCCATCCTGGGCGTCATCGCCGGCTGGTTCCTTCTGGCTCACATCGACAACGCCGCCGCCAGAGTCACCATCGGCTGGATCATTCTCGCCCTGCTCGCCTTCAAGCTCCTGCTTGATCTCAAACAGCAAGACCTCCTCGCCCTCACCGAGCACCATGTCTTCACTTGGACGATGGGCCTCGGAGCTGGCGTCACCACCATGCTCGCCAACGCCGCCGGTCCCGTCATGACCGTCTACCTCCTCGCCCAAAGGCTGGAGAAAAAAGAGCACCTCGGCGTCTTCACCCGCTTCTTCCTCTTCATCAATCTTTTCAAAGTCCCCTTCAGCGCCCAGCTCGGCATCATCAACGGCCCCTCCCTGATGACCAACCTTGTCCTCCTGCCTGCGGTCATCCTCGGTGTCCTCATCGGCTGGCAGATCCTCAAACGCCTCACGCAAAAACCCTTCGAGTGGGTCCTCTTCATCCTCACCGCCTTCGCCGCTGTGTGGCTGATCCGGGGGTGAACTTCGTTCTCAGCCATTGAGTGCGTCTTTGCCTGTCGCACAATCCGCCCACTCGACTCCCCACCGCAGCAGCCTTATCCGCCGCCCAGACCCGCGCCCATTGGCACGCGGCCACTTCGGCAGAGCGGCCTAATGGTCTCGAACAACTCCACGGCGACGATCCGGCTGGCCGTAGACTACAGAGATTTCGCGAGCTTGTGCCTCAGCGATGAGGTGGAGTTCATGGTGATCGGCGCCGTTGAAGGCCCTTCGGCACGCCGTTCAATGGGGACCGTCATTCTCGTCGGCCCTGTGAAGAATGCGCCGCGTGGGTGCGTTACTCTCGGACCAGCCATGAAATGTCTCGCTTCCCTTGTCGCCGCAGCCGTGCTCACGGCCGCTCCCTCTTCCCACGCAGCCCTGCTTGAAAACGCCCAACCTTCGGGACTGAAGCTCAAGTCGCTCAGCACGCTGACCTTTGGACCGGAGGGGCTACTGATTCTCGCGGATTCCTCCACAGCGACGGTGACCGCGATCGAGACTGGGGACACGGGACCGTTTCAGGTGCTATCCCAGCCCGTGAGGGACGTCGCCGGAACCATCGCCGGTGGACTTGGGACGGACGCTGGCAATATCTCCGTTCTCGACATGGCCGTGAACCCCGCAAGCGGCAAGGTCTACCTGGCCGTGCAGCGCCGCCCGGACAATGCCGCGTTGATCGTCACGATTGACGCCGGAGGCAACGTGGCGCCGCTGGACACCTCCAAGCTGAGCCATGCCTCCGTCACGCTTCCCGGCGGGTCCGGCAGCAAGGTGACCAAAGTCACGGACGTCGCTTTTGATCGCGACCGCATCTTCGCAACCGGTTCGTGCAACGAAGAGTTCGCCAGCCGCATCTTCACCATTCCCGTGCCCGTGAGACACGGGGCGACTGCCGATGTGTTCAGTGCCGAAACGTATCATGTGGCCCACCGCAAATGGGAAACGAAGGCCCCGATTCAGAGCTTTATCCCCTACGATTCCAAGGACGGACGTTATGTCGTGGGGGCGTTCGCCTGCACGCCCGTGGCCAAGTTCCGTGTCGATGACCTCGAAAACGGTGCCAAGGTCAAAGGCGTGAGCATGGTGGAACTGGGCAGCGGCAACCGGCCCATCGACCTCTTCGATTACACCGACGCCAACGGCAAGGAGTGGCTCGTGGTCCACACCCAGCGATTCAAGGACAACAGCTTTGGTCCCAGCAAACTCTGGGGTGCCCGCGTCAGCATGGACTACATCAATGCCGCCGAAGACCAGGCCAACGAAAACGCCGCTCGCCGGGACGTGAACGAAAAATCCGGTCCCGAAGGAATCGAGATCGTCGATGCCCTGTTCGGCGCCGTTCAGGTGGCGAAACTGGGTGAGCGGGACATGATCGTCCTGCGCGACACGGAAGGTCGCCTTAATCTTGAGGTCGCCAATCTGCCCTGAGCGCAAGCGTTGAGGGAGGACGAAGCGCGCGATTCCGCATTCAGGCTTTGAAAGCGCCAATCCAGCGGATTCCGCGTACGGGACGGCTCGTCGCCAGTCTTATGCTGTGGGGATGCCTTGCCGTCTCAGCAGCAGCGGAGGAAAGTCAACGCATCGAAATCGCTGCCAAAGCCAGCCCCGAGGCCGTATTCGCGGTCCGCCGCACGAAGGGCGGGTCGGCCATCATGGGTGCATTTGATCGCCAGGAAGATCGTCTTGTTTTTCACCCAACGCTGCCTTTGCCCACGGGGCAACACTATCGGTTTGAGTGGCGTGAGCCCGATGGCGAACCTCAACATGTCGAGTTCTACGTTCCCCAAGCGAACCAGAAACGATCCAGGGTTTTCCTGCGACCGTCCGGAGTTTCCCTCCCCGCCAATGCCCTCCGATTCTACCTCCATTTCTCGGAACCCATGGAGCAGGGAGTCTTTCTCGAACGACTGCGACTGTTCGATGCTGGAGACCGGGAAATTGAAGGCCCTTTTCGGGAGACGGAGCTTTGGTCGCCCGACGGAAAGCGCCTGACAGTCTGGTTTCATCCAGGCCGCCAAAAGCAAGGGGTGAACCTGAATGAAGACGAAGGCCCGGTGCTGCTGCCCAACGGAACCTACCGACTCGTCATCAACGGATCGTGGCGCAGCACCGCAGGCATCGCGCTGGGCGAAGACGTGCGCATCGCCTTCGCCACCACCGAGCCAGACCATGAACCGCCAGACATTTCTTCCATCGAAATGACGATTCCAGAATCCGGCTCCCGACGACCGCTGGTCGCAAGGTTTCCAGAAGCGCTGGACACCGCGATGCTCGCCACGGCACTTCAAGTCAGACGCGGAAAAAGCATCCTCCCAGGCTCAGGCTCCGTGAATGCGAGCGGGACCGAGTGGAGTTTCGTTCCCGACCACCCTTGGAGTACCACCACCTGCCACCTCGGCATCGCTCCAAACCTGGAGGATCTCGCGGGCAACTCATTTCTAGGCCCGTTCGAGGTCGATCTTCAGGCAACCCGCCACCCTGCTGTCGAAAACATTGACCTGCCGTTTCTTCCAAAAACCAAGCGTCCATAAGGAAGAGTGACCCGGGCGGGTGAAGAAGTGTTTGGGTGGCTGCAGACGGTGCGGTGCAGTCCCGTTCGTTGAGCCAAGAACTCTCCCGGCAGGATCACTCCGAAAAAGGATTGTTGAGGCGGTAGAGTTGGAAGTCGTCGCCGGGTTGGCCGTCGTCGCCGACGAGGATTTCCAGGCGGCCACCGTCGCCTTCGATGAAGTCGCCGATGCAGATGGCGGTGGCGAGGGTCCAATCGATCTCATTGGGGCCGCTGCCGTCAACGCGTATGGTCGCCGCCAGCGGCGTGCCGGGGGAGAAGAGCAGGTCGTAGGATTGCTCATAAGCTCCGGCGAGGATGTCGTCCGCGCCATCGCCGTCGAGGTCGGCGGTGAGGAGGATGTCGCTCAGCGGCGATCCGCCACACCCGACGGGGTAGTCCACCGGAGTGAGGAGGGTGCCGCCATTGGTCGGGAAGAAGCGGAGGCGGCCCTCGTACGAATTCTCGTCCACAAAGAGCACGGCGAGGTCGTTGCCGTCGTAGCCGTCGAAGTTGCCGATCCCGCTCACCGATGCGGGCGGCGCCTCGCCGCCCTGCGGGACGCTGTAGGTGAGTTCGGTAAAGCTCTTCATCCCGTTGTTGAGGAAGTAGAGACCGGTGCCACCGATGTCGGGCAGGGTGTCGTCGTTGAGGTCGCCAATGGAAAAGGCGGCGCTGCCGGAGCCGTTGGGATCAGGGCTGGAGTTCCGAATGGTGACCACGGTTGGAAAAGCACCCACGCCATTGCCGAAGAAGATGAACACGCCATCTTCGGTGCCAACGAGCACGTCGGCGTGGGTGTCCTCGTCGGGATTGAGGTTGGCGGTAGTGACCCAGGTGCAACGTCCGGTGGTGGGGACCTGACTCTGCGTGTGGGCGGTGTAGGAACCCGGCGCGCCGTTCGACAGCATCAGCTCGAATTCCCCTGCCCCGCCACCGAAGCCCTGCTGCGGGTCGGCAGCGACCAAGTCGTCCACGCCGTCGCCATTGAAATCGGCGGAAGCCGCGCTGGTGGCGAACTCATCGGGATCGTCGGCCGTGATCTGGAAGGACTGGCGCGGGACGTTGGCGGCGGCGCCACTACCGAACGAACCTGTGCCGTCACCGTCGAAAATCTTGAGGTTGGATTTCTGCGGACTCAAGAAAACGGTCTGCACGTAGGCGACGTCCGTGTGGCCATCGCCATTGAAGTCCCCAGTGACGAGACGCTCGGGATTCGGCGAAGTGATGATGCCGTCGTGGAAGCCTCCCACGAGTTCGAGCGACGGGAAGGCGTCCGGCATGACGGTGAGGTCGAACCAAGGCATGTCGCGGGCCATGGAAGGCAACGGCGTGGCGCCGGTGAGGCTCGCCAAGATGGAGTCCGTGGCATTGACGCGATGGGTGGCGAAAACCACGCCCGTACGATCCACGGCGATGCCTTCCACCGGCGAAAGCCCCACCTGCCCGATGGCTGTGGTCGGTGTGGGACTCGACGCCGCAAGGGCCGCCAGGTCGATCTCGACGAGTTCGTCGCTTCCCGGGGAGTCATCGAGCAGCGCGAGCAAGGTTCCGTCAGGAGCGAAGCCGAGGCTGCGCACCGGCTGACCCAAGGGTGGACCGACGCGGGTGGCGATAAGCGTGGCACCCGCTCAGCCGCGCTACGTATCGAGTCGTTCCAGCAAGCCCCCATTGATTTG